>JASJBK010000026.1 GCA_030066555.1 Halieaceae bacterium
TGTGCCGCTGACAGGATGCCCTTCAGGGTGATCTCGTCCCCCACCACTTCGGCGCGCTCGATTTTCGCAATAATCGCGGGTTCCAGGCCCTGGGCTGCCAGCAGGTCGCGGGTTTCAAAGATATCGCTGGCAGCGGAGACGAAGGATACGGCGACGAAGTCAGGTCGCAATTCGGGCAGGCGGGCGATATCGGCACGGTCTTTCTCCGTCAGTGCCGGAGCTGCCAGGCCGCCGCCCAGCATGTTGATGCCCTTGCGTGAACTCAGTTTGCCGCCGACGATGACCTGGGTTTCGACGACTCCGCCCTCCACGGCATTCACCTGCAGGCGGATGCGGCCGTCGTCCAGCAGCAGGATGTCATCGCGCCCGGCCTGCTCGCAGAGTGCGGCATACTCTAGCCCGACGCTGCGCACCGTGCCGGCATCTGCTGCCAGCCCGGTGTCCAGGGAAAACAGGGCGCCCTCCTCCAGCTCCACCTCGCCGTCGGCAAATCCGCCGATGCGAATCTTCGGCCCCTGCAGGTCGGCGAGAATGCCCACGTAGACCTCCTGCAGCTCCGCCTGCTTGCGGATGCGCTGGGCCACCGCGAGGTGGTCCTGCATGGTCCCGTGGCTGAAATTCAGTCGGAATACGTTGACCCCCGCCTCAATCAGCTCAGCAATGCGCTGATCCGACTGTGAGGCCGGGCCGACAGTGGCGACAATCTTGGTGCGGCGTGGCATGAGTTACGCTACGGCGTGGCGCAGTACGTCTCCATAGCCCTGGAAGATGGGGGTATCAGTGTAGGCTCCGCGTTGTTTCAGAAGTTCGTGCAGGGCCTTGAGCCGATAGCAGGGAACTGCTGCCATGAAGTGGTGTTCCATGTGGTAATTGACGTTGTTTGGCGCGAACACCAGGCGCTCCCACCAGCGCGGAATGGTGGTGCGGGTGTTATTGCGCGGGTCTGAATCGTACAGGTCGGGAACGGCGGCGTGCTCGGCCACCTGGCGAATGCGTACCACCAGCATATAGGTGGTCATGTAGGCACCGATCCACAGCAGGTAGACCCAGGGGCTGAACAGCACGCCCAGCAGCACGGCGAGGGCGGCATTCACCCACAGCTGCTGCACGAAGGGTCGGGCGCGCTCGCGCTCCGCGGCGTCGTCGGAAAATGCCAGCTGCGCCTGGCTCAGGACGTAGCGAATCAGCTTGTAGCCGGTCTGTCCGGTCAGGTCGCGCTTGACCTTGCGCCGGAAGCTGTCGCGCTTGACCGGGTAGGCCTGGTAGTTGGGCAGGTCCGGGTCGTCGTGGGTGCCGGCGAGCTGGTGGTGCCGGGTGTGTCCGCGAGCGTAGTTGTTGAGGTCGGTGAATACCGGGTTGGCGGCGAAATACTGGCCGACAATCTGGTTGAGTTTGCGCGAGGTGAAGAAGGTGCCGTGGCCACATTCGTGAGTCACAACCGCCAGGGCCAGCTGGCGCCCGGGCAACAGCAACAGCGCCGCCAGGATGGTCACGGGGTTGGTCCAGGTGGATACCACCCAGAAGATCGCCAGAATCCCCGCCCAGCTGACCAGCAGGGTGCGCCAGGCCAGCGCATCGTCCTTGCTGGTGAAGAAGCGGATTTCCTCGTTACTTAAATATTGCTTCCTGTCCATGGGCCAGCAGTAGTGCTTCTCTCTCCGACTTTTTCAGGCTTTTGACTACGAGTCCGTAGGAGCGATCCATCATACGCTCTATTTCCCCGCGAGGCACATCGCCGTCCAGTATCACCGTGTTCCAGTGGCGCTTGTTCATATGGTAGCCGGGTATCACCCCCTCGAAGATATCCCGCAACATCAGCGCTTCGTTCGGGTCGCACTTGAGGTTGCTGCGTGGGGAATCTCCGCTCATTGCGAGCGTGGCGAACATTTTGCCCTTGATCTTCATGACGGCCACGTCGGGGCCAAAAGGGAAATCCTCCCAGGCTTCGGGCTGAGACAGCAGGTAATCGCGCGCTTGTTCGTAGTTCATAAGACATGTGTAATCTAGCACCACCAGTAAGGAGCGCTAGTGGCGTGAAACGGACTCTCTACAAACCCCTGGGTTTTGTGTTCCTGGGACTTGCCATCCTCGGCGTGCTCTTGCCCTTGCTGCCGGGCACACCGTTCCTGTTGCTGTCGGCCTGGTTCTTCGCGCGCTCTTCGGAAAAGTGGCACCAGCGGTTGCTGGCCCACGAATTGACCGGCCCCATGATTCGTAACTGGGAAGACAACCGCTGTATGTCCCGGCGCGCCAAGCAGGTGGCCATCGTCAGCATGCTGCTGGCAGGCGGCGCTTCGGTGATCTTTGCGGTCGACCAGACCTGGTTGCGTATCACCGGCGTGATCCTGCTGGCCATCGGCACTGCTACCGTCCTCAGCATCAAAACCTGCGAGGACTGCGCATAATAAATAGACGACAGTCTAAAATTAGACTAGAGTCTAAAGATGGTAGGTCGCGCAGCGCAACGAGAGGCCCGCTCCCGGGCCATCCAGGCTGCCGCCCGGCGCCTGTTCCTGGCCCGGGGCGTCGATGTCACCACGATGGAGCAGGTGGCTGAGGAGGCCGGCGTGTCCCGTGCCACCCTGTTCAATTACTACCCCGGCAAACCCGCTCTCCTCGAGGCCATCAGTGCCAGCCTCGAACAGCGTCTGGTGGACGCGCTCAGCCACTATCTAAGCAAGCAGGAATCAGCCCCCGCCGCGCTGGCCGAGCTCTACGCTCACGCGGCGCGGGTGCTGGAGCAGACCGCTGACCTGACCCGCCTGCTGCTGTTGGGCAAGGCGGGGCCAGGGGGTTTCCCCGCCCTGCGCAGGGCCTTCGTGGAGCTGGCGGTTGCCGGTCAGGCCCAGGGAGCCTGGCGCAGCGATGTCGGCGCGACACGCGTTGGAGAAGTGCTGTACCTCGACTTCATCGCCAGCCTGTTGGGCTGGTGTGAGGGCGGTGCCGATGACCTTGCAAGCCGCTGCGCCGACCTTAATCGCCTGCTGAAGGCCTGGCCCAGCGGGTAAAACCTCCTAACGCAGGGGCCGGTGGTTGTGCACCCGACCATACATACCGCCAGTCACCAGGTCCCTGACCATTTCCTGGTCCGTGAAGTTGTAGGGATGGCCCAGGTCGATGGCGCTGGCATTGGTCAGCCGGTTCATCTGCTCAGCGCTGAGCTCGAGCTCCACGCTCGCCAGGTTGTCCTCCAGCTGGGCCAGGGTCCTGGCACCGATGATGGGAATGGTGCCGCGCTGGCGAACCCAGGCCAGTGCCACCTGGGCTGAGCTCACGCCGACTTCATCCGCCACCGCATCCACTTCCCGGGCGATGGCCAGCTTGCCCTCGTCCTGTTGCTTGAACGGCAACACATCCAGGCGTTTGGCTTCATCACCGCCCCGGGTGTACTTGCCGGAGAGTATGCCGGAAGCCAGCGGTGACCAGGCGGTGATGGCGATGTCGGCTGCCCGGCACAGGGAGAAGTGCTCGCGCTCGATGCCGCGCTCCAGCAGGCTGTATTCGAGCTGCATGGTGATAAAGGAGGTCCAACCGCGCAGCTCGGCCAGGGTATTGGCGCGGCTGGCTACCCAGGCGGGTGCGTCCGACAGGCCGATATAGAGAATCTTGCCGGCCCGCACTGCGTCGTCCAGGGCACGGATCACCTCATCTACTGGCGTTGTGTAGTCCCATACATGCACCCAGTACAGGTCGATGTAATCTACATTGAGGCGCTTCAGACTCGCATCCAGGGACTGGGTCAGGTTCTTGCGGTGGTTGCCGCTGGCATTGGGGTCTTCGGGGCCGGGAAACGAATTGGTGTACTTGGTGGCGACCACGAAGCGCTCGCGATCATCGGCGATAAACTCGCCGATCAGTTTCTCGCTCTCGCCGCCGGTATAGATGTCTGCAGTGTCGATAAAGTTGCCGCCAGCGGCGGCAAAAGCGTCGAACATGGCGCGACTTTCCGCCTTGTCAGCGCACCAGGGTTCGTCCGAGCCAAAGGTCATTGCACCGAGACAGAGCTGGGATACGCGCAGTCCGCTGCTGCCGAAAAGCTGGTAGTCCATGGGGTGTCCTCCGTTGTGAAACCCCATGAGCATAGACCAGCTCGCCGAGTCTTGTAGCTTCAGGTGGCCAGTTCGGCCCGAAATCCTTCCAGCGCCTGGTCCAGCAGTGCATCGATATCTGGCTCGGCCTCGCGCAGCAGCGGAGCAAGGTCCATGGCCAGCACACAGGCGCTGCAGGCGTCGAGGTCTTGACTCTCGACCAGCGTGGCGTTGGCCTGCTGGCGGGCGATAATGGCCAGGTCATAGCGTTTGCCGCCGCTGACCTGGCTGTCGTGACAGCGCAACAGCCGCGTCTGGAGCTCACCCGGATCATCCACGGGTAACGCCACGCGCAGGGGTGCCGACAACCAGTCAAGGCTGCGCCATACTTCTACCCCGAATACCCGCGCGGGTAGTTGCCCGGCGGGCAAGCGGCGCAGAGCTGCCAGGCTGCTGCGCGCCAGCTTGCGATGGGTTGCGTGCGCGTCGGCGATGTTGTGCAGGTAGACGGTGTCCGGCTGGCAGGCTTGTACGATCTCCACAAGGCAGTCCTCCAGGGCCGGGGAGGCGGCCTCGGCACTGGGAAAACCGAGCTGCACCTGCAACGAGTACTGCCCCAGGCTGGCCGCGGCCCGCTGTTCCTGGCGGCGAGTGTCTATCATCTCCCGGTTGCTGTACGCGGCGTAGCGACCGGACCTGGGGCTGCCGGCGCCGTCGCAGGCCACCACGCCGGTGAACCAGCCATCTTCCGCTTCATGGCATTCGAGAATGCCCGGAATACCGATGATCTCCAGGTCATCGGGATGGGCGCCGATCCCGAGCTGGGTGGTACGCTGGCTGGCCACAGCCAGGCTTTCACCGTCGGGCACGAAGCAGTCCAGGGCGGGGCAGTCTAGTTGCATGCCCGCAGGGTACTGGCAATTGTGGGTTGCGGCCAGCGCGGCGGCCGGTCGGGCGAATCTGGTATTGGCGCAGCCCTGCCTCTATGCTCAGCATAAACGGCGAGGGGCTACCCGATGATCCATCCGCAATTGCTTGAGGACTGCTTTGAGCTGGGCACCATGACCAGTGGCACCCTGCTGCTACACCGCAATGCCGGCGTTCCCTGGTTCATCCTGGTGCCTGACACCGAGCTTGCCGACGTGCTGGACCTGCCCGCCGCCCGGTTGGCGGCGGTCACCGCTGACAGCGCCCGGGTGTCAGCCTTTATCAAGGAGGTGATTGGCTGCCCCAAGGTGAACTTTGCCGGCCTCGGCAACGTGGTGCCGCAGATGCACCTGCATATCATCGGCCGAAGCGAGGACGACCCCTGCTGGCCGCAGCCGGTATGGGGGAACCTCGTGCATTCGCTAACTTACGAAAGCGAAAAAGTTACAAATTGGCAGCGTACGCTTGCTCAGGACTACGGGCTCACGCCTTCCTAGCCTGAGGCACTGCGGATGCGAACAGGAAAACAATTCCCGGCACTTTGGCAGCGTACGCTTGCTGCGGACTACGGGCTCACGCCTTCCTAGCCTGAGGCACTGCGGATGCAAACGATAAAAACGTTCCCGGCACTTTGGCAGCGTACGCTTGCTCAGGACTATGGCCTCACGATCCCGCAATGAGCAGCATTCTTGACGGCGTTATCATCGTGTTGCAGCGCGGCGAGCGCTTCCTGGTAGGCCAGCGGGCTGCGCATAAACCGGCAGCCGGCTACTGGACCCAGGTCTCGGGCAAGGTGGAGGTGGGGGAGGCCCAGACCGACACCGTGGCACGGGAGGCCCGCGAGGAACTGGGCTGTGATGTGCGCGCACTGGAGAAGCTGCAGGAGTTGCCTTCCCACAATGGTCGTTACCGCCTGCACTACTGGCGCGCCGAGATCCTTGCCGGTGAGCCCAGCATCTGCAACGACGAGCTCACGGCCCTGCGCTGGGTCACTGTAGAAGAATTGCGTGGCATGGCGCCCGTTTTCGAGGAAGATATAGACCTGTTCGAAAACCTGCTGCAAGGAGGGCAAGACCGTGGATGATTCGGTCAATGTGTTCGGGGAGAAGCTGGAAACCTGTGGCGAAGAGCCGATGACCGGTTTTTTCCGCGACGGTTGCTGTAATACCAGCGAGCAGGACGTTGGCTCACATACGGTGTGTGTCGAAGTCACCGATGATTTCCTGAGTTACTCCCGCTCGCGTGGCAACGACCTGGTCACGCCGATGCCCGCCTACGGTTTCCCGGGCCTGAAGGCCGGTGATCGCTGGTGCCTTTGTGCAGCGCGCTGGCTGGAAGCGCAGCAGGCGGACATGGCGCCGCGGGTATTCCTGCGACGTACGCATATGCGCGCACTGGAGGTTGTGCCGCTGGAGCTGATGCGCCAGTACGCTGCCGACCTCAACTAGTTGTCCGGCACTTGAACGGCTGCAGGCAATTAAAAACCGGATGAACTGATTGTTACCGGTTTCCCTCTCTGCTAACTTGTCCGACCGGTAAATGGTCGGAGCGCTCCATGCATATTTCCCTGAGTGAAGAACAGCAGCTGTTGAAAGACGGCGTGGCGCGCTTTGTCGAGGAAAATTACAGCATCGAACAGCTTCGTGCGCTGCGCGACAGCGGCCAGCCGCTGGACGTCGAGCGCTGGCAGCAGCTGGCTGAGCTCGGCTGGCTGGCGCTGCCCTTTGACGAGGCCGACGGTGGTTTCGGTGGCAGCGCCATCGACCTGATGGTGCTGATGGAGGAATTCGGCCGTGGCCTGGTCACCGATCCCTACCTTGCCAATGTGGTGGTCTGTGGCGGCTTCCTGCGTGCCGCCCAGGATACCCTGCGCAGCGCCTACCTGCCTGGCCTTATAGCCGGTGAAAGCCAGTGGGGCTTCGCCTTTGCCGAACCTCGGGGCCGCTTTCGCCTCCACGATGTCAGTGTGACCGCCGAGGCGGGGAACGGCGGTTACCGCCTGCAGGGTGAGAAAATCGCGGTGCTGAACGGCGAGGCGGCGGACTACCTGCTGGTCACGGCCCGCACCAGCGGTGACCGTCGCGACCGCGACGGGATTTCCCTGCTGCTGGTTCCTGGTGATGCACCGGGCCTGTCGCGCACGCCGTACCCGCTGGTGGACGGCTCGCGCGGCGCCAGCCTGCACTTTGACAATGTCGAGGCCGGTGCCGACGCCGTGATTGGCGAGCCTGGTAACGCCCTGCTGCTGGTCGAGGATGTCATCGACCAGGCCATCGTCGCGATGGCGGCGGAGGCACTGGGTGCCATGGATATGCTGCTGGAGCAGACCGTGGAGTACACCCGCACCCGCGAGCAGTTCGGCCAGCCGATCTCGCGGTTCCAGGCCCTGCAGCACCGCATGGCCGACATGTACCTGGAATGCCAGTCCCTGCGCTCGCTGCTTTACTACGCGGCCATCCTGCGCGATGAGGGGCGCGAAGACGCTGGCAAGGCGGCCTCTGCATTGAAGGTAAAGCTGGAGGAGGCGGGACGCTTCGTATCCCAGCAGGCAGTGCAGCTACACGGCGGTATTGGCATGACCGATGAGCTGGGTATCAGCCACTACTTCAAGCGCCTGCTGCTACTGAATACCCTGTTCGGTGACGGTGAGCACCACCTGCGGCGCTACCTCGCCGCCTGAGCCCCTATTTTCTTAGCGAATGGCGGTGGATGGCGGCGCCGACCTCGTCGCCCTCGTGGAAGATTTCCTCCAGTCGGTCACCGAGGTAATCGATCATGCGGTTCACCCGCTTCTCGCGCTGGCTGACGATTTGTGACACCGCCATGCCTTCCATCAGGAACTTGGTGATGTCCATCGCCAGTTCATACAGCTCGCCCCGCTCCGACCACTCCGGGAACAGGCGGCGGTTGGATTCGACGATGGCCTCGTCGAAGCGGGCGATGGAATCCTCCAGAATGTCCTGCAACTCCGGGTCGGTGCGGCCGGCCACGCAGAGTTCGTGGTAGGCCACGTACAGGTCAGAGCGCAGGTAGGTCCAGTAACCCTCCAGACCCGCGCGGTTGCGCTCGTCCACCGGCAGGTCCAGCGGCACCTTTTCGATATGGCTGGCATACAGGCCCACCAGCTTCTGGTGCAGGTATTCAACGGCGGCCTGCATCAGTTCCGACTTTGACGGGAAGTGGTGCAACATGGCGCCCCGGGAGACACCGGCACGCTCGGCAATCCGCGCCGTGGTGGTGTTGGCGTAGCCGATAGTTACGAAGCAGTCGAGGGCTGCGTCGAGAATGGTGTCGCGCATCATTGCGCTCTTCTGGGCCTGCCAGCCCGATTTGTCGCGCTCCTTGCGGCCGCTGTCCTTCGCTTCTTTAGCCATGGGTCCCCCTGTCAGGCGCCGGCGAGTTTAGCAACAACCGGCGCGAACTGCTCCACCATGTTGTTCTCACCGTCGTCCAACACAGTGATGTAGGAAATGCCGTAGGTCTCGCGGCGTCGTTGTAGTTCTTCGCAGATATAGTCCACGCTACCGATCAGGTTGTGCGGTCCGGCCAGCAGGTCCTCCACCGACAGGCCCATGGGCTCGGCTATTGCCGCAGCGGTGGGCTGCTGATGGTCGGTCACCACGGTCAGGTAGGCGCCAATCTCCAGCTCCAGCGCCTCGAAGCGATCGCCGGCGCCGTCCTTGATCCAGCCGATTTTCTTCGCCGTCTGTTCCGCCAGGCCCGACATCATGCCGTCGGGGCCGAGTACGCCGGCGCGGTTATTGAAATTGAGGCTGACGATGTCGGCCTCGCGGCCGGCAATGGTGAGTATGCGCTTGCTACCGCCGCCGATCATCAGGGGCGGTGGGGTGGGGCGCGCCGGCAGGCCCGAGAAGCCCTGCCAGTGTATGTGGCCATTGTCGATGGACAGTGGTTCGCCGGTCATGAAGGCCTTCACCGCGCTGACCACGTTCTCGAACTTGTCGAGCCGCTCGCCAATCGGCTTGAAGGGCATGCCGGCGGCCTCGTACTCGGCCTGTATCCAGCCGGCGCCCAGGCCCAGTTCCAGTCGCCCGTCGGACAGGTAGTCCATGGTGGCGGCTTCCTTGGCGAGGATCACCGGGTCGCGGTAGTCCATGCAGAATACCCGGGCGCCGACCTTGATCCGGTCGGTGTACTCCAGCGCCATGGCCATGGCGGGCACCGCCGCCAGAATCTGCGGCGGGTGGGCAGTGCTCTCCTGGGCCGGCCCCGGCCCCATGAAATGGTCGGCCAGGTGGTAGGTGGAATAGCCCAGGTCCTCAACCTTGCGCAGCATCTCGCGCCAGGCCTGAGGGGACTTGGGGTTGAAGGCCTGCAGGCCGAACCGGAACGGCTTCACGCGGCCTGCTCCTTGCGGGTCACGTTCACCGGAATCGCGCTCTGGCGCGTCATGCCGGTGTAGCGCTGGGTGTGGGTGCGGTTGTCGATCAGGCGGTTGGTGTTTGCCCCCTGCTCGCGCACCTGCTCATCGGCGTCCGGCCCGGGCACGGGGCCCCAGCTATGATGCATGGTGACCACGCCTGGCTTGATGCGGTCATAGGCCCGCGCCACGCCGGTGATGGTGCCGTGTTCTGATTGCACCTGTACCAGGCAATCCTCTTCCAGGCCCAGTGCCGCCATGTCGTCCGGATGCAGCAGTACCGGGTTGGTATCGCCCTGCTTCTTGCGCAGCAGGCTCAGGTTGCGACCCGAGGAATTCAGCACGTATTTGCTGCGCGAACTGATCAGCCGCAGTGCATAGCCGCTGTCGTCTTCTGCGGGAGGCGCCAGCGCCGCGGCAAAGTCCTCGGCCACACCCTCGGGGAAGAACTGCAGCTTGCCGGCGGTCTCGTCCGGCCCCTCGATCGTGACCTTCTGGTCCGGGAAACTGTGGCCGCCGGGATTGTCCCGCAGCCAGGCCAGGTCGGCCCGCGACCCGGTGGTAATGGCGCTCAGCACGTCGAACTTGCTGGGGCGCTCGGGCCCGGGGAAATGCGTGCCGTTTATGGCCACATCGATGCCGAGGCGGTGGCTGAGCTCCCAGAATACCTCCCACTCTTCCAGCACATCGTGGGAGGACGCGACCACTGCCTCCGCATACTGGCTGTAGGGCTCTTCGTACCAGGGGTCCGCCAGCAGGGTGACGTCGTCCCGCTCCAGCGTCAGCTTGGGAGCGAACACGTAATCGGCCATCTGGCAGGTGCCGGAGGACAGGTAGGCATCGATGCACACCAGCAAGTCAAGGTCCTTGAGGGCCTCGTAGGTTTTTTCCTGGTTGGGGAAGGCCATCAGCGGGTTGCCACCGACCACGATCAGCGCTCGCACCTGGCCTTCGCCGGGGGTGAGGATCTCGTCGCTCAGCAGGTTGGTGGGCATTTCCCGCACCGGGCCCATCATGCCCATGGTGGTCAGCTCGCCAAGGTTTTCGTCGATTCGCGAGCGCGCGCGGGCGTCGTCGCTCCAGGCCAACGGCACTTGCAGGGCCTGGGCGCGGCGTGGCGCAGGCGGCGCCAGCATGCCCGGGTTGGGCAGGGTGTCGCCCTCCCGGTAGTAGCGACCGCAGAGGCTGTTAAGGCTGGCTACCAGGTGCTGGGTCAGGTTCGGGTGTTCCGACATTTCCGGGCCGGTGCCGGTGATGGCCACGCCCCTCGGCCCCGCTGCAAAGCGGCGCGCGGCTTCAGCAATCTGCTCGGCGGGTACCTGGGTGCGCTCTGCCGCGTAGTCGAGGGTGTAGGGCTCGACCGAGGCCCGCAGCTCTTCAAGGCCTTCGGTGTGCGCGGCACAGAACTCGGCGTCGTGCAGGCCCTCCTCGATAATCAGGCGGATCATCGACGCCAGCAGGGTGCTGTCTTCGCCGGGCTGGATCTGCAGGTGCATTTCGGCTCTGCGGGTCAGCTCGGTGCTGCGCGGGTCGACGGCGATCAGGGTGTGGCCGCGCTTCTTGGCATCCCGCAGCCGCTCGAAGGGGCTGACTGAGGGCACACCGCCGGGGGGTGCGTACTGCGACACCATCGGGTTGTTGCCGATGATCAGGGTGACGTCCGAATCCTCGAAGAAATGGCCACCGGCGCCCCAGTAGCCGTGGCGGGTACCCACGAACACCTTGGCGGGCTGGTCGATGGTGACACTGGTGTAATAGGACGGCGAGCCCAGCGCGTCGTGGAAGGCGCGGCTGAAAGCGAGTTGGGCCGAATTCTGGAAGGCATAGGTACCGTTATAGGTGGCCACTGCCCGCGGGCCGTGCTCATCGATGATCTGGCGCAGCTTGTCCGCCACTTCATCGAGGGCCTGCTGGCTGCTGATCGCGCTAAAGCTGCCGTTCGTCTTTTTCTGGCACTCGGTCAGCCGCTCCGGCTGGTACATTTGCTCCACCAGCTGGCGCCCCTTGATACAGGTATAGCCGCCATAGTGGCTGTTGGAGGTGTCGGGTCGTACTGCGGTGACGGTACCGCCCTCATCGACGTCAACGTCCATGGGGCAGTAGGCGTGGCAGTAACGGCAGTAAGTCTTTTGGGTTGTTATTGTCATGGGCCTGCACATCCGCTGTCCGGGGACAGCTGCGGTAAGAGGATTAGTGAATAGGCCGCTTGCAAATTACTTGCAAAGCGATCAATACTAAAAAAACAAACAGGACTGATTGTATTTTCCGCCGGTGTCACAGTCCAGTAAAACCCGCATTATCAAAACAAGACTGGGACACCACTAACTATAAGAACCGGGTAACGCACCCGGACATGGCCGCGCTGCGGTCGGCAGGAGACCCGCATGAAAGACAGTAGTACCCGTTTAAGCACCCATTTTTCCCGCAAGCCCCTGGCCCTGGCGCTGGCGCTTGCAGCCGGCGCCACGGTGGCTCCGGCGGCCATGTCCCAGGAGGGCGCCACCCTCGAAGAGATCGTGGTTACCGCGCGTAAGACGCTGGAATCCGGCCAGGACGTGCCGGTGGCTATTACCGCATTCTCCGGTGAGAACATCGACGCCCTGATCATGCGGGACATCCGTCAGCTCGAGGGCTTTATTCCCAACGTCGTGATCGACGCGGTGAGCGTGGCGCCGGGCGCCGCCTCCCTGTACTTCCGAGGCGTCGGCACCCAGGAAGTGGAGCGCAGCTTCGACCCCGCCGTGGGCGTGGTGATCGATGGCGTACCGCTGTCCTTCGTCAACGGCTCCATGGTCAACACCTTCGATTTCGGTAGCCTGGAAGTGCTGCGCGGGCCCCAGGGAACGCTATTCGGCAGGAACACCACCGGCGGCGTAATCAATATCCAGCGCAGCCGGCCCACCGGTGAGCTCGGCGCCCGCTATGAGGTCACCGCCGGTTCCGACGACCGCTTCGATGCCAAGGCGGTGGTCAACTTCCCCATCGTCGAGGGCAAGCTGGCCGGCAAGATCGGCGCCTTCACCCAGCAGGACGGCGCCATGCTGGAAAACTTCGATGGCGAGGAAGCCATCGACCGGGATGACACCGAATTCACTGGCACCCTGCTGTGGACGCCGACTGACAATTTCGAAGCGCTGTTTACCTACGTGCACTTCGAGGATGAAAACAACGGTGTCGCCCTGGTAAACCGCGCTCAGCTGCCGGACCTGTCCTGTGTGCTGGGCTTCTGCGACAACGGTAACCTCGATGACCTGACCCAGGACTTCCTCGAGCCTATCGAGTTCGAGCAGGACACTTATACCCTGCAGCTCGATTACGAAATGGAGTTAGGCACGTTTACCAGCATCATCGGCTACCGCGACACCGACGAGTCAGTACCCACCGACTTTGACGCGACTCCGGTACCCATCTTCCACACCCTGCGCGACCAGGAGTCTGAACAGACTTCCTTCGAGCTGCGTTTCGCCTCGAGCGATGCGATCAGCGAGACCTGGGACTTCGTCGCAGGTGTCTACTATCTCGACGACAACTACGAGCTGGAGCAGTTCACCGCCATCCTCGAACTGCTGGGCACGGCCCCCGACGGCACCGGCGCCATATACCAGAACCCGACCTACGAGCAGGACCGCGAGGCCTGGGCGGTGTTCGGCGAGGTGCATATCGACCTTGCCGAAGACTGGACCCTGACCCTCGGCGGCCGCTACACCGAGGAGGAAAAGGAATTCGATGCCTTCAACCAGTTGGCGCTGGGCGTGCCCGAGAACTTCAACCCGATCGGGGCGGCCAATGCCGACGAAACCTGGGATGAATTCACCGGCAAGGTCGGCGTCGATTACCGCTACTCGGACGACGTGATGTTCTATGCCAGCTTCTCCCAGGGTTTCCGCTCCGGTGGTTTCAACGGGCGTAACTTCACCCCTGACTCAATTGGCCCCTACGATCCGGAATACGTGGACCAGTACGAGATCGGCATGAAGGGCGAGTTCTTCGACCGCACCCTGCGCTGGAACGCCAACGTCTTCTACACCGACTACGACGACAAGCAGGAAGAAGTCATCATCCCGGACGGCTTCGGCGGCACCTTCACCGTGGTGCGGAACGCGTCCACTGTGGAGATTTCCGGATTCGAGAGTGAGTGGACCTGGGTGGCCAACGAGAACCTGCTGTTTACCGCCAACGTCGGCTACCTGGATGCGGAGTACGATGACTATGTTGCCGACCTGAACGGCGACGGCATCGAGACGGATAACTCGGACCTGGAACTGCGCCGGGTTCCGGAATGGACCGGTGGTATTACCGGCACCTTCACCTACCCGGTTGGCCCGGGCGTACTCACCCTGTTCTCGGCCGTACGCTATACCGATGAATACTGGGTAGAAGTCAGCAACGACCCCCGCGGCCTGATCGATGATCGCACCATCATCGACGCCACCATCTCTTACGAGTGGGACTGGACGGAAGGCCGCAGTGTGAAGATCGCCGCCTTCGGCCGTGATATCACCGACGAGATGGATTACGGCTCACTGGTGGTGGTACCGGGCCTGTTCGCCTTCTCCTCCATCTCCGGGGGTGAAATGTACGGGGTGCAAATCTCCGGTAACTTCTAAACCTCGCAACACCTGAACGAAAACGGCCTGCTCTTGCGAGCAGGCCGTTTTTTTATGCGGAAGCTAATCTGGTCGTTGGTGGCTTGAAGTAGGGCGGGAGCTGGGTCTATCCCATTCCCGGACCGTCAACGGCCAGGGACGGCCGTTGCCGAGCGAGCCATGGACGGCATGCTTTTAGCGTGTCCGGGAATGGGATAGACCCAGCTCGCTCCCGGGCTACAGAGGAAAACAAGTTTCGCCCGGAACCATGCCGTCAGGCGTCAACCGTGGCAAAGAAGTCCGCGCGGGGCGTGCCGGTCTCGTCGTAGATGGGGCCCGCCGCCTCGATGCGGTACTTCAGGGTTTCCGAGGCCTTGATGCCGAAGCCGCTCAGCAGCGCCAGCATCTCCGCGTAGTAGCGGCCCGCCAGGTGGTCGGCCAGTGACTGCTCGCTCTCCCAGTTCTCATACACGTACACGCGCCCGGGCACGGCGGGGTCGAGGCTCCACACATAGTGGCGGCAGCCGGCCTGGGTGCGGGTCTCCGCCATCAGGTCGGCGGCAGCGGCCACCGCCTTTTCCGCGTCTGCGGGCTCAAAGTCGACGGTGCCGTTGATCAGTATGGTCATGGTCATCTCCTGTGTTTGACGCCCAGCAAAGCTAGCAGAGCCGGGCCAAAAAACAAACAGAGTTGACTGATTTTTTCACCGCGACTACCCTGCACGATCTTATTTCTACGGGAAGCACGCCCATGGACCCCGCTGTAAACCGCCAGTTTATTCTCAAGTCACGCCCCGCCGCCCTGCCGACGCCGGAAGAGGTGCCGATGATCG
>JASJBK010000027.1 GCA_030066555.1 Halieaceae bacterium
AAGCTGCGCAGCAATGGCATCAACTTTGTGGCCTGCCCCAGCTGCTCGCGCCAGAACTTCGATGTGATCGGTACCATGAACACCCTGGAGCAGCGGCTCGAGGATGTGCGGACACCCATGGACGTTGCGGTCATCGGTTGTATCGTCAACGGCCCGGGTGAGGCCCGTGAAGCCGATGTCGGCCTGACCGGGGCGACCCCCAGCAACCTGATCTACATCAGCGGTGAACCCGACCACAAGGTCAGCAACGAGGATTTCATCGATCACCTGGAGCAGGTGATTCGACGCAAGGCGGATGAACTGGAGGCAGTCAGGAGCGGCCTCGATCAAGACTCCGGCGACCTCATAGCCAAAGCCTGACAGGACATACAGTGAACCCGATACGCGCGATACGGGGGATGAATGACATCCTCCCCCAGGACAGTTACTTGTGGCAGCACCTTGAGAAGGTGTGCAGCGATTTGCTGGATGCCTACGGTTATCGCGAAATCCGCCTGCCTGTTGTTGAGCAGACCCAGCTGTTCAGCCGCGCCATTGGCGAGGTGACCGACATCGTCGAGAAAGAGATGTACAGCTTCGAGGATCGTAACGGCGACGGCCTGACCCTGCGCCCCGAGGGTACGGCGGGCTGTGTTCGCGCCTTCAACCAGCACGGTATGGCGGGCACCCAGCAGAAGCTCTGGTACGCGGGCCCGATGTTCCGTCATGAGCGACCCCAGCTCGGTCGCCAGCGCCAGTTTCACCAGGTCGGTGTGGAAGTATTCGGCACGGCGAGCGCCGATGTCGAAGCTGAACTGATTGTGCTGTGTGCGCGCCTGTGGCGCAGCCTCGGCCTGGACAGTGCGGTGACACTGGAGCTCAACTCCCTGGGCAGCAATGAGGACCGCGCCCGCTACCGCGAGGCCCTGGTGGCCTACCTCTCCGAGCACCGTGACCAGCTCGACGAGGATAGCCAGCGGCGCCTCGACAGCAACCCGCTACGCATCCTCGACAGCAAGTCGGAACAGACCCAGGCACTGCTGGCCGAGGCACCGTCGCTGCCGGATTTTCTCGACGAGGAATCGCAGGCGCACTTTGCCCAGCTGACGGCCCTGCTCGATGCCGCGGGTGTCAGCTATCGACTCAACCCACGCCTGGTGCGCGGGCTCGACTATTACAACCGCACGGTGTTCGAGTGGGTCACCGACGCCCTCGGCGCCCAGGGCACGGTGTGTGCCGGCGGTCGCTACGATGGCCTGGTCGAACAGCTGGGCGGCAAGCCCAACCCGGCAGCGGGTTTTGCCATGGGGCTTGAGCGCCTGGTGCTGCTGATGCAGGAACTGAAGGTAGCACCGGCAGCGCCCGGGCAGGCCGATGTCTACCTGGTGGCCGTGGGGGAGGGGGCTGCGCTGGCGGGCTTCGCCCTCGGCGAGTCGCTTCGTGATAGCTTGCCGGGTTTGCGGCTGCAGGTGCACAGCGGCGGCGGCAGCTTCAAGAGCCAGATGAAAAAAGCCGATCGTAGCGGCGCACAGCTCGCGCTGGTGCTCGGCGAGAATGAGCTGGCCGAACGCACGGTGGGTTTCAAACCCCTGCGCGGCGGCGAGCAGCGCAGCGTGTCACAGGACGCGCTGGAAGAAGAACTGAAACACTTTTTTGAACACGAGGAACACTAGTGGAAACCTATCGTACCGAGGAAGAACAGGTCGAAGCCCTTAAAAAGTGGTGGGATGAAAACGGCCGTTCAACCATCGCCGCCGTGGTGCTGGCGCTGGCCGCCGGCTTTGGCTGGCAGGGCTGGCAGGAGCACCAGCGCGGCCAGGCCGAGGCAGCTTCACTGCTCTACGAGGAAATGATGCAGGCAGTGGGCCAGAGCGCTGAGGGCAGCCAGGCAGATACCCTGAAAACCACCGGCGAACGGCTCAAGACCGATTACCCGTCTTCCACCTATGCCCAGTTTGCCGCCCTGCACCTGGCGCGTATTGCGGTGGTGGACGGCCGACTGGAAGATGCCGAGGCCGAGCTGCGCTGGGTACTGACCAAAAACCCTGCGGCTGAAGTGGCGCTGCTGGCAGAGCTGCGCCTGGCGCGGGTCAAGGCGGCGCGGGGCGAAACCCAGGCGGCGCTGGATATCCTGACCGCCGCCGAGCCGGGCTCCTTTGCCGCGGCCTATGCCGAGGCGGAAGGCGATCTCTACCTGGACCTGGGGGATACTGACAAAGCCATTGCCGCCTACGAGCGTGCCCTGGGCCTGGCGGCTGCCTCTGGAGGTGGTGCCAGCGAGGCGCTGCGCCTGAAGCTGAGTTCCCTGACACCGGTTCCCGCCCGCGACCTGGCAGCGGCCGCGGAGCAGTGATGTCACGTCTTATGAAACGCCTGCTGGCGATTCAACTGTTGCTGTTGTGCACGGCCTGTACCACCCTTGAAAACTGGTTTGGGTCGGCCCCTGACGATACGCGGGCGCCCGCGGACCTGCTGGACATCGTCGAGGAAACCCGCATCAAGAAGCTCTGGAGTGTCGGTGTTGGCAACGGCCAGGGCAATGGTTTCTATCGCTTGCAGCCGGTGCTGGATGGTAACACTCTCTACGCCGCCGGTAGTGATGGCATCGTGGTGGCGCTTGAGAGCGACAGCGGCAAGCGCATCTGGCGTGAAGACCTGGAGACGGAAATCAGTGGCGGTGTGGGTATCGGCGGCGACATGCTGCTCCTCGGCAGCAGCGACGGCACCGTTATCGCCCTCTCGGATCAGGACGGCTCCACGCTGTGGACCAGCCAGGTACAGGGAGAGATCCTGGCGGCGCCGCAAACCAATGGTCGGGTTGTTGTGGTACAGAGCTACGATGGCAGGCTACATGGGCTGGATGCCGGCGATGGCTCTTCGCTGTGGAGCTATGACAGCAACCTGCCGGTCCTGACCCTGCGTGGCACCAGCACGCCTCTCATCTATGAGCGCTTCGCCATTGCCGCCTTTGGCAACGGCCGGGTGGTGGCACTGGACGTCAACACAGGCGCCGTGCGCTGGGAGGCGCGGGTGGCCATTGCCCAGGGTCGCTCAGAGATCGACCGCATTGTCGACATCGACGGCAACATGCTGCTGGTGCCGCCGGTGCTGTGGGCCGTGAGCTACCAGGGCCGCCTGGCGGCTATTGAAGTGGCCAGTGGCCGCAAGTTGCGCCAGGAAGAGGTGTCGAGCTATGCCGGCCTGGACCAGGGCTTCGGCAACATCTACGTGACCGAGGAATCCGGCACGGTTATCGCCTTCTACCGCAATAGCAGCGGTATACGCTGGGAGCAGGGTGACCTGTCCTTCCGGCAGCTCAGCTCGCCGCGAGCCATCAAGGGCTACGTGGCGGTGGCGGACTTCCGTGGTTACGTGCACATCCTGTCGCAGGTTGACGGCCGCATCGTCGGTCGAACCCGCACCGATGGCGACGGGGTGCGCGCCGATATGCTTGCGCGCGACGACGTGCTCTATGTATTTGGCAACAGCGGCAAACTCACTGCTCTCAGGGTCAGCGCCCGGGACACCGAGTGATACCGGTCATCGCCCTGGTCGGGCGTCCCAATGTCGGCAAGTCGACCCTGTTCAATCGGCTTACCCGCAGCCGGGACGCGCTGGTGGCGGACTTCCCGGGCCTGACCCGGGATCGCAAGTACGGCGAGGCGCGCCACCAGGGCCAGCACTTCATCGTTATCGATACCGGCGGTATCACCGGAGAGGAAGAGGGCATCGATTCCCACATGGCCGACCAGTCGCTGACTGCGGTGGCGGAGGCCGATGCGGTGCTGCTGCTGGTCGATGCCCGCGCCGGCCTGACTGCCGGCGACGAGGAGCTGGTGACCTACCTGCGGCGCAGCAACAAACCCTTCCACCTGCTGGTCAACAAGATCGACGGTATCGACGAAGACTCGGTACTGCCCGACTTTTACGCACTCGGCGTGGAGCACTTGCACCCGATCGCGGCCAGCCATGGTCGTGGCGTGAAGGCGATGCTCGACGATGTGCTGGCGGGCTTTGTTATCGAAGCCGCGGAAGAAGAGGAACACGAGGATCGCGGCGTGCGAGTCGCCATCATCGGCCGGCCCAACGTCGGCAAGTCCACCCTGGTCAATCGCCTGCTGGGTGAAGACCGGGTGGTGGTCTACGACCAGCCCGGCACCACCCGCGACAGCATTTATATCGACTATGAGCGCGACGACAAGCGCTACACCCTGATCGACACCGCCGGTGTCAGGCGCCGCAAGAACGTCAAGGAAGTGGTGGAGAAGTTCTCCATCGTCAAAACCCTGAAGGCCATCGACGATGCCCACGTGGTGGTCCTGGTCATGGATGCCAGCGAAGGCCTGGTGGAACAGGACCTGCACCTGCTGGGGCAGGCCATCGACGCCGGTCGCGGCCTGGTGCTGGCGCTGAACAAATGGGACGGCATGGACAGCGACGACAAGCAGCGGGTGCGCTATGAACTCGACCGGCGCCTGAAGTTTATCGACTATGCCGACATCCACTTTATTTCTGCGCTGCACGGTACCGGGGTGGGGCACCTGTACAAGAGCATCGATGCCGCCTACCAGTCGGCAACCCGCAAGCTCTCCACCAACCAGCTTACCCGTATCCTCGAGGACGCGGTCATGGACCACGAGCCGCCGATGATCAACGGTCGGCGCATCAAGCTGCGCTATGCCCACGCCGGCGGCCAGAACCCGCCGTTGATCGTGATCCACGGCAACCAGACCGGCAAGGTGCCGGCCTCCTACCAGCGCTACCTGGAAAAGATCTTCCGGCGCGAGTTGAAGTTGGCCGGCACACCGGTGCGAGTGGAATTCCGCACCGGGGAGAACCCCTACGCCGGCAAGCGCAACCAGCTCACCCAGCGCCAGGTGGCGCGCAAGCGCCGCATGATGAAACACGTCAAGAAGGGCAAGAAGCGTTAGAATCGAGCCACCCATGAACGCACCGGCCACAGCAGCAGTCCTTATACGGGATCTCGACAGCCGCGAGCAGATCGCCGCCTTCGTCGATGCTTTTTATGCCGAGCTGTTGGAGGATCCGCTGTTGGCGCCGATCTTTCTCGACGTGGCGGCGGTCGACCTCGATGTCCACAAACCCCATATCGTGGATTACTGGTGCAAACTGTTGCTGGGAGATCCCGGCTACCAGCGCCATACCATGAATATTCACCGCAAGCTGCACGGCAAGCGTGAACTCACCGCGGCGGATTTCGAGCGCTGGGTCAGCTTCTTTCAGCGTACCGTTGACGCCGGCTGGCAGGGCGAAAAAGCCGACCGCGCCAGGCGTATTGCACGCACCATTGCTGACAACATGCAGCGTTCATTCTCTTAAGTTGTTGATATGATTGAAAATAAAAAAGGTGTTGCAGATTCATTTCAGGGTGATATAGTTAGCTATAACACCATATCGGAGACGATATCGATGCTGAAGATAAGAAAACAGGGTTTGATTCGCGGAGGCGCCGGCCGGTTGACCATTGCATTGGCCTTCCTGGCCTGTGCCGGCCTGTCGGCACTTGCCCATGCAGACACCCGCTCGGTGGAGGGTTTTGACATCGACCGGGTGGTGCTGCGCGGCAGCGACGAGCTGAAGATCGTTTTCAACGATGCCAACCGCCTGCTGGTCAAGGGCGACAGCGAAGACCTCGACAAGGAACCTTTCTACGTACGCGGCAGCACCCTGAAGCTGGGCTATACCAGCAACGGTCGCAAGGTGCGCAACGTAAAGTACCTGCTTGAGGTGGAAGACCTCGACCAGATCGTGCTGCAGGGCTCCGGTGACATCTGGGTTGACCCGGTTGAGACCGATCGCCTGTCGGTGAGCGTGGACGGTTCTGGCGTTATCCGGCTGCACTCGGTGATAGCCGGCGAACTGGAAGTCAGTGTGGCGGGTTCCGGCACCATCCAGCTGGCGAGCTCTGAGGTCGAGGACCTCGAGGTCGAGCTGGCCGGTTCCGGTGACATCGACCTGGGCCGCATTACCGCGCGCCGCATGAACGTCGATATGGCGGGTTCCGGCGATGTGGTCGGCACCAGCGAAAGTGAAGACGGCATGGTCGACGTGCTGGATATATCGATTGCTGGCTCCGGAGATGTTGACCTGGCCTCCATGCCCGCCGGGCAGGTGGATGTGGACATACTGGGCTCCGGCGACGTCAGGGTCTGGGCTGTGGACTTTCTTGACGCCAATATCCTTGGCAGTGGTGATGTCGAATACCGCGGTGACCCCCGTGTTGATCGCAGCACGCTGGGTTCCGGCAGCGTGACATCAATCGACTGATGGCCACTGGAGTAACAGTGCAATGGGAGGTCTGAGCGTGTCCGTAGAGTGGAATGACAACCTTCCGATCTATCGCCAGCTCCGCGATCTTGTGGTGCAGCGGATACTGGACGGCAGTTTTGCCGAGGGCGAAGCGGTGCCTTCGGTGAGACAGGTGGCATCGGATTACAACATCAATCATTTGACAGTGGCCAAGGCCTACCAGGAGCTGGTAGATGAGGGCCTGCTGGAAAAACGACGGGGGCTGGGGATGTTTGTACTGGGCGGAGCTCGAGAAGCCTTGACGAGCAATGAGAAACAGAAATTTCTGGACGAGGAGTTACCGGCCTTTATTGAGCGCGTGCAGCGCCTCGGCCTGGACATCGATACCGTGACCGAACTTCTCAAAGCCAGAGGGGGCCAGTCCTGATGGCGACCTTGATCAAAACCGATGGCCTGGACAAGCGCTTTGGCGATACCGCTGCCGTGGACCGGGTCTCCCTGACGATCGAGTCCGGCAGTATCACCGGACTGATCGGCCCCAACGGGGCGGGCAAGACGACCCTGCTGCGGGCCCTGCTGGGCCTCAATGCCTGTGATGGCGGCCTGGAAGTCATGGGCCTCGATCCGCGCACCGACCGTACCAAGCTGCAGGAGCAGGTCTGCTTTATTGCCGACACCGCGGTGTTGCCGGCCTGGATGAAGGTCAGCCAGGTGCTGGACTACGTTACCGGCGTACACCCGCGATTCAGCCGCGACCAGGCCGAGATGCTGCTGTCGCGCACCGAGGTGCGCCTGACTCACCGGGTCAAGGAGCTCTCCAAGGGTATGACCGTGCAGCTGCACCTGGCGATCGTCATGTCGATCGATGCCAAGCTGCTGGTGCTGGATGAGCCCACGCTGGGCCTGGATATCCTGTTCCGCAAGCAGTTCTTCGAGCAGCTGCTGAACGACTATTACGACGATGAACGCACGATCCTGATTTCCACCCACCAGGTGGAAGAGGTGGAGAATATTCTTACCGATGCCATCTTCATGCGCGCAGGTAAGATTGTGCTGCACGAATCCATGGACTCGATGGCACAGCGCTTCAGCGAAGTACACGTGGTCGGCGCCGCAGTAGAGCAGGCCCAGGCCCATGGGCCGCTCAGCGAGCGTTCGATAATGGGCGGCAAGGCGATGATTTTTGAGGACAAGGACCGCGAGGCACTGAGCCAGCTCGGACAGTTGCACACGCCCTCCGTGGCCGACCTGTTCATCGCGAAAATGGGGGAGGAACGCTGATATGGAAATCAACAACCGCATCAAGTTCCACACCATGATCATGCGTGAGCTGCAGGAATACCGCGGCTCCCTGCTGATCACCCCGGTCGCCTTCGGCGGCGCGCTGATCGTGATCATGCTGGTGGCGGTCATCTTCGCCGGCCGCCTGGCCGTGATTGGCGAGGGAGCCCTGGGCATACTGATGGGTGACGAAGGTCGCAGCATCAACTTCGAAGTCACCATCGATGAAGATTCGAGTGGTGGCCAAGAGCTCTACATCGATCGCGTGAAACCCGACACCTCGACCCTTCCGTCACAGGAACTCACCGTCGTGGTGACACCCCTGGAAGTACCGGAAGACACCTGGAACTTCAGCCAGGAGTGGTCTTTCTCGGCACCCTCGCCGGAGCCCCGCGGGGAAGGTGACGATATCGAGGGCGACTCCCTGAATCCGGTGCTGGGTGGCTTCCACAATGTGTTCTGCCTGATCATGTTCCTGGTCACCATCAACTACCTGTTGGGTTGCCTGTACACAGATCGCAAGGACCGCAGCATCCTGTTTTGGAAGTCGATGCCGGTGTCCGAGTGGCAGGAGGTGCTGGCCAAGCTGGCGGTGGCCTCCGTGGTGGTGCCGATCATCTACCTGGGCGTGTCGCTGATCACGCAGATCCTCGAGACCTATATCGCCATGGTGCTGGTGTGGCGCATGGACGGCTCCGGCACCGAGCTGGTGCTGTCGCGTGTGCAGTTTATCCCGCTGATTATCGACCAGATGGGCGGCATGGTGGTGTGGGTGCTGTTCACGCTGCCGGCCTACGCCTGGTTCATGCTGGCCTCAGCCACGGCCAAGCGTTCACCGTTCCTGCTGGCGATTGCCATTCCGATTGGCCTGGTGCTGGGCGAGCGCCTGCTGTTCGGCACGCAGTATGTGCTGGCGTCGATTGCCAACCACCTGCCCCACAAGATCGATGGCGACGACGTCAACTCATTGGGCCTGTACGACTTCGGCCCGGTGTGGAGCCAGCTCGATTACCTGGGCATGGTGTTCGGCTTTGTATTCGCGGGCGCATTCCTGGCCGGCGCGGTCTGGCTGCGCAAGCATCGCTTCGAAACTTGATCGACGCTCGACCCTGTCACCTCCGCGACCCTGTCACCTCCGCGACACTGTCATCCCGTGACCCTGTCACCCCGGTGACCCCGTCATCCCCGCGAAAGCGGGGATCCAGCTACCCAGACTTAACATGACCGGATTTCAGCTCTACGCTCAAATGCTCCGATCCGCTACAGGAGATTCTTGATGGAGTAGTGCTTTGACACGAGGGCACGCTCTACGGCATCGATGGCATTCCCGAAGGCGCTGTCGGCATCTACCGGACCGACAATTTCGCATGCTGCGTTGTAGCTGAGCTGCATGATGTCGCGGCAGCGGCGCTCCGGCAGCGCCAGTCCTGAGACGGCGACTGGTCGAGTTTTAAACCCATTGTGGAATGTGTCGTGAATGCCCTCGTCGAACCCCTGGTTATTGATGTGCTTGAGAGTCCTTATCTTGACGCGCGTTGTCGCTTCGGGATAGTCACGCTCAAGTGAGTCAAATAGCAGGTTGATAAAGGCGGTCAGTACGCGGGATGCCGCCTCATCCTTGCGGTTCATGATGCTGGGTGCCGTCATAGAGTTAAGTCACTCGCAACTGGGCCATCTACTTTCCGTGTAGGGCCGTTTGCTGGAATTCGGGATAGCCGAGTTCAAAGTGCTCGGAATAATCAAGGCCCCGCCGTTGATCGATGTCCCCGGCTCTCAGGCCAACCGTCTTGCTGATCAGGAAGAACATCAACAGTGCCGTTGGGAAAGTCCACACGAAAGCGGCACACACACCAACGACCTGCACCCAGATGACCTGTGGGTCGAACAGCTGGCCAGAGAGAAAAAGTCCCGCCGCCAGTGTTCCCCAGGCGCCAGCGAAACCGTGTACAGATACGGCTCCGACCACGTCATCCAGTTGTCGTTCCTCGAGGAACTGGTCACCGGCCATCATTACCACGCCGCCGAAGAAGCCGGTAACCACCGCGAACCATGGGTCCATGCTGGCGCAGCCAGCAGTGATGGATACCAGCCCGGCGATACCGCCGTTTACAACGTTCCGCGCCAGTACCGGTTCGCCAAACATGAATGAAACTGTGACGATGCTGACTACACCGGATGCGGCCGCCAGGTGGGTGTTCAGGGCAATAAGGCCGATACTGGAATCCGCGGCCAGCGTGCTACCGGCATTAAAGCCGAACCACCCAAGCCAGAGTATGAAGCCCCCCAGTGCCATATAGTTAAGATTGTGGCCGGGGATGCTGCGCGGTTCACCGCCGCTGGAGAATCGACCCAGTCGCGGACCGAGAATGATGATGGCCGCCAGTGCACACCAGCCACCGACCGAATGCACGACTGTCGAGCCGGCGAAGTCGATAAAGCCCATCTCGCCCAGCCAGCCGCTGCCTTCGTAATAGCTTCCCCATACCCAACTTCCGAACACCGGGTAGATGAACGCACATATGCCGATGGCACCAAACAGGTAGCCGCCAAAGCGGGTGCGCTCCGCCATCGAGCCACTGGCAATCGTCGCAGCGGTCGCAACGAACATGATCTGGAAGAATACAAAGGCGTACTCACCTGGATCCTCGACGGCGCTCAGCAGGAAATGGTCGACCCCCAGCCATCCCGATGGATTGTTGCCGAACATCAGTCCATAGCCGACCAGGCAGAACGCTATGCTGCCTACACACAGGTCGGCGTAGTTTTTCATGATGACGTTGACGGAGTTCTTGGCCCTGGACAGGCCGCTTTCCAGCAGGGCGAATCCTGCCTGCATGAAGAAAACCAGTGCACCTGCCAGCACCATCCAGATGATGTCTATCTCCGGGGTGGCGGCATCTGCAGATGAAGCCAATGCAGAGCCAGGTAGCAACAGAAGAAGAATTGAAACAGGGGACTTCGAAGCACTTCGCAAATACATCATTACCACTCGCTTACATCATGTGCTGGTACACGCCGCGGCTAGGTCCGCAGGCGCCAGTGCCGGCACGGGTTGTGCTAAAAGCGCGACCCGACCGAGGCACCTGGCTTTTATAAAGAAGGGTTTCTTTGTTCGCTGATTTCAGAGTCTAGGTTGCAAGCACGCGTCTGCTCAAGGCGGAAACTGTGATGAATATCCGAAAAATGGGTCTACAAGCGCCAGACGCTGCCAGTTTTTTGCCGTGCAGTACTGATCACAAATGTCATGGTCGATCGCGAAGATCGGCCATTGTCTACCCTCAATAGCTCCCTGATACTGCCGACATCTAGTTGTTTACCCTGACGGGAGGTCAGAGTGTCGGACCTGCTGCGCCAGCAGTTTGTACTGGGCTATACCTACACCCGCTCTACCGGCCCCGTGGTGGGCCGTTTCCTCACAGAACTACGCCAGCGGAAGATTGTCGGCACTCGCGGCGACGACGGTCGCGTGTTTGTGCCGCCCATGGAGTTCGACCCTGTCACCGCCAGCGCGCTCGACGAGTTCGTCGAGGTCAGCGATCGCGGCGAGGTGGTGAGCTGGTGCTGGATCAGCGAACCGCGCGACAGTCATCCGTTCGATGAGCCTTTCGCCTGGGCGCTGGTGCTGCTGGACGGCGCCGATGTCCCCATGGTTCACGCGGTCGCGGCGCCGGAGGCCGAGATGCATACCGGCATGCGGGTACAGGCGCGCTGGTCGGAAGAGCCACGTGGCTATATCACCGATATCGCGTGCTTCGAGCCTGAAGTCACTCAGGGGGAGGGCTGAGCATGAGCGAGGAAACTACAAGTTCTGAAGACGACATCACCGCCATCGAAACGCCGGTCTACCTGACCTACAACTTTACCGCGGGCGAGGCCACCACGCGTTTCCTGCACCAGGTTCGCAAGGGCAAAGTCATGGGTCAGCGCTGCCCTGGCTGCGGCAACGTCTACGCGCCGGCGCGGGGCTCCTGTGCGGCCTGTGGCCTGCCCACCAGCGAGGAAGTGGAACTTGGCAACAAGGCCACCGTGCAGTCTTTCACCATTGTCTGGATTCCGATCCCCAACAACCCCATCCAGCCGCCCTACATCGTCGCCAACCTGGTGCCCGACGGCGCCAACATCTCCTTTATTCACCTGATGAGCGAGTGCGACAACGACAGCGTGCATATCGGCCAGCGGGTGGAAGCGGTGTGGAAGCCGGAGGAAGAGTGGGACTACGCCATGGACAACATCCGTTACTTCCGGCCGCTGGACGAGCCCGATGTGCCCATCGAGATGATCGGCAAGGTGCCGCTGTCCGGTTGGGAGGGCAAGGCATGAAGGATATCGCGATTGTGTCCTTCGCCCAGTCCGATTGCCGCCGCGACGCCGGCGCCTGCAACGAGGTCGAGCTGATCATGCCAGTGATCGAGCAGGCCATGCAGGCGGTGGGGCTCAACAACTCCCAGGACGTGGATTTCACCTGCTCCGGTAGCTGCGATTACCAGCAGGGCGCTGCCTTTGCCTTCGTGATGGGTGTCGACGCCCTGGGCGCCGTGCCGCCCATCAAGGAGTCCCATGTCGAGATGGACGCCGCCTGGGCGCTGTACGAGTCCATGCTCAAGATCAGCATGGGGCAGGCGGAGTCGGCGCTGATCTACGGCTTTGGCAAGTCGTCGCCCGGCGAGTTGCCGACGGTGCTGTCCCAGCAGCTCGATCCCTACTACCTGGCACCGCTGTGGGTGGACTCGGTAAGCCTGGCCGCCCTGCAGGCGCGGGTGCTGCTGGACCGCGGCCTGCTATCCGAGCAGGATATGGCCGCGGTAGTGGCGCGCTCCCGCGCCAATGCCAAAGCCAATAATCCGCACGCCCAACTCGCCGGCGATGTCAGCGTGGAGGAACTGCTGGCGGAGTCGCCCTGGGTGGCGCCGCTGCGCAAGCACGACTGCTGCCCGATTTCCGATGGCGCCTCGGCCATGGTGATCTGCACCATTGAGAAGGCCCGGGCCTGGGGCAAGCCCTACGCAGTGATCCGCGGCATCGACCACCGCATGGAATCGCACAACATCGGCGCCCGCGACCTGACGCGCTCGGTATCGACTGAACTGGCGGCCGCACAGGCAGGTGTCGATCGGGGGCCTGTGGAAGTGGCGGAACTGTATGCCCCCTTCAGCCACCAGGAGATTATCCTGTCCCAGGCGCTGGGCCTGGATGACAGCACCGAGATCAATCCCTCTGGCGGGGTGCTGGCGGGCAACCTGATGATGGCTTCAGGGCTGTCGCGTATTGGTGAAGTTGCCACCCGGATCATGAGCGGCGATGTTCGCCGCGGGGTGGCCCACGCCACCAGCGGCCCCTGTTTGCAGCACAACCTGGTCGCCGTACTGGAGGCCGCCTGATGCAATACGCTGCCGTAACCGGCATAGGCCAGACCCAGTACAAGGCCCGCCGCGGAGATGTGTCGATTGCCGGCCTGGTGCACGAGGCGGCACAGAATGCGCTGGATGACGCGGGCCTTGGCTGGGACGCCATCGAGGCCGTCATTATTGGCAAGGCGCCGGACATGTTCGAGGGCGTGATCATGCCGGAGGTCTACCTGGCTGACGCCCTGGGCTGCAGCGGCAAGCCCATGCTACGCGTGCATACCGCCGGTTCGGTGGGCGGCTCCACCGCGCTGGTGGCTGCCTCCCATGTACAGAGCGGCACCTTCCGGCGGGTGCTGACGGTCACTTTCGAAAAA
The DNA here is from genome assembly GCA_030066555.1 of Halieaceae bacterium. Taxonomy (GTDB): domain Bacteria; phylum Pseudomonadota; class Gammaproteobacteria; order Pseudomonadales; family Halieaceae; genus JANQIO01. The sequence continues at coordinate 13,250 of JASJBK010000027.1, forward strand.
CAGTCTGAATCCAATGCCATGTGGGCGCTGTCGAACCCGCAACCGTTCTCACCGCACCTCAACGCCGGTGCCGGCGGCTATTTTGCACCGATCATGCGCGAGTACATGCGCCGCAGCGGGGCGCCCTGGGATACCGGCATCAAAGTCGCGGTCAAGGACCGCCTGCACGGCTCCCGCAACCCGCTCAACCATTTGCAGATGCCGGAAATCACCATGCAGGAAGTGGAGGAGTCGCCCATGCTCTGGGACCCGATTCGCTTCCTGGAGAGCTGCCCGTCCTCAGACGGAGCCTGCGCCATGGTGATTGCCGACGAGGGCCTCGCGAAGGAGGGGCCAAAGGCGCCGGTGTGGATTCGCGGCGGCGCCATGCGTTCCGAGCCCACCATGTACGCCGGCCGCGACGAGGTAAACCCGCAGGCCGGGCGCGACTGCGCCGCCGACGTTTATGCCCAGGCCGGTATTGACGACCCGCGCAAACAACTCGATTGCGCCGAGGTCTATGTGCCGTTTTCCTGGTATGAGCCCATGTGGCTTGAGAACCTCGGCTTTGCCGAGGAAGGCGAGGGCTGGAAGCTCACCATGGATGGCGCCACCTCCCTGGATGAGGGGGGCGACATTCCCTGGAACTGCTCCGGCGGTGTGCTCTGTTCAAACCCGATTGGCGCCTCCGGCATGATCCGTTTTGCCGAGGCGGCGCGGCAGGTGCGCGGCGACGCCGGCGCCCACCAGGTAGTCGGCGCCCGCACTGCACTTGGCCACGCCTACGGCGGCGGTGCACAGTTCTATGCGATGTGGGTAGTGAGCGTCGACAAATAGTATTGTCGTCCCCGCGCAGGCGGGGACCCAGAGGAACCTATGAATATCGACGTCGTCCCCGCGAAGGCGGGGACCCAGAGGACAACATGAAAATATCCGTCGTCCCCGCGCAGGCGGGGACCCAGAGGGCCGCATGAGCAAGGCATTCAACCTGGCCGACCTGTTTGAAATGGTGGCCGACGCGGTACCGGAGCGCGCAGCACTGGTGTGCGGTGAGGACCGCGCCAGTTACCATGAACTGGAGCAGCGCGCCAACCAGCTCGCCCATTACCTCGCGAGCCGAGGGGTCGCCCCCGGCGATCATGTCGGCCTGTACCTGTACAACTGCAACGAGTACCTCGAAAGCATGATGGCCTGCTTCAAGCTGCGCGCCGTGCCGATCAACGTCAACTACCGCTACGTCGCCGACGAGCTGGCCTATATCTTCGACAATGCCGACCTGGTGGCATGCGTCCATCACCGCGAGTTCGCACCGTTGATTGCCGAACTGCCAGACACCGGCGTGCATACCTTGGTGTCGGTGGAGGACGGTAGCGATACGCCGACCGGTGACACGCCTGACTACGAGTCAGCACTTGACGGCCAGCCGGTGGAGCGTGACTTTGGCGACCGCAAGGACGACGACCTGTTCCTGCTGTACAC
>JASJBK010000220.1 GCA_030066555.1 Halieaceae bacterium
GTCGGACCCTACCAGGGTGATAGAGCGCTTGCGGCGCCGGTCGAAGACACGGATTTCCGCCCAGTCAAACAGGTAGGCGATCTTCTCACCATCCGAGGATGGGACTGGATGCGTTACCGCCATAGCGCTGTCGCCCGCCCCTCCCTGTATCAGCCGGGTCTCTTTGAGGCGGGTCGCCAGGAAGAAATGCGATTCCTCTTCGTCCTCAAGGGTGCTTTCGTAGATCTGCCACTGGTCCAGGCGCTCCGAGGCATACAGCAAGGCACGGCCGTCTGCGGCATAGGCCAGGTTGCGCTCTTTGCCAGCCGTGCTGGTGACCTGCCGAGTGGTGTCGAACTCGATAGAGGTAGCGAACACATCACCGCGGGCGATGTAGGCCACTTCCTTGCCGTCGGGCGACACCACAAATTCGCTGATATCGGCGTTGGCGTCGATCCGCTCGCGAGCAGCCATCTGCTGCACGGTAACGATGCTGATATCGACCGGTGCCGGTCGCTCGCCTGCCGCACCAAAATGTACTTCGCCGTGCAGGCTATAGGCGATGTCGCCCCGCTTCGATACCGACAGGTCTCGCACCGGGTGAGTCTCATGGAATGTAAGCTGGCGGGCACTGCCCTCACCACCGCCGAATTGCTGGTGCCAGACATTGAGGCTGCCGGAGCGCTCGCTGATGAAGTAGAAACCCTCTCCGGTCTCGTCCCAGGACGGCGTGTGATCATTCCACGGGCTGGTGGTGAGGCGCTCAAACTGGCGGGTTGAGGGCGCCATGCGCCAGATGTCACGGGTAAACGGCGAGTCGTCGTGTTTGCGGTGGATGGTCTCGCCCTTGTCATCGGCATACAGCAGTGCGTCGCCGCCCCGGTTCCAGCGCGCGTGGCGCGCATAGAGCGTCGTCACCTGGCGCGGGGTCCCACCGCTGCGGGCGACTTCGTAAAGCTCGGGTCGCGAACGGTGCGGGTCGAGGCCCGCGTTCAGGGCGTCATAGCGCCTGCTGGTGAACAGCACCCGCTCATCATCGGCTGAGAAACCGCTGACCACGTCATCCGCCTCAAAGAAGGTCAAGCGCCGCGGCGTGCCGCCGGAGGCGGGCATCACAAACACATCCAGATTGCCGTGCAGGTCGCTGGAAAACGCTATCCACTCCCCGTCCCCAGACCAGGTGGGATTGGTTTCCACAGCTTCACCACTGGTCAGCGGCACCGCCACCCCGCCGCTGACCGGTACCCGGAAGATATCCCCCATGTGGGTAAAGAGAATGGTGCTGCCGTCGGGCGATATGGCGGTATCGCGGTGCCAGTTGGCGGATTCCTCGCCCGGCGCCCATCCCGGCGCCAGCAGGCAAACAAGGCACAGAGTTTTGACAATCCCGCGTCTCATCGAGAGCTCCTTCTCATATACCATCGACATCAGAGACTGGAGCGGGTGACGGGAATCGAACCCGTGTCATCAGCTTGGGAAGCTGAGGTTCTACCATTGAACTACACCCGCGCCACGGCACAGTTTAGTCCGAATCGGTACAGACGCCCAAAGCACTTGTTGCCTGCGCAATAACCATCTCACCAGTTACGAGGTAATTTAGTGTCGCCGCGATGGCGGCGCTTCTTGAGTGCGTCCTGCCGCACTCTCTGTTCCACTGAGCGGCGATGCTTTTCCAGTTCTTGTTCGCTCCAACGCTTGCGGAACGGCGCCTCTAACCTGTCCCAGCAGACATACAGCCCCGTGGCCTGCAGCAGTGGCTTCAAGCCCAACCCCAGGAACAGCAACAGAAAAAAGTAATGCGCCGTGTACTCGGGAAAGTACAGGGGTATGACGAGCGCCACGGCGAGCAGCGCGTGGAAGATCCCACGCGACAAGGGGCCGAACTCGAAATGCGTATCTCGTTTGCTCATCGCACTATGATACGGGAACGTGGGAAATCAGCGAGCAGCTAGTTCCAGCTGGCGCAATCGTGTCGAACTGACAATACTGAGTACATGGCCCGCAGCTTCAGCATTTACTCCGACCTCGCCGTGCACCCGGATGATCTCTGGCAGCATGCGGTGAGTCCGCTGGATGTGAATGCCGAGTTTCGGCCGCTGCTGAGCATGAGTTTTCCCGATGGCCTCGACGACCTCACCGAGGGCTGGGAGCCCGGCCGCCATCGCTTTCGCAGCTGGATTCGCCTCGGTGGCGTGCTGCCGGTGGAGTACGACGACATCGCCTTCGCGGAGGTCATAGATGGCCGCTCCTTCTGCGAAACCTCGACCATGGCGAGCATGTCGCTGTGGAAACACGAGCGCGAGATCGAGGCTCTTCCCGGCGGCGCCAGGCTCACCGACCACCTGACCTTCAGTGCCAGGGTGTCGTTGCTCGAGCCCCTCTACGGCTGGGTTTTCCGCTGGGTGTTCCAGTGGCGCCACCACAACCTGCGGCGCATGTACGGCAACCGGGTAGCCTTTGCTGCTCAGCCACACCCCATCCCCATCAAGGAGATATAGGCATGTCTCTCAAACCCTCCCTTGAACACTTGCTCGACGAGCGGCGTATCGCCGCTCTCACCACCTTCAGTGCCGACGGGCTGCCGCACGTTACCGCGGTCTGGTTTCTCTACGAAGAGGGTGCGCTGTACATCGCCACCAGCCTGCAGACCAGCAAAGGGCGCAATCTCCAGCGCGACCCGCGCGCCGCACTGTGCATCGAGTCGCGCAAGGCCGGGGAGGAAAATGGCATCAGCGCCTGCGGCGAGGTGGAATTGCTCACCGGAGAGGAAGCCGTCCCACTCGCCCAGCGCATCAACACCAAGTACCTGACCCAGGCGGCGCTCGACCATCCGGTGGTCGGCCCCACCTTTATGGCGATGTCAGACCTGGTGGTAAAGCTGGTGCCGGAGCGCTGGATCTCCTGGGACATGGCTGAGCTGGGTGCAGAGCTGTTCAATGACCCCAGTGCCGGGATCAGCGAAGAGAACGAAGCCGAGTTTTTCCACCCCACCCTGGTATGAGCGGACCCGCCAGTGATGAGCGCATCGCCGCCGCGGTGCGGCACTGGGTCGAGCACCTGGTGGTGGTATACAACCTGTGCCCTTTTGCATGGCGCGAAATGGAAGCCGGCACGGTTCGTTTCCACGTTACCGGCGCCGAGGGCGAAGAGCAGTTACTGATGGCTCTGGTGGACGAGCTGGAGCTCCTGCAAAGCGACCCCAGCATCGAGACTACCCTGTTGATCCATCCGCACGTGCTGCGGGATTTTCTCGAATACAACCAGTTCCTGGGGGCCTGTGAGGAACTGCTGTTGCAGCTGGGCCTGGAGGGCATCTTCCAGATTGCGAGCTTCCATCCCGATTACCGGTTTGCCGGCACCGGGCCCGGTGACGCCGAGAACTACAGCAACCGCTCCCCCTACCCGATGCTGCATATCCTCCGTGAAGACAGCGTGGCGCGAGCGGTTGCCGGTCATCCCGACGTCGAGGGGATTCCAGAGCGCAACATCGCCCTGCTCAAGGAGCTGGGCGCCGAGAAACTACAGGAAATCCTGCAAGGCTGTCTGCAAGCCGCCGGCTGAATCAGCTGTGAAAGTGCGTGATGTCGGCGAGTGCAGCGCGCTCGGTGCGGCAGCGGTTGGACAGGTGCTGCTCGTCTTCGTAACCGAAGGAAATCCCGAATAGCAGCTTGTTGCTGTTGTCGATTTCCAGCTCATCGCGCACCTGCTGGGCCAGGAAGCTGAGCGCGGTCTGCGGGCAGCAGGCCAGGCCGTGGGCCACCATGGACAGCATCAGGGTCTGGGCGTACATGCCGAGGTCGCAGGCCTCACGCAGGCCAAAGGGCTCCGGCAGGAACATGAAAGCGACGTGGGGAGCGTCGAAGAAGGTAAAGTTGCGCATAAAGGCTACGTTGCGCTTGTCCTTCTCCTCGCGGGCAATTCCCATGGCGCTGTACAGCGCCTCGGCGGAGGCATACTGGCGCTCCTTGTAGACACCGTCGTACTTGCCATCGTAGGGGAAGTCCATGGTGAACTCCCCGTTCATGAAGGCCTCGGGGATCTTTTTGCGCAGCGACTCCAGCTTTTCACCAGACGCGACATGGGTCTGCCAGGGCTGGGTGTTGCAGTTGGAGGGCGCGCGTAGCGCGGCGCCAAACACCTGGTCCAGCAGCTCCTGCGGTACAGGATCAGGTTTGAAGCCGCGAGCGGACTTGCGGGAATCAACAAGCTGGGTGAACACGCTGGCGACGTCGGAGGCCTGCGCCGATACGGGGTCTTGCATGAAGAAATCTCTCTGTGGGATAGGCAATAACAGCGGCGTAATGGTACCGCTACTCGCCCTTGAACACAGCCTTGCGCTTTTCCTTGAAGGCGCGCATGCCCTCCTTCGCATCCGCCGAGCCGAATACCGGACCCGCCAGTGCGTCGGAGGCAGTCATGGCAGCTTCCTCTTCCATGTCTTCCTGCTGTTCGCGCAGGGAACGGGTGATGGCGACAATAGCCAGCGGTGCATTCTCGCACAGGCGTTCGGCAATGCGCCGGGCCTCAGCCAGGCTCTCGCCTTTCGGCACCACGCGGTTTATGAGGCCGAACTGCAGGGCCTGTTGGGCGCTAATGGTCTCGCCGAGTAGCAGCATTTCCGCCGCCAGGCAGTAGGGAATCTGGCGCCGCAGCCGAACTGTGGAACCACCCATCGGATACAGCCCACGAGCCACCTCGGTCACGCCGAAGATCGCATCTTCCGCACCCACCCGGATGTCGGTGCCCTGCAGGATCTCGGTGCCACCGGCCAGGGCATAGCCCTCCACCGCCAGGATGATGGGTTTACAGGGGCGGTTGTCACGCAGCAGCGCCTGCCAGTGCACGTTGGGCACCTCGGCCATCACCTGCATGAATTCATCATTGGCCTGCTGGTTGCCGTCGGCGCCGGCCTTGAGGTCCATGCCGGCACAGAAAGTGTCGCCCACCGCGGTCAGGATGCCGCACAAGAGGCTCGCGTCCTCATCGAGCAGGCGCCAGGCCCGGTACATGCCCAGCAGCATTTCCGGGGTGAAGGCGTTTTTTGCCTCAGGCCGGTTGAGGGTGACCGTGAGGACCGCACCGTCACGTTCGACGATGCAGTTGGTGGTGCTGATATCGAGTTCTGGCATGGGGCTTCTCAGCTCGCGAGGTACTTGCCCGAGAGCGCGAGCTCCCGGGCCTTCGGATACGCGGGTTTGCCGCTGGGCGCGCGCGGTATTTCCGTCACCAGGTGCAGTTCGCGGGGCACCTTGTAGCCGGCCACGTGCTGACGGGCCTGCTCCTGCAGGGAATCGAGCGTCAGCTCCATGCCTTCGCGGGCCGCTACCACCGCGGTGACCTTGCTGCCGTAGCGCTCGTCGGGGGTATCCACCACCAGGCAATCGAAAACCGCGGGGTGGGTCTTCAGCGCCTCCTCCACCTCTTCCGGGTAGATCTTCTCGCCGCCCGAGTTGATGCAGACGCTCCCG
>JASJBK010000221.1 GCA_030066555.1 Halieaceae bacterium
ACAGCACCGGGAATTCGTCAACCGCCAGCGGAATCAGCGCCGCGGGAATCTCGATGCCGCGCAGGGGGGCATAGCGAATATGCAGGTCGGCCACCGGCTCGCCACCCACCTCGGTTTCATCCTGTACGGTGATGTCGGCGCCCATCATACGCAGCAGTTCGACGATGCCGGTGCGGGTGGGGTTCATGCCCACGTGGGTCAGCAACAGGTCAGAGCCCGGCGCGATACTGGCCGCGACCATGAAAAACGCCGCCGAGGAGATGTCCGCCGGGATATCGATCTCGCAGCCGCGCAGGCTGCCGCCGCCCTCGAGGCTGATCACGCCCTCGGCATCGCGCTGCACGTCATAACCAAAGCCGCGCAGCATGCGCTCGGTGTGATCGCGGGTCACCGCCGGCTCTGTCACCGAGGTACGACCCTCGGCATAGAGGCCCGCCAGCAGCACGCAGGACTTCACCTGGGCACTGGCCATGGGCAGGTCGTAGTGTATACCGGTCAGCGCCCTGCCACCGGTAATGCGCAGCGGCGGGCGCTCGCCCTCGCTACCTTCTATACGGGCACCCATCCGGGTCAGCGGCGTGATGACCCGGCCCATGGGTCGCGAACACAGTGAGGCGTCACCGCTCAATTCGGTATCGAATGCCTGCCCTGCCAGCAGCCCGGCCATCAGGCGGATGGAGGTGCCGGAATTGCCGAGATCCAGGGGTGCCGCCGGTGCCGACAGGCCCCCGAGGCCCACCCCCTGGATGTGTACCTCGCCCTCGGCGGGCCTTTCAATCTGCACGCCCATGGCGCGAAAAGCTTTCAGGGTGGCGAGCGCGTCTTCCCCCTCCAGGAAACCGCGCACCCGGGTCTCACCCTCGGCCAGGGAGCCCAGCATGATGGAGCGGTGCGAGATCGACTTGTCCCCCGGTACCCGCGCCTCACCGACGATGGTCCCACCTGGGTGGATACTGAATTCCAAGGACGACTCCTTAGCTTTGCTGTTGCCGGATGAAGTCTTCCCGCGCCGTGCGTGCGTCGGAGAAGGTGGTTTCCAGGGCCTTGCCGTCACCGGCCGCCACGGCCTCCCGCAGGGCGGCGAGGTGCTCACTGAAATCATCGATTGCCGCCACCAGCTGATCGCGGTTGGCCAGCGAGATATCTCGCCACATTACCGGGTTGCTGGAGGCGATGCGGGTAAAGTCGCGAAAGCCGCCGGCGGCGAAGCGGAAGATGTCATCGCTGAGGTCGCTGCGCGACAGCGCGTCGACCAGGGCAAAGGCCAGGATGTGCGGCAGGTGGCTGGTCGCCGCCAGGATCGCATCGTGCTGGGCCACCGGCATCTCGACCACCTCGGCCCCGGCCAGCTCCCACATGCGGCGCACCAGCGTCAGGGCATCTTCGCTACCGTCAGCCAGTGGGGTCAGGATAACCCGGTGTGCATCGAACAGATCCGGGCGTGAGGCGCTGACGCCGCTGCGCTCGGACCCGGCAATCGGGTGTCCAGGAACGTAGCGGGCAATCGCTTCCGACCCGCGCTGCTCGCGCGCCTGCTGGTAGGCCGCCACCAGGTTCTGCTTGACCGAGGCAACGTCGGTCAGCACCACCTCGGGCGGTAGCTTGCCCACCACATCCGCGAGCAGCTCTGCCGCTACCAGGGTGGGCGTGGCAATCACCACCAGGTTGGCACCCTCCAGGGCGACATCCAGGCGGGCTTCAAACTCGTCGATAACATCCAGCTCCAGCGCCTCGGCGCCAACCCCGGTGTCCCGGTCGTAGCCGGTGACCTGGCTGGCAAAGCCACTATCGCGCATAGCGCGGCACAGGGAGCCGCCAATCAGGCCCAGGCCCAGCACGGTGACCTTAGAAAGTGAGATGGCCATAGCTCAAAGCACGGCTTTGGGGTAGGAGCCCAGCGGCTTCAGCAGGATGGAGTGTTCCTCGAGGCCGCTCATGATCTCGGCGATCTGCGAATCCTGCAGGTGACCCTCGAACTCGATGAAGAACACATAAGCCCACTTCTCGGTCTTCGAGGGGCGGGTATCAATGCGTGTCAGGCTGACCCCGGCATCGCGGAACGGCTCCAACAACTCAAACAGTGCGCCTGGCTTGTTGCGACTGGAAACGATGATCGAGGTCTTGTCCGCGCCCGAGGGCGGTATCTCGTCGCGGCCGATCACCAGGAAACGGGTGGTGTTGTGGGCGGAATCCTCAATGTTCTGGTGCAGTTTCTCCAGCCCGTACTGGTCGGCTGCCATGTCGCCGGCAATGGCCACGGTACCGGTTTGCACCGCCGCCAGGCGCGCCGCCTCGCCGTTGCTGGACACCGCCTGCAACTCAATGCCGGGCAGGTAGTGTTCCAGCCAGCCCCGGCACTGCGCGAGGGCCTGCTGGTGGGCACAGACCCGCTGGATGTCGCCAAAGCTGGTGTGGCTACCGGCCAGCAGGTGATGGTGGATATGCATTTCCACTTCACCGCAGATCTTCAGCGTCGAATCCATGAAGTTGTCGAGGGTGTGGCTGACCATGCCCTCGGTGGAGTTCTCCACCGGCACCACCCCATAGTTGCAGTCCTCGGCCTCGACCTGGTTGAACACCGAGTCGATGGTGCCCTGGGGAATGCTGACCACCGCGTGGCCGAAATGCTTGATAGTCGCGGCCTGGGTAAAAGTGCCTTCCGGGCCCAGGTAGGCCACCTGCAGCGGACGCTCCAGCGCCAGGCAGGCAGACATGATCTCGCGGAAGATGAACGCTACCCGGTCTTCATTCAGGGGGCCGTCATTGCGCTCCTTGATGCGATTGAGCACCTGGGCCTCGCGCTCCGGGCGGTAGAAAACCGCGTCCTGTCCGGGCTCGCCCTTCTCCCGGGCGATCTGGGCATCGGCCATCTTGATGTCGGCCACTTCCTGGGCACAGCGGGCACGGCGGTTGATCAGGCCCTGGATCTCCCGGTCGATGCTGTCGATCTCGTCACGGACCTGTTGCAGCTGCCGTGGCTGGTTGGAGCTCTTGGTTCCGGAGCCTGGCTTTTCCATGTTCGCTGTCCTGCGGTGGCCGGCCTTAAGCTTAGCCGGCGTTGCGCGCCTCGAAATCCCGCATGAAGTCGATCAGCGCGTCAACGGCGGCCTCAGGCACCGCATTGTAAATGCTGGCGCGCATGCCGCCCACACTGCGATGGCCCTTGAGATTGAGCAGGCCGGCCGCTTCGCTTTCCGCCAGGAAGGCCTTGTCGAGATCGGGGTTGGCCAGGGTGAACGGCACATTCATCAGCGAACGGCTCTGCGTCTCCACCGGGTTGGCGTAGAAGTCGCTGTCGTCGATGAAGCCGTAGAGCTTATCCGCCTTGCGCCGGTTCAGGGTTTCCATGGCGGCGAGCCCCCCCTGCTCCTTGAGCCACTGGAACACCAGTCCGGCCAGGTACAGGGCAAAGGTGGGCGGCGTGTTGTACATGGATTCCGCCTCGGCGGCCACCTGCCAGTTGAGCATGGCGGGGCACAGCGGGTGGGCGCGGCCCAGCAGGTCATCCCGCACAATCACCAGGGTCAGGCCCGCGGGGCCGATGTTCTTCTGGGCTCCGGCGTAGATCACACCGTAGTCCGCGACGTTGATGGGCCGGCTGAGGATGGTGGAAGACATGTCCACCACCAGCGGCGCATCCGCCTGCGGGGTCCAGAAGAACTCCACACCACCGATGGTCTCGTTGGGGGTGTAGTGCAGGTAGGCGGCGCTGTCGCTGAGCTGCCAGCTGTCGCGCGGCGGAATCGTTGAGAAGTTGGTGTCTTCCGCCGTGGCGGCCACGTTCACGTCCAGGTAGCGCTTGCCCTCGGCAATGGCTTTCTTGGACCACTGGCCGGTGTTTACGTAGTCCGCCGTGGCCTCGCCCTGGGTCAGGTTGAGCGGCACGGCACCGAACTGGGTGCTGGCGCCGCCCTGCAGGAACAGCACCCTGTAGTTGTCGGGTACCGCCAGCAACTCGCGCAGGTCGTGCTCGGCGCGCTCGTAGATACCGACGATCTCCGGGCTGCGGTGGCTCATCTCCATCACCGACAGGCCGGCGTCCTGCCAGTCCAGCAGTTCGTCCCTCGCCTGTTCGAGGACGGGCTCCGGCAGGGCTGCCGGGCCGGCGCAGAAGTTGTACTTACGAGCCATGTTTCACTTCTCCAATTTGTCGCTACAGCTCAGGCTGCAATGAAAGCGGTTACACCGTTACGGTACGCGCGCAACTTACAGGTAACGATCCAGTCGGGCTATGCAGGACAACGGATAGCGACTATCAGCTATCGCAATATCTGGGCAAAGAAGCCTGGCCGCAGCGGCTGCGGCCAGGAGCCGTCAGGATTCCCCGTCGCTGTCCGCTTCCGGTGCCGAGCCCGCATCCGATTCAGCGGCTGACTCGCCGGGCAGTTCGCCCTCGGCTTCTTCGATACGCTCGATTCCCACCAGCTGTTCACCCACCTTGAGGCGAATCACGCGCACGCCCTGGGTGTTGCGACCCTGCTCGGACACCTCATCGGCACGGGTCCGGACGAGGGTCCCCTGGTCGGAGATCAGCATCAGCTCATTGCCTTCGAACACCTGGACGGCGCCCACCAGCTCACCGTTCCGGTCACTGCACTGGATGGCGATCACGCCCTGGGTGCCACGACCCTTGGTGGGGAACTCAGACACGTCGGTGCGCTTGCCGTAGCCGTTCTGGCTCACGGTCAGCACCCGGCCGCCCTCAGCGGGAATGATCAGGGAGATCATGCGCTGGTCGCCCTGCAGCTTGATACCGCGCACACCGCGGGCGGTGCGGCCCATGGCGCGCACGTCAGTTTCCTTGAAGCGCACCGCCTTGCCGGAAGTGGAGAACAGCATCACGTCCTGTTCGCCGTCGGTAATGGCGGTACCCACCAACACGTCACCCTCCTCCAGCTCCAGGGCCCTCAGGCCCACGCTGCGCTGGCGGGAGAAATCCGTGAGCGCAGTCTTCTTGACCGTGCCGTTGGCGGTGGCCATGAAGATGTAGTGACCCTCGGTGTACTCGGCCACTGGCAGAATGGAAGTGACCCGCTCGCCCTCGTCCAGGGGCAGCAGGTTGATCATCGGCCGGCCACGAGAGCCGCGTCCCGCCACCGGGATCTGGTAGACCTTGAGCCAGTAGACCTTGCCGACATTGGTGAAGCAGAGAATCGTGTCGTGGGTGCTGGCGATCAGCAGGTGCTCGACGAAATCCTCGTCCTTCACCGCGGTGGCCGACTTGCCCATACCGCCACGGCGCTGGGCCTGGTAGTCGGTAAGCGGCTGGGTCTTGGCGTAACCACCGTGGGAGATGGTCACCACACGGTCTTCCTCGGTGATCAGGTCTTCCACCGTCAGGTCGGCGGCAGAGTCGGTGATCTCGGTGCGACGCTCGTCGCCATAGGCCTCGACGATTTCCTGCAGCTCCTCGCGAATCACCTGCTTGAGACGATCCGGGTC
>JASJBK010000222.1 GCA_030066555.1 Halieaceae bacterium
GAGATTCACCAGATTTTCGACCCCGGCTTTACGCCTGATGACTGCCCCGAGGGTTGCTTCTATCCGCCCACCCTGCTGCTGAACGTGGAGTCGAGCTTCAAGGTGGCCCAGGAAGAGATTTTTGGCCCGGTGCTGGTGAGCATGAGTTTCCGCACCCCCTCTGAGGCCGTGGCGCTGGCCAACAATACCCGCTACGGGCTGGCAGCCAGCGTCTGGAGCGAGAACATCAACCTGGCGCTGGATATTGCCCCGAAGCTCAAGGCCGGGGTGGTGTGGGTCAACTGCTCCAACCAGTTTGACGCGGCCGCCGCCTTTGGTGGGGTGCGCGAGTCCGGCTTTGGTCGCGAGGGCGGTGCTGACGGCATGCTTGAATACCTGGCGCCGTGCTGGGAAGCCAGGCAGGAAGTGGTCGAGGAGCCCGCCCTGCCGAAGGGATCCGACAGCACGACACTGGGCGACGCCATCGATCGCACGCCCAAGTTCTATATCGGCGGCAAACAGGCGCGCCCGGATTCCGGTTACAGCAACCCGGTGTTCGACCCCGCGGGCGCGCAGCTGGGCCAGGTGGGCGCCGGCAATCGCAAGGACATTCGCAATGCGGTGGAAGCCGCCGCCAAGGCCGAGGCCTGGTCGAAGACCAGCAGCCACAACCGTGCCCAGGTGATGTACTACATCGCCGAAAACCTCGATGCACGGGCCGCGGAGTTTGCCGAGCGCGTGGCCGCGCAAACCGGCGCCAGCAAGCGCATCGCCCGGCGCGAGGTGGATAGCGCCGTGAGCCGCTGGTTCAACTACGCCGCCTGGAGCGACAAGTTCGACGGCCGCACCCACGCCACGCCCATGCGCGGTATCACCCTGTCGGTGTATGAACCGCGCGGTGTGATGGGCATCGCCTGCCCGCGGGAATTCCCGCTGCTGGGCTTTACCTCGCTGGTGGCGCCGGCGATTGCCATGGGCAACCGCGTGATTGTGATTCCCAGCGAGGCCCACCCCCTCAGTGCACTGGATATGGTGCAGGTATTCGATACCTCAGACCTGCCGGGGGGCACCGTCAACATCGTTTGCGGTGAACGCGACGCGCTGGCCGGGGTGTTGGCCGAGCACTACAACGTCGATGCCCTCTGGTACCGGGGCAGCGCCGCCGGCAGCGCGGAAATTGAGCGCGCGGCCGCGGCTAACCTGAAGGCCACCTGGGCCAACTACGGCAAGCGCTGCGACTACCTTGACCCTGCCCAGGGCGAGGGTCGTGACTACCTGCGTGCCGCCACTGAACTCAAGACGATCTGGGCCCCCTACGGAGAGTAGACGTGAAAAACCTCCTGCTTCCGCTACTGCTGATCGCCCTGCTCACCTGCGGCAAGGCAATGGCAGCGGTGGAAGCGAAGGTCGAGGTTGACCTGGATTTTGAACGCAGCGACTTCGCCAACAGCACGCTGCCGATCTGGTCGCAACTCGGGGCCTTCGAAAGCCTGGCGGTGTCGCGCATGCCGGCAGCTCGCGATGGTGATGCAGATGCACTGCTGGCGCTCTACCTGCTGGCTTCCGGCGAACCCGTAACGAAGCGCGACTACTTCGACCTGCGGGACGAGCTCAACACCTGGATCGAAGAACTGCCCCTGTCCGACGGCCAGCAGCCGGCAGCGGACGCCCACCGCCTTTTCGTGAGCATGCACAGCCGCTACCTGGGGACCGACCTGGTTTCCAACGATATGCCCGTGATGTACCGGGAGGACCAGAGCCAGCTTTCGAAGGTGTTCAGCAGCGGGGAATTCAACTGCATCAGCTCGGCCATGCTGTACGTGGTCGCAGCCCGCAAGCTGAATCTGCCCGTGGATGGCGTGGTGTTGCCCTCGCATGCCTTCGTACAGCTAAGCCTGCCGGGTCGCACGATCGAGGTGGAAACCACTTCATTCACCGGGTTCGATGTGCCCCACGACGAGGCCTTCTACAGCGCCGACTACAGTGACTGGTTCAGCGCCCGCAGCCTGGCACCGCCCACCTACGAGGACTACCTGGACCGCGAGATCGTCAGCCCCTACGAGCTCGGCATCTTCAACATGATCAACCAGCACACCGCCGAGGCCGTCATGCCCTACCGGGACCGTATGCGGCTGGCTGAGTTGCGCGGCTACTACCGCCCCTGGGATGAGTCGGCGCAGAAGTCACGGCTGGCCTACTACTACCAGGAGTATGTACACCTGCGAGAACGCGGCGACTTCAATACTGCGCTGCGCATGTACCAGCAGCTCGACGGCTACCTGGAAGAGCTGGCCCGGCGCCGCTTTGAAGACGAAGAGATCCCTGTGTTGCTGACCGCCGTGCAGGCGCAAATGGCCGACACCCTGGTGAAGACCGGCGACCAGGAAGCCGGGCTCGTGCTGGCGCGGCACCTGTTGCAAACCCGGGACTTCCCGGAGACCGCCCGCACCGTGGAGAGCCACCTGTTCTCGGTAGTGAGCCGCTACGCGGTAGACCGGGCGGAAGAGGCCGATTACCCGAGCGCGCGCCTGGCCTTCAACGCCCTGGAGTTCCAGTGCCTCAAGAACCGGGTCTGCAACAGCGGCCTCGCCCAGGTCTACTCGGCCTGGGCCATGCACTATGTCGAGGACCGGGACTGGGAGCGCAGCGCCGATGTGTACCGGGAGTACCTGCTGCTGGACAGCTCCAGTAAACTGTCACAGCACTTCAGCACCAACTTGGAGCGGGTCTACCTGAACTGGGCCGCCCACGAGGAGTGGAACGGCCAGCTGGAAACCGCCATGGCCCTGCTCAACCAGTGCACCCAGCTGTTGACCACCGCTTCCGAGTGCGAATCGGCACTGGTAGAGCTGGACGCGAAGCGTTAGGGAAGTGCGGTCATTCCCGCGCAGGCGGGAATCCAGTTATTCAGAGGCGAGGAATCTCGATCCCCGCCTGCGCGGGGATGACGGTCGGGCTGGATCCCCGCCTTCGCGGGGATGACGGTGGCGCTGGATCCCCGCTTTCGCGGATGACGGCCGGGCTGGATCCCCGCTTTCGCGGGGATGACAGGTCGCTAGCTATCGAGCGACTGGTAGGAGCCTTCAGCGCTCTGGATAGCGTCAGCTATCCAGAGACTGGTAATAGTCAGAGAGGATCTTGGCCACTTCGGGGCGTGAGAACTCCGGGGGCGGCGCCTCGCCGCGTCCCAGCATTTCCCTGACTGCCGTACCTGACAGCAACACGAAGTCTTCCTTGCTGTGGTCGGGGGCGTCTTTCATCATCACCACCTTGTCCAGCTTCTTGCTGTAGGCGGTGTGGTCGGCGCGGTAGATCTCGAGCTCCAGGGCACCCGCGGGCACTTCCTCGTCGAAGATAGTCTGGGCGTCGAAGCCACCGTAATAGTCACCCACGCCGGCGTGGTCGCGACCGACAATCAGGTGTGAGCAGCCACAGTTCTGGCGGAATACCGCGTGCAGCACCGCCTCGCGCGGGCCGGCGTAGAGCATGTCGAAGCCGTAGCCGGTTACCATCACCGTGTTCGGCGGGAAGTAGACCTCTACCATCTTGCGGATGGAGGCATCGCGCACGTCAGCGGGGATATCACCGGGCTTGAGCTTGCCCAGCAGCATGTGGATGAGGATGCCGTCGGTACCCAGGTCTTCCATGGCCATGCGGCACAGCTCTTCATGGGCGCGGTGCATGGGGTTGCGGGTCTGGAAGGCCACGACCTTGTCCCAGCCGTGTTCCTTGATCTCGTTGCGGATTTCTACCGCAGTGCGGAAGGTGTCCGGGAAATCGGTCTGGAAGTAGGAGAAGTTCAGTACCTGGATCGGGCCAGACAGCAGCGTGTTCCCGAGGTCGGTAAAGGTCGCCACCCCGGGGTGGTTCTCATCCAGGGTGCGGAAGATCTTTTCCGCCATGGAGCGGATCTCGTCATCCGAGACTTCTTCAACCGCCTCTACATCCATCACGGCCAGGACGGGATTCCCCTCGACATTGGGGTCGCGCAGGGCGATGCGGCTGCCAGCTTCGACACCGCTCTCGCGAGTAAGGTTAACCACCGGCACCGGCCAGAACAGGCCGCTGGTGGTGTGCAGGCTGTCGGCGACACTCATGGCGTCGGCCTTGTTCATATAGCCGGTCAGCGGGTTGAAGTAGCCGCCGCCCAGCATCACGGCGTTGGCCGCCGCCGCCGAGTTCAGCAGCAGCGAGGGCAGGCTCTCGGCCTCCGCTACCAGTGCGTGGCGCTTCTCGGTGTTGTAGACGAACAGCGGGTTCAGTTCGTCAGAGCCGTGGGGCTTGATCATGTGCGGGTTCCTGTTATTGGTTGATGATGCCGCGCTCGCGCAGCACCGCGAGAATCGCCTCGATTTCTTCCGCCAGGGTCTGCTGGTCGGAATGCAGGTGAATCTCGGGATTGTCCGGTGTCTCGTACGGGTCGTCGATGCCAGTGAAGTTCTTGATCTCGCCGGCCCGGGCCTTCTTATACAGGCCCTTCGGGTCGCGGGCTTCCGCCTCTTCCAGGGAGCAATCGACGAAGATCTCGATAAACTCCATGCCGGCCGCCTCATGTAGCGCGCGAACAGCATCGCGATCGGCCCGGTAGGGGCTGATAAAGCTGGACAGCGAAATCATGCCGGCGTCGACAAACAGCTTGGCAACCTCGCCGATGCGGCGAATGTTCTCGGCGCGGTCCTCGGCGGAGAAGCCCAGGTTCTTGTTGATACCCATGCGCACATTGTCGCCATCCAGGCGGTAGGACAGGATGCCCATCTCGTGCAGGGTGCCCTCCAGTTCAACGGCCACGGTGCTCTTGCCGCTGCCCGACAGGCCCGTAAACCAGAGCGTGGCGCCCTTGTGACCCACCAGCTTCTCGCGGTGAGCGCGGGTGATATCCCCCTCGTGCCAGTGAACGTTGGTCGCTTTCTGCTCAGCCATGGTATTTGCTCCGGTTTTCCGAGAAGCCGGCAAGGGTACGCGGATTGGGCCCGAGTGTAAATTCCACGCAAGCAGTCACCGGGAATAGCTCGATTTAGAAGGCATTGCGCGAGCGGAAGGGGGCATCGGGAACCTTCAGGCTGCGCTTTGCGAGCGCGTCTCGGGAACGGGGCTTTCTGCGAGCACTGTCCGAGTCCAGAAAATCGCGCAGCGATTTTTGTCGAGTTGCGCAGCAGCCGTTCCCGAGCGCCGAGCAGCAGCCGTTCCCGATGCCCCCGGCCCGCTCGTGCAATGCCTTCTGGACCCAGTCGCACCAAGGTTTTGGTGGGCGAGAATTTACAGTTGAGCGCATTCCGCGTACCCTTGCCGGCTTCTTGAAGAACCGGAGCATCCACCATGGCTGAGCAGAAAGCGACCAACGTTCACTGGCACGAGGGGGATATCACCCGCGCTCACCGCGAGAAGCTGGTGGGTCACAAGGGCGCCACGCTCTGGTTTACGGGCCTGTCGGGCAGCGGCAA
>JASJBK010000028.1 GCA_030066555.1 Halieaceae bacterium
GCCCGCAACAAGTACTCGGTGTACGCCGACATCGGCCTGGGCCTGGTGTTTTTTGCGGCCGGCAAGATTACCGGCGACCTCTCGACCGCGGCGTTGATCGGGGCCGCGGCCGGCCTCGCCCTGGTGGTGGCCCAGCGCTTCGTCAAGGTCGACCTGCTGGGCGGCTTCGCGGTGTTCGGCACGGTCATGCTGCTGATCTCCGCCGCTTTTTCGCTGGCTTTCCAGAGTGAATTCATGGTGCAGATAAAAAGCACGGTGCTGGGCCTGTTTGTCACTGCCCTGATGTTTGCCGACGGCCTGTTCCGTGGTGGAAAATTCTTCGGCACAAGGATCCAGCGCTACCTGCCCTGGACCATCATGCCCCAGCGTATCGCCGTCGGCCTCGGTGCCGTGGGCCTGGTCATGGCGGGGCTCAACTACGTGGTTGCCGTCGGCTTTTCAGAAGACTTCTGGCTGACCTATACCACCTTCCTCGACACACCCCTGTCCATCGGCATGACCTGGGCCGTATTCCTGTGGGCGAAGGAAAGAGCCGCTTAGTTGCTCTACGTGCTCAGCAAGCCCAGGTAGAGACCGGTGATCCCGATGGTATCGACCAGGCCGTGGGCGAGAAACACTGGCAATAATGAGCGACCGCAACGCAGGTAGATACAGCCAAACACCATCCCGACCAGGAACACGTTGATCATTCCGGACACACCCTGGTAAAAGTGTGCGGCTGCAAATATGGACGCCTGCAGGAATAGCGCCACTACGGTACCGGTAAGACCTTCGAGCCTGTGCAGCAGGAAACCACGTACCAGCAGCTCTTCACCAAAGGCGGCGCTGCCCCAGGCCACCGGGATCAGGAACCACAGGTACATAGTCAGGTTGCCCTCCAGCAGTTCGCTCAACAGCGAATAGTCCGGTGGTGACAGTCCCAGCCAGGGCACGATGGCGCCGGCAGCCAATACCAGCCCATAGGCGACCACAGTGGCCAGGGCCGTGTATCCCAACAGCTGTTGTCCAGACAGTCGCCTGCCGATGGCCAGTGACCGCCAGCTGACGCCTTCCCTGCGCAGGAAGTACCAGGCAGCTGCCAACGGCAGCAGTACTGACAAGATCGCGCCCAGCGGAAGAAAGCCGGTCAGCCCGCCCAGGATGCCGCCAATTTCCAGCAACAGAACAACGGCCACCACCTGGAGCCAGCCACGGTACTGCCGCGGTCGCGTTTGCTGCATGTCATTCATGGTTGCTGTCATCTCACTCATCTCTACCTCTCCCTTTCGGGTTTCGCGTGCCGCGTGCAATGACCGCAGCGTCGCTCTGTCGTCATGTGTGCCGGTCATTGCGCCGGGAAAAGATAGCAATAGGCCTGCTCGACAAGCTGCTCGGCAAAGCCGTCGCCAAACATGCGCACCGGGCTGCCGAACAGCAGGTTGAACTGCACACCGAAGGCGATGGAAGCCACCGCAAAGCGGCAGCGCTCGGGGTCGAGGCTGTCGTCGCCCGCCAGCAGCCAGTCGGCCATCAGCTCCACCAGGACATCGGAATTGCCGCGCACAGTTGGCTGCGTGAGCTCGCCGCGAGCCAGTCGGGCCGCCTGGGTTACGAGCAGTGGGCCGAGATCGACAATCGCCGACATCACTCCGTGAACGATGTGCTCCAGCCGCGCCCGGGTGTCGAGTTTGCGATTCTCTTCCTGCGTAAGCTGGACCGACAGGCTCTCGATAATCCGGGCCTGGTGACGAGCGGTGACATGGTCGACAAGGGCGCTCTTGTCGGCGAAGCGATTGTAGAGATTGCCGACCGAGACGCCCGCCTCTCGGGCAATGTCCTGCATGGAAATCCGCTCAAAGGGGCGATCCAGCAGCAAGCGGTCGCAGGCATCGAGGATGCTCTGCAAGGTTCTCTCACTGCGCGCCTGGCGCGGTGCCGTCATTCCCATGGCTCATTCTCATAAATGAATATGAATTCATGTTCATATTAGATCACCACTCGAGGATGCGCAAGCCCCACATGGCCGGGGCCCGACCAGAGGCGGGCATCGGGGTTAGCTACAAAATCAGTGGTGAAATATGAGGCGGTGTCAGGCGCGCTGCGGCGACCCGGGAACGGGACTGGCCCTCAACCGTCGGGAATCTGCCCTGACGTCCTGTCTGAGAAAGCCGCAGGCGCCAGGCGCTGGCCCCACTCCAGGACGATGACCGTGAGCGACGGCAACATGGTCAAGGTAACGATGGCGGCGCCGATAATGCCGAACATCACGATGGCGCCGACACCACGATAGAGCTCGGTGCCCGCGCCGGGAATCAGCACCAGCGGTGCCAGGCCGCAGATCGTGGTGATGGTCGACATGGCAATGGGCCGCAGCCGGGCTTCCACCGCTTCCTGCACCGCCTCCACGACGGATGTGGTGCCCTCGCGAAGATTTTCCACCGCCCGGTGCACCACCAGGATGGGGTTGTTGACCACGGTACCCATGAGGATCAGGAAGCCCAGCATAGAGATCATGTCGAAGGGCTGCACCAGTCGCGGTATCCCGAAAAGCGGCAGCAGTGCGCCGACCGCATTCAGTACCGCGAGGCCGACGATGCCGCCAGCAATGCCCAACGGAATGGAGGTCATGATCAGCAGCGGGTAACCCCAGTGGGTGAAGATCGCGACCATCAGCAGGTAAATAATGAAAATGGCCACCGCGTAGTTGCCGAACAGGGCCTCGCGGGTGGCATCCAGCTGGTCGGCGGCACCGGTTATGTCCAACTCGATCCCGGCCGGAATCTCACCACGGTCACGCATGTACTGCACCACTTCAGCCTGCACCCGGGCCACGCCGGTCTCCAGCGGAATGCTGCGCGGCGGGATAATATTCAGGGTCACCGTACGGCGCCCGTTCACCCGGCGCAGGCTGCTGGTATCCACTGTCTCCACAATCGACGCAAGCGAACCCAGCGGGAGTACCGCACCGCTGGGTGTGAACACCGGCAGCTGCGCGAGATTATCGAGCTCGGCGCCCTGGCCGACATCGCTGTACAGGTAAATATCGATCTTGTCGTCTTCGAGGAAGAACTCGTCCACGTAAGCGCCGTCAGTAAGCGCCGCCACCGTGAAACCCAGACTGTCCGCAGTGAGGCCCAGTTCCGCGGCGCGCTCCCAGTGTGGGCGCAATTCCACCAGCGGCTGCGCCAGGGTCAGCGACGACGGCTGGCTCTGCAGGCGCGGGTTCTCGAATACCTCACCGGCGCGGCGGTAAGCGGCCAGCGCCACCTGGTAGATTTCCTCCAGGTTTGAGCCACCAATATCCAGATTGATGCTGCGGGTACCGCCGTCGTTACTGGAAATGATCGAGCCGCGGGCGGCGAACGCGCGCATACCGGGATACTCACGGTACTTGGAGGTCAGGACATCCATCAGCGCCTGAATGTCGCCGTGATCAGTGGGCTCGGAAATGATGCGCAGGCCACCGGCTTGCACACGCAAGTTCATGTAGTTCAGTGCCGGTACCGGTGACTCACCGCGCTGGAAGGCCTTGGGGTCAGCGCCAACGTGGGGCAGGAAATAGTCCTGGACCTCGCGGCCGATGGCCTGCATGGCTGGCAGGTTGTAACCGGGCGGCGCGCTCATGCTGGCAAACACTTTCGGCTCTTCACCCTCGGGAAGGTACTCCGCTGCCGGCGTCAGGCCCACGATCACGGCCAGGCTGATAGCAACAGTCAGGCCGACGCAGGTGTAGCGCCTGCGCGGCGTCGCCAGCAGCCGGCTCACCGCGTGCAGGGTCCAGCCCCTGAGCTTTGATGAGCCATGCGCCTTGCTCGCGGCCGGCGCAAAATTCGCCGAGGCGGTGGGCAGCACGGTGATTGCCACCAGCATCGAGGCGAGGATGGCGGCGGAGATGGCGATGGCAATATCGGAATAGAGCTGGCCGGCTTCCTGCTCGACAAACACCACGGGAATAAACACCAGCACCGTGGTCATGGTGGAGGCGAACACCGCGGGCCAGACCTTGCTCACCCCATCGACCGCGGCCCGCAGGCGGCTGGCACCGCGGCGCCGCTCGAGCTCGATGCTCTCCAGCACCACGATACTGTTGTCCAGGGTCATGCCGATAGCGAAGGCAATACCCGCCAGCGAGATCACGTTGATGGTGCGCCCGGCCAGCAGCAGGCCCAGGAAGGCAACAATGATGCAGATGGGAATGCCCACGACCCCTAGCAAGGTCGTGCGGGCGGAGCGCAGGAACAGGTACATCACCAGGGTGGCGAAGATCGCGCCGAGCGCCAGGTTCTTCCAGACATTGCGCACCGAGTCGCTGACGTAGCGCACATCGTCGGACATCAGCTTCATGGAAAGTCCGGCGGGCTCCAGCACCTGGGCATTGACGTTCGGCAGCTCGGCGAGCACCGCCTCCTTGATCTCTATGACGTTGGAGCCACTCTGGCGGCGCAACGCTATCATCAGGCCCGGGCGCCCGTTGAAGGCCACCGCGGAGCGCTTCTCGAAATGATCGAGCTGCACGCGGGCCACGTCGCCCAGGCGAATCACCGAGTCGCCGCGGCGCGTCAGTACCAGGTCCTGGAGCTGGTCAACCGAATCGAAGCGGCCCACCGTGCGCAGCAGGTACTGGCGCTTGCCGGACTCCACCTCGCCGCCGGAGCTGTCGCGATTACGGGCGCGGATGGCGCTGCGCACGTCCTGCAGGCTCAGGCCCCGCTGGGCCAGCCGCGCCGGGTCGATGAGCACCTGCACCTGGCGTTCGGCACCGCCCCAGACGTTGACCTCGGAAATCCCCGGCACCCGCGAGATGCGCGGCTTGACGTTGTCCTCGATAAAGTCGCGCACCAGGTCCATGTCGAGCTGCCGCGGGTTGCCCTCCAGCGGCGTGACAATGAAGAACATAAAGGAATTGTTGGAGAAGGAGTTGGCGTAGATGCGCGGTTCGTCAACGCTCTCCGGGTAGGACGGCACCTGGCTCAAGGCGTTGTTAACCCGGATCAGCATCTCGGTGATATCGGTACCGAAGGGAAACTCCAGTTCGATCTCCGCCCGGCCGCTGCTGGCGGTGGCGATGATGCGCGACAGGTTGGGCAGCGTGCGCAGGTACTCTTCCTGCTCGATCAGGATTTCTTTCTCGACGTCCTGGGGCGTGGCTCCGGGCCAGTTGGTGCGCACGCTGATCACGCGGATGTCGAGATCGGGAATCATCTGCACGGGAATGCGCAGGGCGGCGACGATGCCCAGCACGCAGAATATCAGCACCGCTACCGAGAGCAGCGTGCCGTGCTTTACGATGTTCTCGAACACGCCCTAGCCGCCTCGGGTTGAAACCGCTACGGGCGCGCGCACCTCGACCGCCTGGCCGTCGCGAAGTGCCTCGTTGCCTTCGACGACCACGCGATCCCCGGCATCGATGCCGTCGCGAATTTCCACCATGCCGTCGAACTGCAGGCCGGTCTGCACCCGGTGCTCGGAGACGATATCGTCACCGACCGTCCACACCACGGTGCGGCCGTCCGGGTAGCGCAACAGTGCGTCGCGGGGTACTACCAGGCCGTCACGGCCAGTGGGCAGCTTGAGGGTTGCGGTGACCGACATGCCCGGCAGCAGCAGCGGCCGCTGTTCGGCGGGGCGCACCCGCAGCATAAAGGTGCGCGCGTTGCGATCGGTCACCGGCACCACGGTGGCGACCTCGCCGTCCCAGGTTTCACCGGGGCGCGCATTGAGGGTATAGCCGACCCGTCCACCGGGGGCGATGGCCGGCAGGAAATCCTCGGATACCGAGAAATCCAGACGAATAGTGTCGATAGCCACCAGCTCGAACACCGCCTGGCCAGGGTTCACCCATTCGCCCAGCTCCGTGAGCTTGGAACTGACCACGCCATCGAAGGGTGCGCGCACCTGGTGACGGGCCAGCAGTGCACGCTGCAATCCCGCTTCCGCCAGTGCCTGCTGCAGTGTCGCTTCATCAAGTGCCACTTCGGCCTCGCGGTCGCGTACGGTGCTCTCGGCAATACTGGCCTTGGGTACCAGCTCCTCGGCCTCGGCCAGGCGCCGCCTGGCATCGGCCAGCTCGCTGCGTGCCTGGGTCACCTGCGCTTCGGCCGACTGCAGTTGCAGCTGGACCAATTCCGGGTCCAGTTCCAGCAGCACATCGCCGCGGGCAACCTGGTAGCCGGCGTCCACGTTGAGCGCATGCACCAGCCCGCTGGTCGCCGCCGACAGCCGGGCGCTGCGCTCGGATGTGACGGTGCCGGTCATGGGCACGGTCTGGAAGATTTCCCGGCGGGTGACCTCGGTGGCACTTACCGGCACACGCGACTGGGCGGTCGACGGCAAGGCCAACACACACAGGGCCAGCGCGGTAAGCGCGAGCGGAATTCTGGCGTTCATTTTCAGCACGCTGTTGATACTTCCCGAATAGCGTTTTGGACCCATCTGAACACAAGTTTAACAGCCACAGCCAAAGCGTGTTTCAGGGCCGTGATACGCCGGCGAGAGCTTTGCATTATAGTGGCCGATATGGACGCGCAGACGAGCAGCTTCTGTCCCGAGTGTGGTGGCCCGCTGGTCGCCCACAGCGTGGCCGGTGAGTCCAGGCGCTACCGCTACTGCCCGGGCTGCCAGCGGCCTCACCACGACCACCCGACGATCGTCGCCACCACCTTCATCGCCTACGGCAAACGCCTGCTATGGGTACGTCGGGCGATCCCGCCCAAGCAGGGACTATGGGCGATACCGGGGGGCTTTGTTGAGCAGGATGAGCCGCTGCGCATTGGCGCGGCCCGCGAACTGCGGGAAGAAGCAGGCCTTGGCATCGACCCGGACGAGCTGCACTTCTATATGCTGGGCACCCTGACTTTTATCAACCAGATCTACGTCGGCTTTCGCGGCCGGGTGGACAACGGCGCCTGCGACCCGGGCCCGGAATCGCTGGAAGCCCGCTTTTTCAACCGCGAGGAATGCCCCTGGGACAAGGTGGCCTACCCGGAGGTCAACGAGGCCGTGCAGCAAGCCTACGACGACCTGGAACGGGACTGCTTCCAGCAGTGGCATGTGGAAATGACCGCGGACAGCTACCAGCGCACACTGATCGAAACCGGCGCGCTCGGCAGCTGACCGGCGAATAGTCTATTTGCGCGCCCGGCCGCGAGCCATTACCGCCTCGCGGCGCTTCTCAATATCGCCGGCAGTCACGCCGGCATTTGCCACCGAGGACACCTGGTGCTCATGGCCCAGGGCGTCGCTGAAGCCCATGCTGTAACCGCTTTCGATCAGCTCGCCATAAGCTCTCAGGAAGCCGGGGTCGACGAAAGCGATGTCATCGGCCAGTGCCAGCGCCTCATCCACCAGGTTTTCAGGCTCGACCACCCGGCTGACGATACCCCACTCGCAGGCGGTCTGGGCGTTGATAAAGCGACCGGTAAAGGACATTTCCTTGGCTCGCGCCAGGCCGACGATGCGCGAGAGCTTCTGGGACAGGCCCCAGCCCGGCATGATGCCGACCAGCGCGTGGGTATCGGCAAAACGGGCAGTGCTGGAGGCAATGATGATGTCGCAGGCCAGGGCGACTTCGAAGCCACCTGTGATGGCCACCCCGTTGACAGCGCCTACCACCGGCTTGCCGCAGCTACGGATGGCATTGACCGGGTTAACCCGGGGGTCGCGATCGGTGGCCTCTTTGCCCACATTGCCATCTGCGCCCAACTCCTTGAGGTCCAGGCCCGCGGTAAACGCTTTCTCCCCGGCTCCGGTCAGCACCACCGCCTTCACGGCATCGTTGGCGTGAATGGCCTGCATTACCTCGTACAGCTCGCTGCGCAGGTCGCTGCTGAGGGCGTTCATGGCTTCCGGGCGATTCAGGGTCACCAGTGCGACGCCATTGTCCCTGATATCCAGCTGGACCAGGTTGCCGGTGGGGGATTCTTCGCTCATAGCGGTTCTCCTGTGCGAGGTGAGTATTTTTGCGTCGCGCATGATACCGCGCGGGGCGGCACCGCGCATTTGCCCGGGCACCGGCCCTAAGCCGAAGTGACTAGGAAACATGGTTGATAGCCTGACCACGCATCGCTCGGTAGAATCTGCCGCTTGTATAGCAGCCAGCGAACCGTCTCCGGTAGATCAGGAAAAAGTTCCCTCCAGCGTGAACCACCTCAAATCCCTCCTGGCCCTGCTTTGCCTGATTGTGACCGCGCCCGCCCTGGCGCAGCTCGACGCACAGACCATGCGCCGCGACCTGGTGGACATGGAGACGCGTGTACACCGCGAACCGATGCAGGTGCTGGAGGAACTGGAAGCGGCAGCGAGCCTGTTCGATGATGTCGACAGCGAAACCCAGCTCTGGTACCTGCTGCGGCGCGGCCAGGCTCACAACGCGCTGTTCATGTATGAGGAGTTCCAGCAGGATATCGAGCGCGCCCGTAGTGCACGATTGTCGGGTGCCGGACCCGAGCTGGTGCTGTGGCTCAATACCTATGCGGGAATTAACGAGATTCGCAGCGGTGAACTGCGGCGCGGTATCGAGATCCTGGCCGACGTGGTAGAGCAGGCGCTGAACATCGACGCACAGCGCCTCTACGTGTTCGCGGTCCAGGAGCTTGCCTTTACCCGCGGAATGCTGGAGCAGTACAACACCTCACTGCAGGAACTGCAGCTTGCCTACCAGGTCGCCCTCAAGCTGGAGCAGCAGGACCTGATTGCCATGGTCAACGACGCCTATGCGGCGGTGTACGGCTACATGGGTGATTACCCACGCTCGATCGAGTACTCCATGAAGGCGCTGGAAAGCTTCCAGAAGCTGGGCTATCGGGAACACGTGGCCAGTGCGATCCAGGGGCTGGCCAGCACCTTCCGCTACTCGGGCCAGTGGGAGCAGGCGGAAAGGTACTTCCAGGAATACCTGCGCAGCACCGCCTACGCGCCCGGCGAAAGCCGGCTGTATTACGGCAACTACGGCCTTGCCCTGACATTCGCCGAGCAGGGCGATTGCGAGCGTGCAGTTCCGGCTATTGGCCTGGCACTGGGCTACGATGGCCCTGAAGACTACGATGCCGAGCTCCTCAAGGAGCTGGCCAAGTGTGAGGCGGCCGCGGGGAATATCGAGGCCGCCCAGGTCGCGTACGAGGCCGCCGCGAGCATCCTCGGGGCCATGCCGGAGTTGGAGGGCACCAGCTGGATGCTGGAACTCGACTACGTGCGCAGCATCATTGCCTTCCAAAGCGGCAAGCCCGAGCAGGCCTACGAGATTCTCGACGTCTACCAGCGCAGCTACATCGAGCAGATGGACCAGCGTTCATCCAACCGTATGAACATGCTGCGCGCGGGACTGGAAAGCGAACGCAAGGACCTGGAAATCTCGCTGCTCGAACGCCAGGCAGAGGTCAACCGACTGCAGGTTGAGAGTCACCAGTCCGCCAACCAGACCCAGCGCTACCTGATCATCCTGGTGGTGGCCCTGTGCCTGATGGTGCTGGCCGGGCTGATGTTCCAGTGGCGCAGCAATCGTCGCATCCTCGCCCTGTCTCACCGCGACGGCCTGTCCGGCCTCTACAACCGCGCCTACACGTTCGCCTACCTTGAAGATGTGATTCCGAGGATTGCCGTGGAAAGTGGCGGCCTGTCGGTGATCCTGATTGATATCGATAACTTCAAGGCTATCAATGACAGCTACGGCCACCCGGTGGGCGACAGCGTGATACGCGAGGTCAGTAATATGGGCGCCAGCCTGCTGCGCAACCGTGACATCATGGGGCGCATTGGGGGCGAGGAGTTCCTGTGTGTGCTGCCGCGTACCACCTCAGAACAGTGCGCCCAGGTGGCAGAGCGCCTGTTGGCGGCGATTGCCAATCACCGGTTCAAGACCGCAGAGGGTGAGGAATTCTCGGTGTCGATCAGTATCGGCATCGCCGACTACGACAGCACCCTGAAAAATGCCGACCAGCTCTACGCCCGGGCAGATCGAGCCCTGTACCAGTCAAAGGCAAGCGGCAAGGGTCGTATTACCGCCTTTACCCCGAGCCTGGCGCCGGGCTGAGCGCCCACCGCGCGCTCAGGGAAACTTCACTCCACAGGAAATGCCGGCAGGGATGGCGTTGTCGCTGTTATCCAGCTCAAGACGCACGCGGAAGGTACCACTGGCCGCATCTACTACCGGGTCCACCGTCTTCACCAACGCTTGCAGCTCGCCCCCGATCGGCTGCTCCGGGTAGATCTTCGCGGTCATGCCGGGTTCGATGGTGCGGTACAGGTCTACCGGCGCGATGACCTCCACGTAGAGGGGATTGACCTGCGCCAGCAACAGGATGGGTTGTTCTTCAACATATTCACCCACCGACTTGTAACGGTCGACGACATAGCCGCTGAGCGGACTGGTGATTTCGCGCAGCTTCAGCACTTCCAGTGCGCGCTGGTATTCCAGCCCGGCGATGGTTTGCTCCTCTTTTGCGGTATCAAAGTCCAGCTGGGCCAGTCGCGCCTCGGTGCGGGTTTCGTCCTGCTCCTTTTCCGAGATCATCTGGTTAGAGTGCAGGGTGTCGACCCGCACCAGGCTGCGCTGCGCCAGCGCCAGCTTCTCCTGCTGTGAGCTGATCGCCAGCTCGCTCTCGGCGCGCTGCCGGGCCAGCTCGGCGCTGGCGCGCTCGACCCCGGAATTCAGGCGGGCCAGCAGCTGGCCCTCCCTGACCTCATCGCCACGATCGACCTCGATCGACTCCAGGATGCCGCTGACTGCGCTACTGAGCTGCACCTCACGGGATGGCTGGATCACACAGTCGAGCCCGTCCAGGCCCTGTGCCAGGGAATTGCCCGCAGCCAGCCACAGGGCGGTTGCAGCGAAAAAACGGTGTCGACAGGATCTGGATTCCATACCGGTACCGGCGAGTCCTTGTAGCTGAAGAAACATGAGGATACTGCGCCAGCCGCAGTAGCGACAGTGTGGGAGCGAGCCCGCTGCGGCGATCGACCGCGGTTCGGTGGGCGGTCTGGACCTATTGCCGCTCCGCTTCCTCGCGCAGCTTGCGGCGTACGTCCATCAAGACTTCGCCGTAGGTGTTGTTGCCGCGGCGATCGCGACCGCAACCCCAGTAGTAGTCGTAGGCGTTGCTTTCCACCAGTCGCGCCTCCCCGGTTTCCAGCAGTCGCGCCGCCACTTCCGGGTGAGTACGACAACGGACGTACACTGCCCGGGTCATCACCACACGCCTGACTTTCTTCCAGTCGCGGCGCAGCTTCTTGAAGCGCGAACGGCCCAGCTTGCGGGCCTTCCTGGGGTGGGGTGCTGCGCGAATCACCTCGCGGTATTTCGGGTCTTCGAACTTCAAGGCCTGGAAGTAGTGTTCTACCGAGGGCCACTCCGCGTCATCCAGGAAAAAGCCGAAGCGCGAAAAGCTGGACAGGGGTTCGTTCACGTCGGTACGTGACAGGTAGATGGCGTCAGCGTCTTTGCCGGTACCGATCATGCCTCTTTGCTCTCCTGTGCCAGGGCGTGCTTATGGATTTCTCAGGGCTGTGATACACAGCGGCGCAGGAGTGAAAGCACAGTATCCACCCCCCTGAATGCCCCGACCCTGCCGGCGGAATTGCCACGCATCAGCTACGTGCAGCCCGGCGAACCCTGGCTGACCTCCCGGCTGACTTTAATGCTGGAGATACTCATCGGGCGCCGCAAGGTAGAAAAAGTCTACCACCAGCCGAAGCGCGAGGCGGTGCGAGTGCTGAAATCAGGGGCTACGCTGCTGCATGAGGCCAGCAACAGGATCGGCAACAGCTATGATGTGGAAATCGGGGCGCCTATCCCCTTCCCGGAATTCGAACGCCTGGAACGGGAGGAGCTGACCCGGCACCTTCATGAGGTAACCTGGAGCCCGGGCGCGCCCGGCTGAAGTCCTCCGGCAGGTCGACGATAGTCTGCTGCTGGTACTGCTCCATGAACATCTCGGCAAGCTGCTCCGGGCTGCCGGTCCTGCTGGCAAGGCGCAGCTGATTGATCGCCCGCGGCATGGCAGGTTCGGTGGCGGTGTCCGGATCCTGGGCCCAGACTTCACAGCCGATACCGTGCAGGGCCTGGGCGCCCTGCAGGCCGTCGCTGCTGTCGCCACTGAACATGATGGCGCCCGACAGGCGCGGCTGCAGGCCGGCCACGCTCATCATCAACTGGTCGATATGAGGGTCAACCCGACCACCCCAGGCATCGCGCAGGCTGAACACTTCACCCTGGTGGCCGAACTGCAGTCGGCAGCTGGCAGGCACCACCAGCATCTGGCAGGGATTGAACCAGTGACGGCCCACCGCCAGCACTGCGTGCAGGTGACGATTGACCTTGTTGAGCCGGTTCACCAGCCCGTGCTGTTCCCCGGCGGGGATATGCTGCGCATACAGGAAGGCCACCGGCGGTATCTCCGGCAGCGCCTCGATGAAGTCCCTGACCGCGGTATCCATGCCGGTAGAGCCGGCCAGCAACCACACGCCCTCGACGGCGGCATAGTGGTCCGGCGTCGAAGCACTGTCAGTGCGTGGATGCCAGGCATCAGCCGTCCATTTTTCCAGGGTCTTGAGGATGCGCTCACACCAGGCCCGGTAGGCCAGGCGCTCTTCCACACCGGGTCGATTGCTGAGCGCGAGTACCGGCGCATCGATATCCGCCAGGTCGTCGGCCACCGCGTCCATGTCGTCGCAATCGACCACCCAGATGTCCACGGAGGGGCGCATCCCCGGCTTCAGCATCGCTGGTGACACGCGCGCAATACGATAACCCGCGGTCTTGATACGACCCGCGAGGACCGAGAAACTGGCGTCGCAGACAACGCCGATAAATGGTTGTGTTTTCATAGTGACTAAGATCATTCCACGGCACTTTGTGACATGAAAGGACAAAAGCTGACACAAACTAGCTTTTGTGACTGGCGTCCAAGAACAGGCATTCCAATAGCGATGTGCTTGAATGTTACCGAGGATGCTGGTCATGGCTATTGAACTTCGATAGCGGCCGGAGGACAAAAAGAGGGCACCCCAGGAGACACCATGCGACAAATCTTGCTACAGCTTGTGGCAGCCGGCTGGCTACTCGCCCAGCTGCTGGCCGCCCCCTCGGCCGCGGCGCAGCATGAATGCGCGCCCGACGGTATCGGCGTGGGCGGCTTCGACCTGGTTTCCTATCGCCAGCCGGGCGGGCCCCAGCCGGGCCTGGCCGAATTCGAGGCGGTACGCGACGGCCTGCGCTATCGATTTGCCAATGCCGAGAACCTGGAACGCTTCGAGGCAGCCCCCGGGGACTACCTGCCGAGGTATCGAGGCTGGTGCGCCGCCACCCTGTCGATGGGCCGCCTGGCGTGCCCCGACTACACCAATTTCAAAATCGAAGACGGCGAACTGCTGTTGTTCGAGCTTGCCGGCTTTACCAACGGCCGCACCCTGTGGAATACAGATCCCGCAGGCTTCCGCCAGCGCGCCGACGACAACGCCCGCAAGCTGCTCGACCAGTGATATCACGCGTTCTGGCAAGCGCCCTGTGCGGGGTCCTGGTGCTGTGCAGCCAGTCATTGCAGGCCGCATTGTTGCTGGGCATCCATGCCGAGGAGCCGGCGCCGAGCATCGGCAGCCTGATCGCCGGGCTCACTCCCGATGAAGAGACTATCGAGCTGCGTTCCTACCCCAGCAGCGAAGAGATAATAAAAGCTTTGAAGGCGGGCGAGCTGGATCTGGGCATCATCGAGGATTCCGAGCGGCAGCCCACTGGTATAGCGCTGGTGGCCGACCTCTACCCCAGCGTGCTGCACGTGCTGTACCGGGGCGACCAGCCTCCATCAGACCTGGGTGAGATGCTGGCGGGTGGCTCAACCTGGGCGGGTGCACCTGGCTCACCGGGTTATCGGCTGGCCTCGAAACTGGTGAGCGATTTTGGACTCACCATGGGCGGCGCCGGCCTGTTGGCCGACCCCTGGAGCAGCGAGCCGGACAGCTACTTCATATTCGGCGGCATCCTCCAACCCGACGCGCTGTCGCGCATGGAAGGATTCAGGCTCTACAGCCTCGATTCCCCGCAGCAGCTCATGCATGGCAGCGTCGCCGAAGGCATCGCCCTGCGCCACCCCTTCCTGCGACCCTTCGTACTGCCAGCCCAGCTGTATCCATCATTGAGTAGAGAGCCGGCACTGACCCTGTCGGTCACCAACCTGCTGGTGGCACGGGAAGCGCTGCCGGCGGACACCATCTACCAGCTCGCCATGGCGCTGGAATCGCTGCGACCGCAGATTGCTGCGGCCTACCCATTGGCCGGCGTGCAGGGTCTGATCAATCTTGAACTGGCTGCGCAGGCCCTGCCGCTGCATGTCGGCGCGCAGCGGTACCGTGACCGCGACCTGCCAGGCTTTCTCGAGCGCTATGCCGAGGTGCTGGCCCTGGGCACCACCGTGATGCTGGCTACCGGCACCGTACTGGCCACAGTCCGACGCCAACGGCGGCAATCCCGCAAGGACCGGCTGGACACTTTCTATCAGCGCCTGCTGAGCCTGCGCGAGGAACTGGCGCAGCCGGGGGGGAATCCTGCCGATATCGCTGCGAGATTGCGCGATGCCCAGACCGAAGTGATGGCGCTGGTGATCGATGAACGCATCGATGCCGACGGCTCGCTGATGGCCTTCCTGACCCTCTCAAATCGCCTGCTGGACGAGGCGGAAAACCCGACGTAAAAAGGGGTCCGGCACCGGACCCCAAACGG
>JASJBK010000223.1 GCA_030066555.1 Halieaceae bacterium
CGCGCCGCTGCTGGGCAAGACTCTCGCTTACCACGGCGACGCCAGCGAGGAGGCCAGCATGCCCAGCCTGTTTGAGCAGTTCGCAGTTCTCACCCCGGACCTGTCGGTAGACGGCAGGGAACTTTCCGATGACTTCTACGCCGCACTGGATCGCGACTACGCCGGCTTCGCCGGGCATGTGCTGATCGCAGCCCACAGTTTCGAGAAAGACTGGCCGACCTGGGAGAAGCACCCGGCCGGCGATGAAATCGTGGTGCTGCTGTCAGGTAGCGCCGAGCTGGTGCTGCGGGAAGACGATGGCGACCGGGCGGTGACACTGGTCGAGGCCGGGTCTTTTGTACTGGTGCCACGAGACACCTGGCATACCGCGCACATTGCCGAGTCGGCGCAGATGCTGTTCATTACCCCCGGCGAGGGCACCGAGAACGTCACCACCCCGCCCTGACCTCTGGAAATTTCAATCCCCTAAAAGGGGAAGTTTCCCTATACTTGATACAAAAAAGGGAGCGGCGCGTGAACTGGACCATCTATCTCTCCGGAGAGATTCATACTGATTGGCGGGAGCAGGTAGAACAGGGCGCGCGCGATGCCGGCTTGCCGGTGAGCTTTACCTCTGCAGTGACTGATCACGCAGCCAGCGACGCCGCCGGCGACATGCTGGCCCCGGCCAGCGAGGGTTTCTGGCGCGACCACAAATCATCCAAGGTCAACGGCATCCGCACCCGCAACCTTATCCAGCAGTGCGATATCGCCGTGGTGCGCTTCGGCGACAAGTACAAGCAGTGGAACGCCGCCTTCGACGCCGGCTACCTGGCGGCCCTCGGCAAGCCCTACATCACCCTTCACGACGAGGCGATCGTGCACCCGCTCAAGGAAGTGGATGCCGCCGCCATGGCCTGGGCCCAGTCGCCGACAGAAGTCGTCGACATTCTCAAGTACGTGACCAGCAGCTGATGGCCGATTCGCCCATTTACGAAATCTCCCGCGATGACGACATCGTGCAGATTGAGTTTCTCCAGAGCCCGGAGAAGGACGACCTGGTGGCGCTCATGGAAGAACTCGAGCAGATGCCCGACTCGTCCTTGCGCCTGTACCTGATGATCAAGGCGGAGATTCTGCTGAGCACCGCCGAGGTACGCAATGGCGCAGATATCGCCCGCAGTCGCCAGAACCAGCCCAGCAAGATTGCCGTGGTGGCACCGGGCAACATCACCTACGGCATCAGCCGTATCTTCAAGGTGTTTCGGGAAAGCGAGAGCACCGAGTTCGCGGTGTTCCGCGAACTCGAAGAAGCCAGAGACTGGTTGCGCTCCTGAGCGGCCGCTCAGAAGGCAGCGAGGCGCGAAGGCTCGACGCTGGATGCGGCCGCCAGGTATTCCTCGGCCAGGTCCTCCGCCACCAGGTGGGGTGAGCGGCCGGCACGATCTGAACGGAACAGGATTTCCTGCAGATTGCTCTCGATACGCTCCACGTGCTCACGCATGACGGCCACGTCGCTGCCGCTGCGCTGGTGGTAGACGTCGATGATACCGCCGGCATTGATCAGGAAGTCCGGGCAGTAAAGGATACCGCGATCCCACAGGTGGTCCGCCCGCTCCTCGTCCGCCAGCTGGTTGTTGGCGGCACCGGCGACGATGCCCACCCGCAGGCCGTCAACGGTTTCCCGGTTCAGCACTGCACCCATGGCACAGGGCGCGAACACGTCTGCTTCCTGGGTGAGAATCTCGTCGGTAGAGACGACCTGGACGCCGTGCTGCTCGCTGGCGCGCCGCAGGTTGGCTTCATTGACGTCGGCCCCGTAGACGATGGCTCCGTCGGCCACCAGCCGGCCCGCCAGGTGAAACCCGACATTGCCCAGACCCTGGATGGCGACCCGCAGGCCACGCATGGAGTCTGCGCCCAGGCGGTACTGCACAGCGGTACGAATGCCGAGGTAGACGCCGTAGGCCGTGGTCGGTGACGGATCGCCCCCGTGCTCGGTGCCGTCCTGCAGGCCGCTGACGTGGGCCGTGCGCTCAGCCATGGTGCGAATATCTTCAACGCCGGTGCCGGAATCCTCGGCGGCCACGTACAGCCCGCCCAGGCTTTCGATGAATTCACCCATGGCGTGCATCAGCGACGGCGTCTTGTCGCTGTGGGGGTTGCCGATGATGACTGATTTGCCGCCGCCAAAAGGCAGGCCGGCAAGGGCCGACTTGTAGGTCATACCCCGCGACAGCCGCAGCACGTCGTAGAGGGCCTCATCGTCGCCGGCATAGGGGTACATGCGGCAGCCGCCGACACCCGGGCCGAGGCGCGTATCGTGCACCGCGATAATGGCGCGCAGGCCGCTGGCCTTGTCGGCGCCAAAGGCAACCTTCTCGTGATGATCGAATGCCGGGTTACTGAATACACTCATAATCAGGCCACCTTCTCCACGAATTGCACAACATTCTCGCCGCGGAACTGCGGCAGCAACTGCCTGCGCTGCAGGTCCAGCTTCTCGCGATTCTGGTCCTTCACGTGGCCGAAGCCGCGCAGCTGCTGGGGCAGCTCGGCCAGTTGCACCGCCAGTGCGTAGTTGTCGTTGTTCAGCCCCTTGAGAATTTCCTCAATCTGGGCCTCGAAATCGACGATGTCCTGGCGCTCCTGGCGCCGCTCTGCGGTCATGCCGAAAATATCCAGCGGGGTACCGCGCAGGAACTTGAACTTTGCCATGATGCCGAACAGGTGCAGGGTCCAGCCCGGGAACTCGCGCTTGATCAGGCGCCCGGTGGCGGGGTCCTTCTTCGACAGCAGCGGCGGTGCCAGGTGGAACTTGAGGCTGTAGTCGCCGCTGAACTGGCTCTTGAGTTTCTTGAGGAAATCGCCGTCGCTGTAGAGCCGCGCCACTTCGTACTCGTCCTTGTAGGCCATGAGCTTGTACAGGCTCCTGGCCACCGCGCGCGTCAGTTGCTTCGACTCCTCAGTGTCGTGCTCGCGTACCCGGTTGACCGCGGCATTGAAGCGCTCGGCGTACTTGGCGTCCTGATAGGCCACCAGGCGGTCGCTGCGATCGCTGATCAGCTCTTCCAGGGTCATCACCCTGGGCTGCTTGAGCGCCTGCTCCACCAGACCCATTACCCGCTCCGGCTGGTGCGCCGCGCGTCGACCCCACAGGAAGGCCTGCTTGTTGAAATCGATGGCCACACCGTTGAGCTCGATGGCGCGCTCCAGGGCCTGCCAGCTCACCGGCACCAGGCCCTGCTGGTAGGCATAGCCCAGCAGGAACAGGTTGCTGGCAATGGAATCGCCCAGCAGCTCAGTGGCCACCGCCGTGGAATTGATAAAGAAACTGGAGTCCTCGCCCACTTCCTCGCGGATGGTCTGCTCCATGGCGCCGCCGTGGAACTTCGCGTCCGGGTCCAGCACAAAAGCCGCGGTCGGCACCTCGGCACTGTTGACCACGGCGCTGGAGCGCTCGATGTCGACCTTGGCCAGGCTTTCGTAGGAGGCCGCCACCGCAAGGTCGCAGCCCACCAGCAGGTCAGCTTCACCGGCGGGAATACGCACCGCCTTGATGTCTTCCTGGTTCTCGGCCACACGCACGTGGCTGACCACGGCGCCAAACTTCTGGGCCAGGCCGGTCTGGTTGAGGGTGGCACAGCCCTTGCCCTCAACGTGGGCCGCCATGGCCACCAGTGCGGTTACCGTCAACACGCCGGTACCCCCGACGCCGGTCACCACCGCGCTCCAGGGTTCGTCCAGCGTCGGCAGGGTGGGCTCCGGCAGCGGGTCGAACACCGTGCCGTCACCGCCACTACCGCCGCGCTTCTTGACCAGTTCGCCGCCGTGCACGGTGACGAAGCTGGGGCAGAAGCCCTTCACACAGCTGAAGTCCTTGTTGCAGGCGCTCTGGTCGATCTGGCGCTTGCGGCCCAGCTCGGTTTCCTTGGGGATCACCGACAGGCAGTTGGAGGCCTTGCTGCAGTCACCGCAGCCTTCGCATACGGCGTCGTTGATGAAAGCGCGCTTGGCCGGGTCTTCCAGAATTCCCTTCTTGCGGCGACGACGCTTCTCGGCGGCGCAGGTCTGCACATAGACAATGACAGAGACGCCCTCGAACTCGCGCAGCTCGAGCATCAGCGCGTCCATCTCGTCGCGGTGGTGCAGGCTGTAGCCGGGAATGGCGTTGAAGCGGCCCTGCCAGGTGCCGGGCTCGTCGCTGACCAGGGCGATGCGGGCAATGCCCTCACCGCGCAACTGGTGCACCAGGTCTTCGACGCTGAGCTGGCCGTCGATGGGCTGGCCACCGGTCATGGCCACGGCATCGTTGTAGAGAATCTTGTAGGTGATGTTCACCCCGGCGGCCTGGGCCGCGCGGATGGCAAGGATTCCGGAGTGGAAGTAGGTGCCGTCGCCCAGGTTCTGGAACACGTGCTTGGTTTCCGTGAACGGCGCCATGCCGATCCAGGCCACGCCTTCGCCGCCCATCTGCGAGAAGGTCTCGGTCTTGCGATCGGGCATCCAGGTCGCCATGTAGTGACAGCCGATACCGCCCATGGCGCGACTGCCCTCGGGTACCTTGGTGGAGGTGTTGTGCGGACAGCCTGAGCAGAAGTGCGGCACGCGCTCGGCAATCGCCCGGGGCTTTGCCAGGGACTGCTCCTTGCGGGCCAGGAATTCCAGGCGCGCCGTAATGTCCTCTGACTCGAAGAAGCGGCCGATACGTCCCGCGATCACGCGCGCCACCATGGCCGGCGTCAACTCACCCAGGTTCGGCAGCAGGTCGCGGCCCTCCTCGTCGAACTCGCCGATCACCCGCGGGCGCTGGGCCACCGGGTAGTTGTAGAGCTGGCCAGTGAGCTGGTCCTCGATAATGGAACGCTTCTCCTCCACCACCAGGATCTCTTCCAGGCCCTCGGCAAACTCGTGGGTGGTGAGCGGCTCCAGCGGCCAGCTCATGCCTACCTTGTAAACACGCAGGCCGATCTGGGCGGCGAGATTCTCATCAATGTGCAGGTCTTCCAACGCCTGCATCACGTCCAGGTAAGCCTTGCCGGTGGTGATGATGCCCAGGCGCGGCTTGGGGCTGTCGACCACGATGCGGTTGAGGTTGTTGGCGCGGGCAAAAGCGCGGGCCGCGTAGATCTTGTACTTGTTGAGACGGAGCTCCTGCTCCAGCGGCTTGTCGGGCCAGCGGGCGTGCACGCCGTCCGGCGGCAGCTCGAAGTCTTCCGGGATAACGATGTTGATGCGCGCCGGGTCGACGTCGGCGGAGATCGCCGAGTCCATATTCTCGGTGATGGCCTTGAAGCCTACCCAGCAGCCGGAGTAGCGGGACAGCTCCCAGCCGTAGATGCCGAGGTCCAGCACTTCCTGCACATTGGAAGGGTTGAGCACCGGAATGGAGGCGCCGATGAACATGTGCTCGGACTGGTGAGGCAGGGTCGAGGACTTGCAGGCGTGGTCGTCACCGGCCACCGCCAGCACGCCGCCGTAGCGCGAGGTGCCAAAGGCGTTGGCGTGCTTGATCACATCCATGCTGCGGTCGACGCCCGGGCCCTTGCCGTACCACATGGAGAACACGCCGTCGTACTTGGCACCCTC
>JASJBK010000224.1 GCA_030066555.1 Halieaceae bacterium
CCTGGCCACCTCGCTGGTGTTCAGCGGCGCCGAAGCACTGATCGCCGGCTGCACAGAAATTCCCCTGATGCTGGCGCCCGAAAATGCGCCGGCACCCCTGTATTCATCCACCGACCTGTTGGTGCAGCGCACCATCGAACTAGCAAGAGAAGGAACACCCTGAATGCACCTCGCAAGATTCCCCCGCACCCGCCTTGCCCACCTGCCGACGCCGCTGGAGCCGATGCCGCGGCTTTCCGAGGCACTGGGTGGGCCAAACCTTTACGTCAAGCGTGATGACTGCACCGGCCTCGCCAGCGGCGGCAACAAGACCCGCAAACTCGAGTTCCTGATCGCCGACGCCCTGCAGCAGGGTGCCGACACGGTGATCACCCAGGGGGCGGTGCAATCCAACCACGCCCGCCAGACTGCGGCCGCGGCGGCCCGGGTCGGCCTGGCCTGCGAGCTGCATTTCGAGAACCGCATCATCGACCCGGATGAGGATTACCTGAACTCCGGCAATGTGTTCCTGGATCGCATGTTCGACGCCAACATCCAGCACCATCCGAGGGGCGCCGACATGAACGCCATCATGGAGGCCCAGGCCGAGGAACTGAGGAGCGCCGGCCGCAAGCCCTACGTGATTCCCGGCGGCGGCTCCAACCCGGTGGGCGCGCTGGGCTATGTGAACTGCGCCATCGAACTGCTGACCCAGGCCAATGACATGGGGTTGAAAATCGA
This sequence comes from Halieaceae bacterium, assembly GCA_030066555.1. Taxonomy (GTDB): domain Bacteria; phylum Pseudomonadota; class Gammaproteobacteria; order Pseudomonadales; family Halieaceae; genus JANQIO01. The sequence continues at coordinate 721 of JASJBK010000224.1, forward strand.
CCGGGTAGTTCACGCCACCGGCAGCGCCGGCACCCAGGCGGGCCTGGTGGCAGGACTGTGCGCCACCAACGCCAACATCCCGGTACTGGGCATCGGCGTGAACGCCCCCGAAGACGTGCAGGTACCGCGGGTCTACGACCTGGCCTGCGCCACCGCCGAGCTGATCGGCGCCCCCGGCTGCGTGCGCGAGCAGGACGTGGTCGCCAACTGCAACTACATTGGGGACGGATACGGCATTCCCACCGAGGGCATGAAAGAAGCACTGCTGATGCTGGCGCGACTGGAGGGCCTGCTGTTTGACCCGGTATACAGCGGCAAGGGCCTGGCCGGCATGATCGACATGATTCGCCAGGGGGAATTCCAGGGCGAGAACGTGGTATTCCTGCATACCGGTGGCAGTGCCGCCCTGTTCGGCTACCTGGACGAACTGCTGTAGAGCTGTACGCAAACAAGGAGACGCCACACGATGAGCGACTGGGATTTCCTGAAATTGGAGCGCGACGGCCGCGTGCTCACCGTGCACTTCGACTCGGGCTCCAAGGTCAACAGCCTCAGCAATGCGCTGATGCGAGAGCTCACTGCCCTCGCCCGGGAGATACAGGACGACAGCGAGCTGAGCTGCGTGATCCTCACCGGCCGTGCCGACACCTTTACTGCCGGTATGGACCTGCGCGACCCGGAGCTGGCCGCCCTTGGTGAGATGACGGTCGCCGAGAAGCGCACCCTGCTGAAAGTGGGACCCAACATGTGCGCCGCCTGGGAGGCTATCGAGGCGGTCACCGTGGTGGCCATAGAGGGCATGTGCATTGGTGGCGGCATGGCGCTGGCGGTGTCATGCGACTGGCGGGTGGCCTCCCGGGAAGCCACGCTCTATGTGCCGGAACTCAAGCTTGGCATGAACATGAGCTGGCAGAGCGTGCCGCGTTTCGTGAACCTGGTCGGACCGGCGAAGACCAAGCAGCTACTGCTGCTGGCCGAGCGCATGCCGGCGGACACCAGTTACGACTGGGGCCTGGTGGACTACCTGGCAGAGCCGGGGGAAGCACTGGCGCGCGCCAGACTGCTGGGCAAGCAACTGGCGGCGATGCCGCCGGTGCCCCTGCGCATGGCCAAGCGGGCTATCAATGCCAGCGCCAACGCCCTCAACGAGGCCACCAGTTTCATGGACGCGGACCAGTTCCTGCTGGCCCAGGGCATGGCGGATGCCACAGAAGGCGCGCGTGCCTTCTTCGAACAGCGGGAGCCCGAGTTTAAAGGGGATTAATAAAGGGGGACCAGGCGTCAGGCAGTAGCGCGCACAAACCAGGTCGCCCCCTCCAGCACCAATACTTCACCGTTGTAGTAGGGTGCCAGCACCTCGGCGATAGATTCGCGCACCTTCTGCCGCACATCGCCGGGTTGATCCGCCAGCAGCCGGCCCACCGGACCGATCTGCACCAGCTCCCTCACCTTGTCGGCCAGGGTGTCCCCCTCGCCCCAGTGCAGGGTGACTTGCTGGGCGTGGATATCGACGTCACTGAATCCCGCGCTGCCGAGAACGGACTGCACCCGCGCCGGGTCGGCGAAGGAGAACGGCCCCGGTTCGCCCGGCTGCGGGGGCGGCGGCGCGGGCACATGCTCGAGCGCCGCCTGTACCGCCAGCCAGGTCCAGGGGTTGTCCTTGAGGGACTGCCAGCAGGCGAATAGCAGGGGTGCCCCCGGCAGCAGCGCGCGACGCAGGTTTGTGAACGCCGCCTCAGGGTCATCGAAGAACATCACCCCGAAACGCGAGAACAGCAGGTCGTAACTGTCCGCCTCAAACGGATGCACAGCAGCGTCCGCCTCCAGAAACTCAAGGTCTTCCGCTACCTCCGCCGCGCGGCGCCGGGCCACCTCCAGCAGCGGGCCGGAGATATCGACACCCGTCACCTTCGCACCCTCACCCAGGCGCTGCGCCAGCATCAGGCTCTGGCTGCCGCCGCCGCAGCCGACGTCGAGGGCCGAGCGGGCGCCCTCGGGTGGAGCGTGATCCAGCAGCAGTTCGGCGATCGGCGCCAGCAGCCGCGACATCATGTCGTCGTAGCTGGCCCAGCGTTCGCCGGCCTCACCGTTCCAGTATTCGATCTGCTCGCTGTTTGCTGTCATTACAACTCCGTCAGGCTGTTGTCGGGGTCATCGACTTCCCAGTAGCCGCGCAGGGCCATCAGCTCACCTGCTTCATTGACCTCATAGGTGAAAATCCCCTGCACTTTCTGCAGAAAGCGCTTGCCCTGGCCATCGTCGATGGTAGTGCTAATGATGATGTGGTTGGCACACTCCAGCCCGGCGGCGTAGCTGTGGAGGATCTCGATACTGATATCCACCGGGGCGATGAAGGTATCCCAGAACGCTTCCCGCGCCGCCCGGCCACGGTGGCCCTTGCCCTCCGGGTCCAGCGGTGAAATACCGATCGGGTCCTCGATACTGGCGTCTTCTGAGTACAGGCCCAGCCAGCCCTCCCGATTGTGGGTCTGGACATATTCGCGGGACAGCAGCGCTGCCCGACGCGCGGGATGCTCATTCTCGAACACGATGCTTTCCTCAGGTCATCAGCCTGACTGCAGTGTAGCGTCCAGGGAGCGCGCCACCAGTTCGATCCAGTGAACCACCGGGGTCTCGGTGCCAGCGGACAGGTGCACCTGGCAGCCGATGTTGGCGGTAACGATCTGCGCAGGGTCACTCGCCTGCAGGGCCTCGAGCTTGCGGGTCCGCAGCGCCCGGGCCATATCTGGCTGGAACAGGGAATAGCTGCCGGCAGAGCCGCAGCACAGATGCGAGTCGCGCACCGGGGGGAGCTCAAAGCCAAGTCGCGTCAATACGCGCCGGGTCGGCGCATCCAGCGACTGGCCGTGCTGCGCTGTGCAGGGGCAATGCCAGGCTATCCGCTGGCGCTCACCTATCGGTAGCGCCTCCAGCGGCTCGTCATCGAGGAACTCGCTGATGTCCTTGAGCAGGCCGGCGACACGCTGCGCGCGAGCGGCGTAGACGGCATCGTCAGCCAGCAAGTCGCCGTAGTCCTGCACGAAATTGCTGCAGCCACTGGCGGTCATCAATACGGCCTCGGCGCCGGACTCGATGGCCGGCCACCAGGCATCGATATTGCGCCGCGCCTGGTCCAGGGACCGGGTCTTGCCGCCGCCGTGGGCGGACAGGGCACCGCAGCAGGTTTCCGCATCGATGGTCACCGTCTCGATGCCCAGTGCATCCAGAACCGCTGCCGCCGCCTGGTTGGTGGTGGGCGACATGGCGGGCTGCACGCAGCCCTGCACCAGGATGACCTTACGCGCGTGGGATTCCTGCCGGGTAGCGATCGAGGTGCGCAGCAAAGGTATATGACTGCGCAACCGGGCGGGCAGCATTGGTCGCGCCAGTCGGCCCAGTGCAAACAGCGGCTGGGTAATCTGCCGCCGCGACATCACCCCGCGCACCAGCGCACGTTGCAGACGCGCAAACGGAGAACGCGGCACTCGCTGCTCGAGTTCCTCGCGACCAATATCCAGCAGGCGATGATAGTTGACGCCGGAGGGACAGGTGGTTTCGCAGGACTGGCACACCAGGCAGCGATCCAGGTGGTGGCGGGTTAGCTCACTGACCTCCTGGCCCTCGAGCATCTGCTTGATAAGGTAAATGCGCCCACGGGGGCCGTCCAGCTCGTTGCGTTCGAGCTGGTAGGTGGGACAGGTGGCATTGCAAAGACCACAGTGCACACAGTCCCGCAGGATGGTATCTGCCTGCTGGCCGGCGCTGGTGGCAATGAAATCAGCCGGCAGGAAGGTTTGCATCAGGCGGCCTCCGGGGGCCTGAACAAACCATGAGGATCGAAGGCCTGCTCAACCCGCAACAGCAAGGCGCGATTGGGGGCCTTGTCGAAGTCCGGCCCCGACGCCAGGCCAACCGCGGGCGCGCTACCTCGGCGCCGACTGTGGGCTGTCCAGCAGACGTCACCGTTACAGTCGAACAGCTTTTCATCGCCCCAGCCGTGGTGAAACAGCGGGTGCTCAAGCCGACGCAGGGCCGACCACCATTCCACGTCTTCCTTTTCTCCACCCATGTCGGCGGCCGCGGTGTCCAGCACGGCACCCGGGCCAGAGAGCCGTACCCGCAGCCGACCCTCCGAAAAGCTTGCACCACTGACGGGAAAGCCGCGCTGGGTCCAGCCATTGACGGCGGCCTGGCTGGCTTTGAGATCGGGGAACGGGAAACCCAGGCTGATCTCCCGCTGCGGCAGCGGCACCACCTTCAGGGAGAGCTCGAGAATCACCCCGAGGCGCCCACAGGAGCCCACCATCAGTCGCGACACGTCAAAGCCGGCTACGTTCTTCATCACCTGGCCGCCGAAGTTCAGGTCCTCCCCCTGGCCGTTGACCATGCGCAGCCCCAGCACGCAGTCACGCACGCCGCCGGCAAAGGCAGACCGGGAACCCGACCAACCCAGGGCCACGGCGCCACCGATGGTCGAGCCGCCATTGAAATCAGGGGCATCCATGGCCAGCATCTGGCCGTGCTCAGCCAGTGCGGCATCCAGTTCCTCAAGTGAGGTTCCTGCGCGCACCACGATCACCAGTTCCGAGGGGTCGTACTGCAGGATGCCCTTGTGCTCCGCTAGTTTGAGCTTCTGCCTGCCGCCGGTTGTCAGCATCGTCCAAGGCTTGCTACCCGCGCCGCGTACCGCCAGGCGCTGCCCATCGGCGGCCGCAGCGCGCAACTGCTCGATGATGCCTTTGCTGGCGTCCACGCTCAGCCGGCCCGATCACTAAAAATCGAGCGGTACTCCTGGCAACGCTTGAGGGTGGGAATGGTCTTGCCCGGATTGAGCAGGCCGCGGGGGT
>JASJBK010000225.1 GCA_030066555.1 Halieaceae bacterium
TGCCGTCTTTCCGTGAGCGGTGCTCACGCATGATCTCGCGCTGCGCCTCGGTCAGTATGTCGCGCATTTGTTCGCGCTTCTCGCGGCGGCCGGCATCACTGGCCTGAATCTCGCGCATTTGCGCCACCTGCTCATCGGTCAATCCCAGGTGCGCCCGCATGCGCTCGATGCGTTCTTCCGGGTTACCGTGGGGGCCGCGCTGCATGTCGCCGCGACTCTCGTCCTGGGCGCTGGTGGCACTGGCTGCCGCGAGGGCCAGGATGAAAACAATAACTGAGTGTTTCATTTGCTTACCTCCGTGATTCGATGGCGCTATTGAAACAGCCTGGGGGGTAAAGGTGTACGCGCGTCGGGCAAAGAAATGTAAAGCTCCGCGGCACGCTTTCCGGGCCCTTGATGCAGGTCAAGTCAGGGTCCGGTTGTCATTTCCACAGCATTGTTTTGTTGCCGGAAGGGCCCATATTTTAAGTAGAGGCTGGCGCTTTTGATCTGCCAGCCCGTGCTACGAGAGGAGACAACCATGTCATTGATTCCACGAGGGAGTTTTTTCGATTCCGACCGATTCCTGGATGATTTCTGGGCGCCCCTGCGCCGGGAAGGAGAGTCGCCGCAGGCCTTCTTTGCGCCCAGGGTCGATATCAAGGACAAGGACGACCATTTTGAAATCACCGCGGAACTGCCCGGGGTGGCCAAGGACGACATTCACCTGACCCTGCACGATGGCGTGCTGACGCTGGAGGCGGAAGCCCGTCAGGAAGACAAGGAAGAGAAAGACGGCAAGATCATTCGCCAGGAGCGCCGCTACGGCAAGATCATGCGCAGCTTTACCCTCGGCAACGAGGTGCATGAAGAAGACATCAGTGCCGACTTCAGCGACGGCGTGCTGACCCTGAAGGCACCCAAGCGGGTCGAGACTGCGCCGACCAAGCGGCGCATCAGTATCAGCTAGCGTCCGGCTCGGCGACCTGGTCCATATCACGGAGGCCGATGCCGCCCTTCGGGCGGATAAACAGGGCCTCGCAGGTGGCAGTGACCTCGTCGCCGTTGCGCATTTCTGCGTGGACGGTGGTTTTGCGGCCTTCCACTGTTTCCAGCCAGGCTTCCAGTTTCAGCTCTACGTTGAGTGGCGTCGGGCGGTGGTAGCGAGTGGTAAGGCGCCCGGTCATGCCGGGTGCTTTACCCATCATCTGTGCCATACCCATGAACTGGTCGAAGATGGCGGCGACGATGCCGCCGTGGATATGCCCGGGTGGGCCCTCATAGGTCCAGCCACAGGTCACGGTGCCGTAGGCGCGCTCGTTTTCAATCCACATGTTGAGCCCTGGTGATAGCGGATTGCTCCAGCCGGCCAGGGCATTGAGCTCGTGGTTCACTTCACCGCGAGTGCCGTGGTTGCCATCGGCCTGGAAGGCCCACTGGCCGTATATACGCGGCGACTTGGCAAACTGTCGCGCCTGCAGTTCCAGGCGCTCGGCAATATCATTCATGTCATCGATCGACGGCGTCGAGGTCACCAGCACTTCGCTGAGTGCGCGAATGGCCTGCGCCAGCCGGCGCTTGGCTTCCCAGTGATCGGAAAAGGGCGGGGTAATCTCTTCGGACTCGAAGGGATTGAAAACAGTGTCTGTCATGAAGCGGCCGGGTCCAGCGAAAGTTCGGACCTGATTATACTGCCCGTTGGATACCGACAGGTGCTTCCTGGCAAGAGAATCGCTGGCGAAGCTAGCCGGTATCGACAGGTCAGCGCAATTGCCTGAAGCAGGTCTGCAACTCGTCGACAAAAATCTCCGGCTGCTCGAAGGCGGCGAAGTGGCCGCCCTTGTCGAGCTGGTTCCAGTGGATGATGTTGCTGTAGCGCTTCTCCGCCCAGCGCCGCGAGCAGCGGAAGATTTCCTTGGGGAATATCGAGGCGCCTACCGGCATGGCGATGGGATCGAGATTGGGCTTGTTGAAGCTCTCCCAGTACAGGCGTGCCGATGAGGCGCCGGTGTTGGTGACCCAGTACATCATCACGTTATCGAGCAACTCGTCTTTGCTAAGGATATTCTCGGGGTGGCCGTCGCAATCCATCCAGCTCCAGAATTTCTCCACGATCCAGGCCATCTGGCCCACCGGTGAGTCCGCCAGGGCGTAGCCCAGGGTCTGGGGGCGTGTGCTCTGCTGCTTGGAATAACCCGAGTCCCACTGGCTGTAGTGTTCCATGCCTGCCAGCGCGGCCTGCTCAAACTCGGTGAGGTCGGCAAGGTCTTCCTCGCCAGGCGGGCAGATCGGCATGTTGATGTGAATGCCGGCGCAGTGCTCGGTTTCGCTGGTGCCCATGCACTGGGTCACCAATGCGCCCCAGTCGCCGCCCTGGGCCACGTAGCGGTCGTAGCCCAGCCGCGCCATCAGCTTGCCCCACATCCTGCCGATCGCCTCGGCGCTGGTGCCAGGTGTGGTGGGCTTGCCCGAGAAGCCGTAGCCGGGCAGGCAGGGAACGACCAGGTGGAAGGCATCAGCGGGATCGTCGGGCTGGGTCAGCGGCTCGATGACCTTGTGAAACTCGACGATGGAGCCGGGCCAGCCGTGGGTGATGATCATCGGCAGGGCATCCGGGTGCGGGCTCTGCACGTGCAGGAAGAAAATTTCCAGGCCGTCGATGACAGTGGAGCAGGGGTTCCAGTGGTTGAGCTTCGCTTCCCAGCGCTTCCAGTCGTACTCGTATTCCCAGTACTGGGCGAGTTCCTGGGTGTAGGCCAGCGGCTTGCCCTGGCTCCAGTCGTCGACGACTTCCTTGCAGGGCCAGCGGGTTTGGCCGAGGCGGTTCTTGAGGTCGTCGAGAACGTCGCCCTCGATATCGATACTGGCCGGGGTGATCGCGTCGCTCATGTGAGTCTCCTCCATCTATATAAGCGACTTAGGCTACCACAGAGCACAACCCGTCATTCCCGCGTAGGCGGGAATCCAGTGGGTGGGTCCCCGCCTGCGCGGGGGCGACGAGAGCGTGTGGGTGAGGAGGGCGGCCGGGGCGACGGGAACGCCCGGGCCGCCTTCTATCAGGCGGCCTTGTCGCTGGCCTCGGTGTTATCCCAGTTGTCGAGAATCTCGCGCAGCTCTTCGCGGGATTCATCGGACTCGCGGGTGGACGAGGTCAGGTGCGTGGTGCGCGGTTCGCGGTCCAGGAACAGCTTGCCGCTGATCTGGCCCGCCTCGCTTGCCACCGCCATCCAGTTGATGGTGTCGGCACCTTCTTCCGCGCTGCGCAGCACCAGACGGGTCAGCTTGTGGAACTCTGGGAGAGAGCTTTCTACCCCGGGGGTGTCTGCCCAGCCCGGGTGCATGGCGTTGACGACAATGTCGTCATCGGCCCAGTCCTCGGCCCACTGCTCGGTCTTGATCATCAGCGCCCGCTTGCAGCGCGCGTAGGCCACCGAGCCCGAGTACTTGTCGTCCTGCTCACTCTGCAGGTCCCAGACCCTGAGCTTCTGGCTGTACATGCCGCCGGAGACCACATTGATGACGCGGGCCTCGCCGTTGGCATCCGCCGCTTTCTTCAGCAGGGGCTTGAGCGCCTCGGTCAGGCGGTAGGGGCTAAGTAGCAGCAGGGCAAAGCTCTGCTCCAGGCCTTCGCTGGTGACCTCGCGCGGGTTGAACAGGGCGCCGGCATTGTTGATCAGCACATCGATGGGGTCGCCTTTTTTGGTCAGGCTTGCCACTACCTTGTCGACGTCGGCCATCAGGCTCAGGTCGGCAATCTCCAGGGCGATGTTCTTGTTGCCGGTACGGGCCTTCAGTTCTTTGACAAGGGCCTGGCCTTTTTCGCGACTGCGCACCACCAGGGTCAGCTTGGCGCCACGGTAGGCGAGGAACTCTGCGCTGGCCTTGCCGAGGCCGGCGGTGGCGCCGGTCAGCACCACGTGCTTGTCGCCCATGTAGCGCGACATGGGATTGAAGAGCTTCTTCGCACCGCGCTTGTAGCCGCGCTTGGTAAAGCGCATCAGGGCGGTGGGTACGAAACGGTCGGCGCGGGCGTTTTCGCCGGAGATCTCTGGCGCTTCATATTCGTCATCGAGGGCCGCCTTCAGGCCTTTCTGCACCGAGGCATAGCCCATGCGCTTGAGGCCCGGTTCGATGCTCGCCGCGAAGCGCTTCAGCATCGGCTTCCAGGTGAATTCCGCCGTGTAGTCCAGCTCACAGCCGGTGTCGGTGGGGGTCACCAGGATGGTGTCCTGCACCTCGAAGAAGCGGCCGCGACCGACCAGCACCACCTTGTGGTCGGGCTCGAACTCGACGATCTCATACTCCAGCGGCAGGTTGCCGAAGGGCGCTTCGCACACCACCTTGTAGCGGGTGCCGACGCCTACCGGTTGGTCGTCCAGGCGCGCGGTTTCGATCGCGGTAGAGTCCCACTCCACACAGGTCGCGAAGTCGGCAACGTACTGGAACACCTCCCTGGCGGGGCGGTTGATCTGTATAGTTTCGTTTAAGGTTGTCATGTCAATTAACCTGTACACATTGTCTACAAATAATACGAACTGGCGCGGTGATTCGATCACTGATCTTGGCCCTTTGGCCGGCCGTATTATTCACATATGAACGTCCTGATTACCGGCGGTACCGGCTTTATCGGCACGGTGCTGGTGCAGCACCTGTTGGAACGTGGCGACACCGTTACCGTCTACACCCGCAATCCCGATTTCGATGACGACGTCAGCCTGCGCTACGTCACCCGGCTCGACGATATAGCGCCTTCTACTTACTACGACGCCTTCGTGAACCTCGCCGGTGAGAGTATTGCCGAAGGGCGCTGGACCGCTGCGCGCAAACGGGCGCTGGTGGACAGCCGGGTGAAAACCACCGAGCAGCTGCTGGAACTGGCCGAGCGACTGGAGCGGCCGCCCTCAGTGCTCGTCAGTGCCTCAGCGATCGGCTACTACGGCCCCCAGGACGACACCCCGCTCGCTGAAGACGGCGACACGGTCGACTGTTTCTCGCACCAGCTCTGCGTGGACTGGGAAGCGGCCGCCCACCGGTTTGAAGCCCTGGGCACCCGGGTCTGTATCACGCGGCTGGGGGTGGTGCTGGATCGCGGCGGTGGCGCCTTCGCCCAGCTTGATAAGTCGGTAATGTTCGGTGTGGCGACCTGGCTGGGTTCCGGTCGCCAGTGGCTGAGCTGGGTACACCGTGACGACGTGGTTCGCGCCATCACCTTCCTGCTCGATACCGACAGTCTGTCCGGCGCGTTTAACTTGACCGCACCGGAGCCGGTCACCAACCGCGGTTTCAGCGAGGCCCTGGCAGCCCACCGCAGCACCCTGTTGGGCCTGCCGGTACCCGGCTTCGTGATGCGTGCTGCGTTGGGGGAACTGGCGCAGGAACTGCTGTTAACCGGCCAGCGGGTGGTGCCCACACGCCTCAAAGAGGCGGGCTTCAGCTTTGAGTATCGCTCGGTGGATCAGGCGATCTCGGCGCTGCTGGCCAGGTGATCGAGAACCTCGCCGGCGTCTTCCTCGATTTTTAAGGTCGCCAGGTCATCGGCGCGGGTTTTGCCGCGGTTAACAATGACAATGGGCTTGTCG
>JASJBK010000226.1 GCA_030066555.1 Halieaceae bacterium
AAAGCGTGACAAAACAGTGACAGGCAGCACCAACCCCGGTTCTGGCTGCGTATAAACTGGTATGAACATGCCCGTTACCGCCGCACTCGCCGTCGAGGATATGCCCCAGGCCCAGGCACTCGAAAAGCGCCTGCAGGGCGACCTGCGCTCGGACCACGCCGGGGAAACCGGCGCGGTGTGGATCTACCGCGGCATCCTGGCGTTGAGCCGGGACCCTGAGATTCGCACCTTCGCCAGCGAACACCTCGAGACCGAGCAACAGCACCTGGCCTTCTTCGATGACTGGCTCCCGCCAGCCCTGCACAGCAAGTTGCTGCCCATGTGGCGCCTGGCGGGGTGGATGCTGGGGGCCGTTTCACTGCTGGGTGGTCGTCGCGGTGTCTACCTCACCATCGATGCGGTGGAGACCTTCGTGGTCGAGCACTACCAGGAACAGATCGAGTACCTGCAGGCCCAGCGCGAACACCGCGAAGTGCGTGCGGTGCTGCGCCGTTTCCAGCGCGATGAAGACCACCACCGGGCAGATGCTGCTGAGCGGGGCAGTGGCAAAGAAGGCTGGATTGCACGCCGCTGGCGCAGCGTGGTGGGAGAAGGCAGCCGGCTTGCGGTAGTGGCCGCGCGCCGGCTTTGATCCTCAGATAGGAACAGGCGCTAGCGGAAGCTGGGCGCCTCCGGTGCAGGCAAGTTGGTCTCCGCCTCGCAGCGCGAGCGTATCTCCTCGATGCTGCCGCCGAAGTTGAACAGCGGAATATCCTCTCCACGCTCAGCAACACACTGCTCACGTAAAGCTGCGGTCGCCCCTTCGTCGATATCGTAGGACCCGGGCTTCTCGCCGGCGATCACCACACCAAAGCGCTTCGCGCCTTCGACGGATACCAGGCCACGCTCCACGTCATCCAGCACCAGCTGTGGGTCGCGGGCAAAGGGATCACCCCAGCCCCCGCCACCCCAGGTGTTGAAATACAGCAGGTCACCCGCCTTGACCTTGATGCCTTCCACTTTGGCCGGCAGCCACTCTTCGGAGCCGTCGGTGCGCACCAGGCGCTTGGTGGAACGCATCCCGGTTTCACCGCCGTTCACGCCCCAGGGGTAAGTGAGCCAGCGCTCGTCGTGGATGCCGATCTCACCGTCGCACAGGAAGCGATAGGCCACGCTGAGGCCATTGCCGCCCCGGTGCAGGCCGGCGCCGCCGGAGTCGGTGATGGTCTCGTACTGCTCGATACGCAGCGGGAAGTAGCTCTCGATAAACTCGTTGGGCACGTTGGTAAAGCCCGGCCACAGGGAGTGGCCGTCGGGGCCGTCGCCGATCGGCCGGCCGGGAATGCCGCCGAAGCCGATCTGGAACAGCTGGAACCACTCTCCATTGTCGTCGTAGCCGGAGTAGAACAGGTGCGGTGAGTCACTGAAGCCTGCCGCGTTCAACATCTCGTTGGGCGCACCCATGCCCAGCAAAGCACCCAGCACGTCGAAGATACGCCCAAGGGCGTGGGTACGGCCCGAAAGCGCTGCCGGGTAGTTTGGCTTCAGCAGCGTGCCCTGGGGAATGCGCACATCCACCAGGTCGTAGAAGCCGTCGTTGAAGACAATCTGCGGGTCCACCACGTTGATGGTGAAGGAGCCGAAGAACATCTTGAACATGTCTTCATTGAGGAAGAAGTTCACCGAACTCTGCGCCTGGGGATCGGTACCCGCGAAATCGAATATGGCCTTGTCCCCCTCACGCCACAGCTTGCAGGCGATCTTGTAAGGGCCCATGCCCATGCCATCGTCGCAGAGGTAGTCCTCGAAGTAGCGCGGCTCTTCCGGTACCACCATATTGATGATGGCGCGCATGGCTTCCAGGTTGCGGTCGAGCATGATGCCCATGGTGGTGTGCAGGATGTCATCGCTGAAACGCTCGGTCAGCTCGATCACCCGCCGCGAGGCCGTGTTGCAGGCCGCCACCAGCGCGTTGAGGTCGAAGCGGTTCCACTGGCTGGTGCGCACGTTGTGCAGGATCAGCTCCAGCACGTCCTGCTGGAGCACGCCCTGCTTGTAGAGTTTGATGGGTGGAATGCGAATGCCTTCCTGGAAGATGGTGGTGGCCTCGATGGGAATCGAGCCCGGCACCATGCCGCCGTTGTCCGACATGTGGCCGAACATCGCCGTCCAGGCGATGTGGCGGCCGTCCTTGAACACCGGCTTCAGCACCAGCCAATCCGGCAGGTGCGACACGGCGGCATTACAGAGGTAGGGGTCGTTGGTGAGGATGATGTCGCCTTCCTCGATCTCGCCGTCGTAGACCTCGAGGAACGGGCCGATGAACGAGCCGAACTGGCCCACCACCATTTTGCCTTCAACATTGGCGATCATCGGGAAGCAGTCGCCCTGCTCGCGAATACCCGGCGACATGGCGGTGCGGAACAGCACCGCATCCATTTCCTCGCGGGCGTTCTTCAGCGCGTTCTCAATGATATCGACGGTGACGCCCTCGACATCCACGGTCTGGAGAGGGGTGGTATTGGTTTGCTTGATGGTTGCTGACATATCTCTCTCCTCAGGCCGCCGGCTCAATCAACAGGTTGCCGACGCTATCTACTCGCGCTGAGTAACCCGGCAGCACCACCGTGGTGGAATCCATCTCCGACACGATGGACGGGCCGGGCACCACCAGGCCCTCGTGCAGCTTGTTGCGGTCGTAGATGACGGCGTCGTGGTGCTTACCCTCGTAGTAGAAGCTGGTGTCGTGCAGCTTGCATTCTTCCAGGGTAGTGCCAACTTCGCCGATAGTGAGCTCAGCAATGGCTTTGGCGCGCGCCTTGACCACTGCGCGAATCATCAGAATCTCGTGACCGTCGCCCAGCTTGAAGGTGAAGAGCTGCTCGTGCTCCTCATCGAATTCATCGGTAAGCCGGGCAATGCCCTTGGCCTTAAGCTCCGCCTCGGAGAATTCCACCGTGATCTGGAAGGCCTGGCCCGCGTAGCGCAGGTCGGCCTGGTAGCTCACCTCGTGCTCGTCTTCGGGGATGCCGTCGGCCACCAGGGACTCGCCGGCGCGGTGACGCAGTTCGTCGAGGTCGGCCAGCAGCTGCTCGGCGGAGAGTGATTCCGCCATGGTGATATAGGTACGGGTGGCCTCATCCTGAACCTGCGTGGTGGCATCGCCGTAGGCGCAAAGTACACCGGGGCCAGGCGGTACAATGACCGGCCAGGCGCTGGTGAGAATGCCCAGCGCATTGGCGTGCAGGGGGCCGGCACCGCCGAAGCCCACCAGGGCAAATTCGCGCGGGTCGTAACCCTGCTCAACCGACACCAGCCGCAGCGCGCCAAACATGGCCTCATTGGCGACTTTTACGATGCCTTCCGCCGCGTCGTACAAGTCGATACCCATGGCATCGGCGGTCTGCTGCACCGCTGCCACCGCGGCATCGCGATTGATTTCCATGGCGCCGCCAAGCTGTACGTCCGAGGGCAGGTAGCCCAACACCACGTTGGCGTCGCATACGGTCGGCGCTTCACCGCCCTTCATGTAGCAGGCCGGACCCGGCACCGCGCCGGCACTTTCCGGGCCCACCCGTAGCGCCCTGGTCAGCTCCGGCACAAAGGCGATGGAACCGCCGCCGGCGCCCACGGTGCGCACGTCTACCGAGGGCGCCCGCACTTTGACATCTCCGACGAAGGTTTCCCGGCGCACCCGGGCGCGACCGCCCTGGATCAGCGCCACGTCGGTGGAGGTGCCGCCCATATCAAAAGTGAGAATGTCGTCGAAACCGGCGCGGCTGCAGAAATACATGGCACCCGCCACACCGCCCGCTGGGCCGGACATCAGCAGGTTCACAGGACTCTCAGCAGCGCCGCGGCCGGAGGCCAGGCCGCCGTCTGAGCGCAGGATAGATAGCTGGGTGTCTTCTCCCAGGCGCTCGGCCAGGGAGTTCTGCAGGTTCTCCACGTAGCGCGACACTTCCGGGCGCACGTAGGAGTTCACTACGGTGGTCTCGGTGCGCTCGTATTCCTGCATCTCCGGTACCACCTGGCTGGAGATGGAAATCGGCACCTCGCCGAACACCTCGCGGGCAATCTCAGCCGCGCGCTGCTCGTGCTCACCGTTCAGGTAGGCATTCACAAAACAGATGGTCAGCGCCTCGATGCCGCCGCGGGCGTGCAGGGCCTCGAGATCGGCTTTCAGGCTGGCCTTATCCAGGCCGGTGACCACCTCGCCGTTAGCATCGATACGCTCACCGGCGCCAATCGTCAGCTCCAGCGGCGCCAGCAAAGGCTTCTTCACAAACGTCACCCATCCACCGAGGCCGCCGGGGCAGAAGGAGCGCGCCACCTGCAGGGTCTGCTCGTAGCCCTTGGTGGTCACCAGGCCCACCCGGGCGCCCTTGCCGGTCAGTACCGCGTTAGTGGCGACGGTGGTGCCGTGCATCACCCGCTTGATATCCGAGGGCTCGACGCCAGACTCATCGCAGATGCGCGCCACGCCGTTGAGTACGCCGATCGACGAATCCTCCGGGGTGGACGGTACCTTGGCCGTCCAGGTGGTGCCTTGTTCTTCGTCGATCAGCAGCAGGTCGGTGAACGTGCCGCCCACGTCGACCCCCAAGCGGTAACTCATGGTGTTGTCCTCAAGCGATTTTCTTCAGCGTGCCTTTCTCGATCTGGCGCCGCAGCCAGCGGATCGAGTTGCCGCCTTCACAGTTATTGGTCAGTTCGATGGCCAGTTCGACCGCGGCCACCAGACCTTCCAGGTCGATGCCGGTCTCAAAACCCATCTGGTGTAGCATCAGCACCACGTCTTCAGTGGCCACGTTGCCGGTAGCACCTGGCGCAAACGGGCAGCCGCCCAGCCCGCCGATCGAACCGTCGAACTTGCGGATACCCGACTCCAGGGAGGCAGCCACATTGGCCACCCCCATGCCGCGGGTGTCGTGGAAGTGGCAGCTCAGCCGCTCGGCACCGAAGGCGTCGGCTGCCTCACAGGTCAGGCGCTTCACACCCGCGGGGTCGGCGGCGCCGATGGTATCGGCGATCACGACTTCTTCTATTCCCGCGTCGAACATTTGCGCGGCAAGGGCCATGGAAGTTTCCAGTGGCACCGGGCCCTCGAAGGGGCACTCCCAGGCGGTGGCGAGATAGGACATGGCACGGATGCCGTCGGCCTTCGCCAGCTCGGCAATCTCGGTGACATTGGCCATGGCCTGGGCAGTGCTGGTGTTGATGTTCTTCTGGTTCATGGTGTCAGTGGAGGCCACCACCAGTTCGATGATGCTGACGCCGGCCTCTTTGGCGAGCTGGTAACCCTTAAGGTTGGGCACCAGGGCCGAGTAGGTGGCAGCCCCGGCGGGTAAGCCGGCGACCACCTGGTCGGTACCGGCCATGGCGGGAACCGCTTTGGGCGACACGAAACTGCCTACTTCAATATGAGACACCCCTGCAGCCAGCAGAGCCTTGATCAGTTGCAGGCGTTGCTCGGGCGAGAGCACCCGGGGCTGGTTCTGCAGGCCATCGCGCGGGCCCACATCGTTAATAACAACGCGCTCTTTCATGGA
>JASJBK010000227.1 GCA_030066555.1 Halieaceae bacterium
AGTGCGCAACACGTCACCGACGCCTTGTACATGACCGATAAGGCGACCGAGAACTATATCCGCGAGCACGAGCGGCACTTCCGCCATCACTTTTCGCAGACGCTGATGTTCCTGTTCATCTGGGCGGCAGCCAGCGCCTCACTGCTCGGCCTGGGCGGCTGGCTGGTGATCCAGGGGCAGCTGTCGCTGGGCCAGCTGGTAGCGGCAGAGCTGGTGCTGTCGGTGGTGTTTGCCGGTATAGCGCAGCTGGGCACCTACCTGACCTATTTCTACGACCTGTGTGCAGCAGTCGAGGAACTGTCGCTGTTCCACGATATCGAGCAAGACCCGCCGACGCTGACGCCGCGCCCGACCGGTCAGGGCGCGTCGATTGCGTTTGCCAACGCGGTGGGCGAGTCGCGCGGTACGCGCCTGACACTGGATTTCACGATTCCGGCGGGAAGCCGAGTGTTTGCCGCGTCCCACAATCACGCCGCACAGCGGGTATTCACCAGTTTCATGAAGCGCCATGAGCATCCGGACAGCGGCTATATCGCCCTGGGCGGGCAGGACTTCGACAGCTTCCAGGCCCACCACCTGCGCCAGGATATTATCGTCCTGGACAGACCGCGGATCGTAGAATCCTCGCTCCGCGAGTACCTCGAGTTCAGCATGGGTGCTGAACAGGAAGACGATCTGCTGGCGGTGCTGGAAACCGTGGGCCTGGATTCAGTGGTCGCACAGCTGGGCGACGGCCTGGATACCCGGCTCGCAGCCACCGGCTGGCCCCTGTCGACGCTGGAAACCATGCAGTTGAAATTGGCCTCCGCGCTGGTGGCCCATCCCCGTGTGCTGGTGCTCTCCCAGATTTACGACATGATGCCGGACGAGTATATGTTGGCCTCCTTCGAGCGCCTGCAGCAATCGGATCGCACCACGATCATCTATTTCTCCAACAAGCACACGGATCTGAATTTCGACCAGTTCCTCTACCTGGGCGAGGACCAGCAGCGGCTGTACGACGGCTACCACCAGCTGTGTGATGCCGCCGGGTTGCCGCGACGTGCGCTGGAGCCAGTTGCCGGCCGGCCGAAAATTGTGCAGGCCTCCTGAGGTAGATCATGCCTTACGAACAGCACCAACACTGTTTTAAAACCCTGAACCGGGTCCAGATGCCGCGCGTTATGCGGGTGGTGGGCGTGATCCTGGGCGTGAGTATGCTGGGCATCATTGCCTTTCTCGCCTACGTGCCCTGGGTGCAGACTGCGGCGGGCTACGGTTCGGTGACCGCGCGCAATGCCAACGACCGCCTGCAGGATATCAATGCCCTGGTCTCCGGCCGTATCGAGGAGTGGTACGTGCAGGACGGCAGCCGGGTGAGTGTAGGCGACGCCATCGTCAAGATCATCGACAACGACCCGATGCTGCTGGAGCGCCTCGAGGCAGAGCGCGAGCAGGTGCTGGCCAAGATGAGTGCCGACACCACCGCGCGCGACATTGCCCGCATCGATATGAACCGCATGAAAAAGCTGTTCGAGGACGGCCTTGCAGCGCGGCGGGAATACGAACAGGCCAAGATCCGGGTTGAGGAACTGACTGCCCGCATCGCCGAAACCGCCGCCCAGCTGAGCCGGGTGGACGTCAATATCTCCCGACAGTCGGTACAGATTGTCAGGGCGCCTCGCAACGGCATGATCCAGCGCGTCTATGCTGGTGACGCTGCCACCTACGTCAACGCCGGCCAGTCCATTGCCAGCTTTGTGCCGGACGATGTGGACCGCGCGGTCGAGCTGTACATCGATGGCCGTGATGTGGCGCTGGTGCGCGAAGGCGACCCGGTGCGCCTGCAGTTTGAAGGTTGGCCGGTCATCCAGATCAGCGGCTGGCCCTCGGTCGCCGTGGGCACCTTCGCCGGTACCGTGGTAGCGGTTGACCCCTCTGCCCAGGCCAATGGGCGCTTCCGCGTGCTGGTGGCAGAAGACACCTCCGAGGGTGTTGTGTGGCCCAGCAAAGGCTACGTGCGCTTTGGTTCCGGCGCCCGCGGGTGGGTGCTGCTCGACACCGTGTCGGTGGGTTTTGAGATCTGGCGCCAGCTCAACAACTTCCCGCCGAACTTCCCGGCTGAAGTCGGCATTGAAGGTACGGACGGTACAGCAGGTACAGAGAGTGCAGGCTAGGGCGAGTTCACTCTGCCTGCTTGCTTTCCTTTGCGCCGCCCCGCTGACTGTGCTGGGGCAGGCCGTGGGCGAGCTGGCCGCAGAGCAGGGCCCCCCGCCTGTCACCCAGGTGTCCGAGCAGGTACCTGAAAGAGTAATCGAGCCACTGCTGCCGGACGAGGTACTGGCATCATCGGCGCAGCACTTTCCGGGGATTCTCAAGAGCCTGGCTGAGCAGCGGGTGGCGCTGGGCAAGGCGGTGGAGGCGGAAGGCGCCTTCGATACAGTGTTCAATTCCGAAGGTTTCAACCGGCTCAATGGCTTTTTTGACGGCCGCGTGGCAGGCGCCGAGCTGACCCGACCCTTCCGTGAATTCGGCGGCGAGCTCTACGGCGGCTACAGTATTTCCCGGGACGAGTTCCCCATCTACGAAGACCAGTACTTCACCAGCACTGACGGCACGGTGAAGGTCGGCGCACTGTTCTCACTGCTGCGCGACCGCGCCATCGATGCTCGCCGCGCCGGCCTGGTCGACGCACGGCTACAGATCCAGGCCGCGGAGCTTGAGCTGACCCTGACCCGGGTAGGTGTACAGCAGCGGGCCCTGAGCGCCTACTGGCGCTGGGTAGCCGCAGGCCGCAAGCTGAGGATTTACGACGAGCTGCTGCGACTGGCCATCGACCGGGAGTCGGGGCTCGAGCGGCAGGTACAGGACGGCAGCCGCGCCCGCATCTTCCTTACCGAGAACGCCCAGAACCTGGTCCGGCGCCGCACCCTGGTGGTGAGCGCCCAGCGCAATTTCCGCGCCGCCGCTTTCGAACTGTCCTTCTACCTGCGTGACCCCTCCGGTGAGATCAGCCTGCCGCCGGCGGCGCGGCTGCCGGCACCGGAGCAGATCTCCGAAATGCCTGCTGTCACCAGCGGCGGCATCATCCAGCAGAGCCTTGCCCGACGCCCGGAGCTGTTGATTATCGATACCGCCCTGCAGCGCGCCCAGCAGCGCATCGCCCTGTCGGAAAACGAACTTAAGCCGCGTCTCGACCTCAACTTCGAATACGCCTACGGCCTGGGTGACCAGGGCGACGGCGGCCCCTCCAAGGATTCCGAAGACTTCATCGTCGGCTTCACCGTGGAAGTACCGCTGGAGCGGCGTTTCGCCAAGGGCCGTATCGCCCAGGAGCGCGCCCGCCGCAACGCCCTGGAGTTCGAGCGCCAGCAGGTCGAGGACCAGATCGAACTGGAGCTGCAGAACATCCTGCTGGATCTCGATGTGGCCCAGGAACTGTCACGGCTGGCGGGCCAGGAGGTGGAGCAGGCGGATATCATGCGCGACGCAGAGCAGCAGCGTTTCGCCCAGGGCGCCAGTGATTTCTTCCTGGTCAACCTGCGTGAGGAGGCGGCGGCGGATGCGCTGATTCGCTATTACGCCGCCATCCGCGAGGCGAGGATAGCCCGGGCCAACTATGATGCCGCCACCGTCAACCTGGGGCAGCTCGGCCTGGAAGACGCGACCCCGGCGCAGTCTGAATAACCTCCGCCCGGCCATAAATCCTGTTACACATCCCGCTATACTGTCAGTGAAGGCTGGTGGGGTGTTTAGTATGCACGGTTTGAGGTTCACAATAGTTTTCGCGGCGCTGTTCGCCAGCCAGGCCTGGGCGAGCTGCACCAGCACCAGTACCAGTACCTACACCTATACCAACTGCAGCGACGGCAGCTCGTCGATGAGTCGCAGCGTCGGTCCCAATACCTACACCACCACCTCCGACGGCGGCAGTATTACCAGCTACCAGTCCGGCAATGTGACCTACCACACCGGGCCGAACGGCAGCGGTACCAGTTACCGCACCGGCAACTATGCCCAGCATCACTGGAGTGACGGCAGCCACGGTAGCAGTCGTTACGGTGAGAGTGTGGATCGGCACGAGTGGCAGGTGAATGAGGTGCGTTCGCTGCCGTCTGCCGAGTCGGTCAGTGAAGCGCAACGGGCCCAGGCTGAGCGCCGGGCGCGTTATGGGCATATTGCCGGGCCGGCGGCCCGGCCGCGGGGGTCCGAGTAGCGCGCTACTCGCGTTCTACCCAGACGTTGATGCCGGCGGTTTCGCTGCCGCTGTCAGCGTCTTCGATGAACTTGCCGCTAGCCCAGAAGAATCCGTCATTCCAGACAAAGCCGTCGTTCCAGACGAAACTGTCATTCCATACGAAGCTGTCGTTCCATACGAAGCCGTCGTTCCAGACAAAGCCATCGTTCCAGACGAATCCGTCATTCCAGACAAAGCTGTCATTCCAGACAAAGCTGTCGTTCCAGAACAGCGGGTCGCCGCTGGTGTAGCTGCCGTCCCAGATGGCGTAGCGCTCATCTGACTTGGCCTTGTGCTTGTTGTGGGGTTTGACCAGGAAAAACTCTCCGGTCAGCGGGTCCTGGCGGGCAGGGCCGGCGTAGTGTTTCCTGCCCCTTACATCCTGCTTGATATCCAGGTAGCTGTTCGCGCAGTTCTTGTCATCGCTGTCGAGGGCCGCGGCGGCATTC
This sequence comes from Halieaceae bacterium, assembly GCA_030066555.1. GTDB lineage: Bacteria > Pseudomonadota > Gammaproteobacteria > Pseudomonadales > Halieaceae > JANQIO01. The sequence goes on from JASJBK010000227.1 coordinate 4,666, forward strand.
ACCAGGCCGGCGCCCTGCTGGAATACCGAGAAGGCCAGGCTGCCATCGCCCCGGCGCGCGGCGCTAGCCGTGGCCAGCAGGCGGCATTTGACGTCATCGGGGCTCAGGGTAGCGTCATTCTGCAGCATCAGCGCCACAATGCCGCTGACGACCGCGGTCGCCTGGGAGGTGCCGGACATCTCGTAGTATTCCTGGTACATCGGCTCCAGGAAGTCGGGGTGATCCATGGCGATGCGTGAATCCGCCGGCATCAGGCCGAGCATGTGGCCGCCCGGTGCGACGAGTTCCGGTTTCAGGAAGCCGTCATGAGTAGGACCGGTGGAGGAGAAAGTGGCCAGGGTGTCGTCGCTGGAATCCTCAGGGGTGAAGTTGTCTGACATGGCGCCGACGGTGATTACGTAGGGATTGTTCCCAGGTACGCCAACACTCATCGGTGCTGGGCCCAAATTACCGGCTGAGGCGACCACCACGATGCCTTTCTGCCAGGCCACCATCACGGCCTGGTTGAGCGGGTCTTCCCAGTAGTGGGAGCGCACGGATGCGCTGAAGGACAGGTTCAGCACCTTGATGTCCAGATGATGTCGATTGGTGACAATCCAGTCCAGGGCGCCGATCACGTCGCTGTAGGTGCCGATGCCGTCGGCGTTGAAGGCCTTGACGGCGACAAGGTCGACCCCGGGTGCGACGCCGTTGAAGCGGCCGGTATCGGTCATTGCGCTGCTGGCGATGATGCTGGTGATATGGCTGCCATGGCCATTGTCGTCACCGATGTCGTCTTCGTAGTCCTCTTGCTCGAACTCGTCATCGTTATTGGGCCGGGTTGCGTCGTATTGCGCCGATACGCGGTAACCGGTGTA
>JASJBK010000228.1 GCA_030066555.1 Halieaceae bacterium
CTGCTCGAGATTCAGCACCGAGAAGAACACCTCGTCCTGCCAGGCGCTGAGCCAGCTCAGACCCACACTCCCCCAACGGTAGCGGGGCGAGCGCCAGTTGAGGCTGAGGCTGCCGGCATACTCCGGTGACAATACCGGGCGGTTGCCCTTGAGGTCACCGGTGTCAGTGACGGTTCGCTTGAACTCGGCATCCAGCCAGGCGGCAGTGGCCCCCAGGGTCAGGCCATCCAGGGGTGACCATCCCAGCTCCAGCTCGATGCCGTGGCCGTCTACTCCGTCAACGTTCCCGGTCTGGGCGATGCCGTTCTCGATGATCTGGACCTGGTAGTCCTCGTAGTCGTAGATGAATCCCGTCAGCTGGTAGCGCAGGCGTTGATCAATGAGGTTGCCGCGCAGGCCCATGTCGAAGTTCCATACTTCCTCAGGGTCGAACACCGACAGTTGGCGGGTGGCTTCCGGGTCGAAGCCGCCTGCCTTGAAGCCCTTGGCGGCATTCGCGAACAGGGTGTGCTGTGGACTCAACTGCCAGCTGGCGTAAAAACGCGGCTGCCAGTCGTCCCAGTCATCCTGCAGGGATTCGACGCCGTCGGTGGCGTAGCCCAGCAGGTTGCCCGACGGGTTCAGATCGGTGGCGTTGAGGCTGGCTATCACGCTGGTGACGGGATCGGCGCGGTAGTCGAACTCCTTGTCGTCGTAGCTGTAGCGCAGGCCGACGCCGACGCTCAGGGTGTCGGTGATCTGCCAGTTCACATCGCCGTACAGCCCGGCGCTGAAGTAATCCCCTTCCTGGGTGGCCACTTCCAGCACCGATGCCTGGCAGGGTCCGAACACCGGTGTAAAGACCGGCGAGCAGAACGGGGTGGCGGCCAGCAGGTTCACATCGCTGTAGCCCAGCTCGATAGTGGTGTCGATGGACTCATCGAAGACGATGCCGCCCAGCACCCAGTCGAAGCGGCCGGTCTTGCCAGCGAGCCGCAGCTCCTGGCTCAGGGTTTCGCTGTTGCGATCTGCGAATCCCGCGGAGGTCAGGAAGATAGCGCTGCCGTCGACGTCGAAGTCATTGGGACTGTCATTCTCGTGCCAGGCAGTGATGGAGGTCAGCGTCAGGCTGTCGGTCAGCTCCCAGGTGAGGTGCAGGGAGACGTCGCTGCTCTCGATATCGTCGAAGGTGTCGATGTCGGTGGCCAGCACACTGTCGAATGGGTTGGCCGCCACACCGCCGGCAGCCGCCAGGGTATCGTCCAGGGTCTCGTAGCCCAGGCCGCCGGTGTGGGTCTCCTGGTAGGACGCCCGTAGCACTGCGTCGAAGCGGCCGCGATTGTAGCCCAGTGCAAACTGAGCGCCCTGGGTATCGCGGTCGCCGATCGGTTCGTCTGCCACCAGGTTGTCAGCGTCGCCGTCGTCGTCGTAGCTGAACACCGAGCCGCGCAGGGCCCAGTGTTCGTTGATCGGCAGGTTGCCGGTGGCGTAGCCGCCAAAGTAATCATTCTCGCCGGCCTCTACCTGCACCGTCAGGGAGCGCTCCTGGTCAGGCCGGAAATGGCGCACCAGGATCGCACCGGCAGAGGTGTTGCGGCCGAACAGGGTGCCCTGGGGACCCTTGAGGACTTCAACTTGTTCGACGTCCACCAGGGTGATGGCGGTACTGTTGATGCGGCCCCGGTAGGTGTCGTCCACGAAAAATCCGACGCTGGCCTCGCCACCGATGCCGAAACTGTTGGAACTGATGCCGCGGATGGCAAACAGCGGGGTGCTGACTCCCTGTTCCCAGCCGCTGAAGTTGGGGGTAGCCAGCACAATGCTCTCCAGGCGCTGCAGGCGGTTTGCCTTGAGGAACTCGCTGTCGAAAACAGAGATCGCCAGCGGGGTGTCCTTCAGCGTCGACTCGCGGCGCTGGGCACGCACGAAGACTTCTTCCATGGCGCGCACACCTGGGTCCTCTGTGGCTGCAACCTGCGCGGCGGCCGCCTGACCGGTCGCGGCCATAATCAGTCCGGTGATCAGCGTGGTGATTCTCAAAGCCTGTTTTCCTCGTCTCTGGACGCCCCGAGTATAGAGAGTGGGTCATGTCCGTCCTAGCGCGCGCCTCAGTTTTGTTGAAGCACATATGCATCGCCGCCTTTCGCGCCCTGGACTATGATGTAGGCGTTGTTCTCCTCAGGTGGTGCCATGCTCAAGCGCATCTTCAAGTGGATCGGCGCCCTGGTCGGCGCTGGTGTTGTCGTCGTCGCCGTACTGGCGATCAACGCGATCTGGTTCAAGCCATTCTTTATCAATGTGTTTTTCGAGCGCGTGTTTATCGAGCTGGCGCTGGACGATCCGGAGCTGCTGACCACGCTGCGGGTGCTTGAGCCGCTGGGCATCGACGGGCATAACGCCAGGCTGACCGATGTCTCCCCTGCAGTGACACTGAAACAGAACGAGAAAATTCTGCGCGATGCAGCGACCCTGCGCCGCTACGACCGCGAATCCTTGTCCGGCCAGGCAGCACTGTCCTACGACGTGCTCGACGATTTCCTGGTTGGCCTGGTCGACGGCATTCCCTACAGCTGGCATGGGTACCCGGTCAATCAGTTGTTCGGCGTGCAGAACAACCTGCCGGAATTGATGGTGACCCGTCACCCACTGGATACGGCGCAGGGCGCCGAGTATTACATCGCTCGCCTTGGGCAATTCGACACCAAGTTCGACCAGCTCATTGAAGATCTCAAGATGCGCGAATCGAAAGGTGTCATCCCACCGCGCTTCGTGGTGGAGAAGGTGCTCAAGGAAATGCGCGACTTCATCGCTGTGCCGGCGCAGGAGAATATTCTCTACACCCATTTCACCGAGACGGTAGCAGCACTGGAAGAGCTTCCCGATGAGCGCGCCGCTGACCTGGCAGCTGAGGCACTCAGCGCGATGGAGGGCTCGGTCTACCCGGCCTACCGCGAGCTGATCGGCTACTTTGAGGCCCTGCAGTCCGTTGCGACGACGAATCACGGTGTCTGGGCCCTGCCCGATGGCGATGCCTACTACGACCTGCGCCTGCGGGTATCGACTACAACTGATCTCAGCGCTGAGGAAATTCACGCGCTGGGGCTTGAGGAGGTGGCACGCATCCAGTCAGAAATGGATGCGATCCTGCGGGAACAGGGTTACACGGAAGGCACGGTAGCGGAACGCATGACGGCCCTTGGCGAGGAGCCGCGTTTCCTCTACCCCAATACCGACGCCGGGCGCGAGCAGATTCTCGAAGACTTCCAGGTCATTATCGACGAGATCGACGAAGCCATGCCGGACTGGTTCATCACCCTGCCAAAGAGTCCGGTGGAAGTGTTACGGATACCGGAGTTTCGTCAGGAGGGCGCTGCAAGTGCCTCCTATACACTGCCCGCGCTGGATGGATCGCGCCCCGGGCGTTTCAACGTCAATCTTCGTAATCTCAGGGAGCATCCCAGGTTCAGAATGCGCACGCTGGCCTACCATGAAGCAGTGCCGGGGCATCATTTGCAGTCCGCCCTGCAGACGGAGTTGACCGGGGTTCCGCAGTTCCGGCGGGTGCTGCCATTTACGGCGTTTTCAGAGGGCTGGGGACTGTATGCGGAGCGTCTGGCCTGGGAAGCGGGTTTCCAGGATGACCCCTTTGACAATCTCGGCCGCCTGCAGGACGAGCTGTTCCGCGCGGTACGCCTGGTGGTGGACACCGGCATCCACCGCATGCGCTGGACGCGGGAGGAAGCGATCACCTACATGGTCGACAACAGCGGGCTCGCCGAGACCGATGTGGTCACCGAGATTGAGCGCTACTTCGTGCTGCCGGGTCAGGCGACGGCCTACAAGATCGGCATGATCAAGATTCTCGAGCTGCGTGAACGCGCCCGCGGCGCCCTGGGTGAAGACTTCGATATCCGCATGTTCCACGAAGTGGTGCTGCGCAATGGTGATGTACCGCTCACCATCCTCGAGCGGGAAGTGGACAGCTGGATTTCCGAGGTGCGATCCGGCTCGGCATAAGCTTCAGGGCTTTCGTTGCGCGCAGACCATTACATACCGCAGCACATTGTTTGTGAATGCCCAGTCCAGGAAGCGTGCTGTGATCAAGTACTTCAGTCGAGAGCGTGTAGGCAAATGGCCTGCGCGCTCGCGATAGCACCTCCACCAGCCCGCGAAACCCAGCATCACCTCCTGGCTGATGTCGCGCACCTCGATACTGGAGAAACCGCTATCAACAAGCTGCTCGGCATAGCGCGCCGCCGTCATGATGTTGCCGCGGGGTATCCGCGAGGCCCACAGCATGGCGTGCAGAGGCAGCTCTCGCATACCGGGGCGAAAGTCCTCCGGCAGCACGAAATCCGTCAGGCACAGCTTGCCACCGACAGGCAGACTGTGGGCAGCGTGTTCGAAGAAGACCGGTTTGGACTGAAAGTGGTAGGCGCTGTCGAGGCAGAGAATGCAGGTAGGGGCCTGGGCCCCCCGCGCCGGCCACAGACTGCTATCGCAGATATCTCCCTGGGTCAGGTGCTCACAGTGCTTGTCGTAACCACGACGGTGTAGCAGCTCGGTCGCCCCCTGGGTTTGCGTCGCTGACAGATTGATGCCCTGCAGTGTCGCCACCTGGAAGTGCTCGAGCCACAGCAACAGCTGGTCGCCGCAGCCAAAGCCGACGTCGAGCACATGGCTTGTTTCGTCCAACCCTGCCATGGATCCCAGGGCGATGGCCAGGTTGCGGCAGGCGCTGGAATAGGAGTCCTGTTCCTGCCACAAACCGAGGTTGCCCCAGGACTGGTCACCCTCGTTGATGGCGATCTCGGCAGTGTCGAAAAACTCAGGGGGCACCGGCGCTCGACCAGGGAATGGGCGCCCCCAGCGCGGAGGCTACCCGCATCGCTGATTGCACCGCCGCATCGAGCAGCGGCACGCGCTCGGTCATATAGGCGCCGCACAGCCAGAGGCGATTGCCTGGCTGCTCCTGCAGCGATTGCAGGGCAGTCACTGACTGGCGGCTCTCCCGGGTCACAACCGGTCGGGTGAAGCTGGCCCTGGCGAGCTCTCGCTCCGGAGGGATGGCAAGCAGCGGGTGCCAGGTCTGGTAGACGGGATCCTGGAGGCGAAAGCGTGCGAATGCCCTGGTCATATCTACCGATACCTGTGCCCGTTCACCGTTGGCCGGCAGGGTGTAGCCGACCGGCGAACGGGGTACGAAGCTGCTGGGCATCACGCGGCTGTCGGTGTGTATACAGAGCTCGGAGGTTTCATAGGGGATGCGCTCGAGCAGCCCCACGTGCTCGCTGAAGGGCGTTAGCATCGCGGCGGCCTGGTGCGCCTGCGCGGCGACGATCACGTGGTCGTAGTCCGCGGTGCGGCCGTCGCGCTGTTCGACGCGCAGATTCTCGCCCACCGCGGATACCCTGGCGATGGGTGACTCAGTCCGCAAGCGCGTGCCCTCCAGCAGGCGCGGCACGATGTTGTCGACGCCACCTTCTGCGTACATGACACCGAAGTCGTTAATGCCGCCTGCCAGGTAGTCGATCATGA
>JASJBK010000229.1 GCA_030066555.1 Halieaceae bacterium
CGGCTGCTGCGCCGCTTCTCAAGCGACGGCCGCCGGCTGCGGCCGGTGGAAGTGGTCAGCGACTACGAGATCACCATCCTCGACGAGCTGGACCTGCAGCGCGAAGCTGCCAACGCCTCGCAGCTGCGACGCAACTTCGAAGACAGCCCGCTGTGCTATGTGCCCGAAGTGCACTGGGACTACACCCGCCGCGACGTCTATGTGATGGAGCGCATTCACGGCATCCCCGTTACCGACCTCAAGCAGCTGCAAGCCGCCGGCACCGACCTGAAAGTGCTGGCCGAGCGCGGCGTGGAGATTTTCTTTACCCAGGTGTTCCGCGACAGCTTCTTCCACGCCGATATGCACCCGGGCAACATCTTCGTGGACATCTCCGACCCGAAGGACCCGACCTACATCGCGGTGGACTGCGCCATCATCGGCAGCCTGTCAGATTTCGACCAGTACTACCTGGCGCGCAACCTGCTGGCCATTTTCCGCCGCGACTACCGGGAGTGCGCCGAGCTGCACGTGGAATGCGGCTGGGTGCCGCCGGGTACCCGGGTGCAGGATTTCGAATCCGCCATGCGCGCGGTCTGCGAGCCGGTATTCGAGAAACCGCTGGCGGAGATTTCCTTCGGGCAACTGCTGATCTACCTGTTCCAGACCGCCCGTCGCTTCAATATGGAAGTGCAGCCCTCGCTGGTGCTGCTGCAGAAGACCCTGCTCAACATCGAGGGGCTGGGGCGGCAGCTTTACCCGGAGCTGGACCTGTGGACCACCGCCCAGCCCTACCTGGAGCGCTGGATCCAGGAACGCTACTCCGCCGAGGCCATGCTAAATCGGCTGCGCAAACAGGCCCCGAGCTGGCTGGAGCAGCTGCCCCAGCTGCCGGAAGCGGTTTTCGAGAGCCTGCAGCAGACCCGCGAGCTCGATAACCAGGCTCGCTACCAGCGCCAGCGCCTGGACGCCCTGCAGCGGCAAATCCAGCAGGAGGACGGTCGTCGTAAAAGGGGGGTAATCGCCCTATTGCTGTTCGGTGGCGCGGCCGCCACGGCAATGCCCGAAGGCCTGGGGCAACTGAGCCAATGGCCGCTGCTGAGCTGGGCCCTCGTGGGGATGGGCCTGTTACTGCTGTGGCCCCGCCCGAGGGTCTGATCAGGCCGATCCCGCGCCTGTGAGATAATGCCCGAGATGACACTCGACACCGCCAAGATCGATGCCCTGCTGGACCAGGTCAGCTGGAATGACCAGGGGCTGGTACCGGCCATTGCCCAGGACGCCGCCAGCAGGGATATCCTGATGATGGCCTGGATGAACCGCGAAGCCCTGGCCACAACCCTCACCGAGGGGCGCGCGGTGTACTGGTCGCGCTCCCGCAATGCGCTGTGGCGCAAGGGGGAGTCTTCCGGGCATGTACAGCATCTAAAGGAAATACGACTGGATTGTGACGGCGATACCGTACTGATGCAGGTAGAGCAGGTCGGCGGCATCGCCTGCCACACCGGGCGACGACACTGCTTCATGTACCGTTTCGACGACGGCGAGTGGTCGGTGTGCGAGCCGGTGGTGAAGGACCCCGCCGAAATCTATTGAATACGCTGGGGTCTAATCCCCTGATAACGGCCTTTCATGAACGAAGTATTGCAACAATTGGACCTGATAATCGCGCAGCGCCGGTCGGCAGACCCGGATGAGTCCTATGTTGCGCAGCTCAATGCCAAGGGTCTCAACAAGATCCTGGAGAAGGTCGGCGAAGAGTGCGTGGAGACCATCCTGGCTGCCAAGGACTGTGGCGGCAACGAGCAATCCACCGAGCATCTCGTGCAGGAGACCGCAGACCTGTGGTTTCACTGCCTCGTCATGCTCTCGCACCTGGGTAGCGACAGCCAGGCAGTACTGGATGAGCTGTCGCGCCGTTTTGGACTATCGGGCCTCGATGAAAAAGCAGCGAGGCAGGCTCCGGAGTAATCCCGGGGCAATTTAGAGGAGGAAGAACCATGGGTATTGGTGGAATCAGCGTCTGGCAGCTTCTGATCATCCTGTTGATCGTGATGATGCTGTTCGGCACGAAGCGCCTGCGCGGCCTGGGCAGTGACCTGGGTGCGGCGATCAAGGGCTTTCGCAGCTCGGTGAGCGCCGACGGCGACAAGGCTGAGAAAGACGAGAGCGAGGCGAGGGAAGGCAACGACGCCGACGCCACGCCCGAGTCTGCGCAGCTCAAGGAAAACGAGAGCAAGTAAGACCAGGCCGACACCGCAGCCATGTTTGATATCGGCTTCCTGGAACTGATTATCGTCAGCATCGTGGGCCTGCTGGTGCTGGGCCCGGAGCGGCTGCCGGGCGCCATTCGTACGGTGATGGCCTACGTCAACAAGATACGCCGCAGCTTTGCGGGAATCCGCGCCGAGATCGAACGCGAGCTGCAGGCGGAGGAGTTCAAGGCAGACCTGCACAACCAGGGCATCATGGAAGAGCTGAAGCAGGCCGAGAAAGCCCTGCGCAGCGGGCTCAATACCGATGGCGTCAAGCTCGGCAAGGACGGCTACCCCATCGACGAGCCCTACGTCGAGCCGGCGCCAGAGGATTCAGACTCCCGGCACGCGGATGCGGCTGACGAGCAGGAATTTGCCCCCGAGCCAACGGCCGAAGATCCGGACTCGCGGCACGCAGATGCGGCTGATGACCAGTTCGAGCCCGGAGACGAGACCCGGGCCGCCAAACCGTGAGCACCGACACCCCGCCCGATGACGCGGCCATGCCGCTGATCTCGCACCTCTCCGAGTTACGCGACCGCTTACTAAAGGCCGTGCTCTCGGTACTGTTGGTGTTTATCGCCCTGTTTGCCTTCTCGAACGAGATCTACCTGTTCGTTTCCGAGCCGCTGCGCGCCCTGCTGCCGGAAGGCTCCAGCATGATCGCCACCGAGGTGGCCTCGCCCTTCCTGACGCCTTTCAAGCTGACCCTGATCGTGTCGCTGTATATCGCGATTCCCTACGTGCTGTTCCAGGTGTGGAGCTTCGTGGCGCCGGGCATGTACAAAAACGAGAAAATGCTGGCCATCCCGCTGCTGATCTCCAGCATATTGCTGTTTTATGCCGGCGCGGCCTTTGCCTACTACGTGGTATTCCCGCTGATCTTCGGGTTCTTCACTACCGTCGGCCCCAGCGACGTCACCATCATGACCGACATCGGTCGCTACCTGGACTTTGTGCTGAAGCTGTTCTTTGCCTTCGGGGTGGCCTTCGAGATCCCGATCGCGGCGGTGATTATGATCCGCGTCGGCCTCACCACCGCCGACGACCTGGCGAAGAAGCGACCCTACATCGTGGTGGGCTGTTTCGTGCTGGGCATGTTGCTGACCCCGCCGGACGTGATTTCACAGTCGCTGCTGGCCATCCCCATGTGGATCCTGTTCGAGATCGGCGTAATGTTCGGGCGCCTGGTGCAGCCCAAGGACGAGACCGAGGCTACAGAAGCCGAAAGTGCGCAGTAAGCGCCGCGTGATCCGATAGCTGGCCCCACAGGCCACTGCGCAACAAGCCCGCCTCCACCAGCTCCAGCCCCTTGAAATACACGCGATCCATGCGCAGCATCGGCAGCGCCGCCGGGAAACTGCGGGCCGGCATGCCGTCCTGCACCGCGTGCACCTCTTCGAAGCCCAGCTCCTCGCGCATATACCGGTCTATCTTCAGGTGCCAGTCGTTGAAGTCGCCAGCGACGATCACCGGTGCTTCCGGATCGCACTCGCTTTCCAGCAGTTCGCGCAGGCGCTGCACCTGGTAGCGCCGCTCCACGGCGATCAGGCCGAGGTGGGCGCAGATCAGCACCAGGCCGTTCTGCAGGTGGCCGAACAGCAGGCCGCGGCTGGAGAAGCTCCAGCGGGTGATGTCGTGGTTGTGCCACTCGGCGAATGGCACCTTGCTGAGAATGGCGTTGCCGTGGTGGCCGTCTTCGATGATGGCGTTCTTGCCGTAGGCGTAGTGGTCCCAGATCTTATCGGCCATGAACTCGAACTGGCTCTCGGTGCCGTGCAGGTCTTCGCCGTGGTAGCCGAGCTGGTGACCCACCACCTCTTGCAGGAAGCAGATATCTGCATCAACGCTGCGCACAGCGGTGCGCATGTCCTCGAGCTTGAAGCGCCGGTTGGCCGGCCCGAAGCCCTTGTGGATGTTCCAGGAACAGATGCGAAAGTCGCTCTCGAAGTCAGTCACATCCAGTACCTTACAGCGTACAGCAGCCATGATAAGGGGCCCGGCGACGGCGTATCACCCAGCAGCAGTTCCCGGCTGTTGCCGGCGTCTTCACGCATCACACGCTCCATGCCCTCCAGGGTGGTACTGTCGCGCACCACCACGTCGAGCTCCAGGTCGTGCAGGCTGCTGCGGTAATTCCAGTTGCTGCTGCCGATGATCAGCATATCGTCCAGCAGCAGGGCCTTGGCGTGCAGCACGCCCGGCCGGTAGAGGTAGATGCGCGCACCGGCCCGCAACAGCTCGTGGTAGAAGTGGCTGCTGAGACCGGGGAAAACCGCCACGTCAGAGCGCTCGGGCAACAGCAGGCACACATCGCTGCCATTGCGGCAGGCATTCAGCAGTGCCCGCCGCATGCCGGCGGTGGGCAGGAAATAGGCACTGGCCAGCCACACCCGCTGACGGGCATTGACCACTCTGCGGGCGACGAAACGATTCTTGAGCTGGCGGCCCCTGAGGCTGCGATTACTGAGGTAACCTGCCAGGAAGCCGCGCCGCAGCCGACTCCCGTAGCCTTTCCACAGGTCGTCGAAGCCCTCCACCAGGGTCAAGACCCGCGGCCCCTCCAGCTCCACCGCGTAGTCACGCCAGCCCTCGCCGCCTTCGCTGACCGGCAGGTGCACCGCGGAGATATTGAAGCTGCCGACCCAGGCAACGCGGCTGTCGACAATGCACAGTTTGCGGTGATTGCGGCGGTTCATTTTCCACAGCAACCGCAGGAACTTCAGCAGTGCGATGCCGCCGCGGCGCGTCCAGCGATAGCTGTCGAAGAACCAGGGCAGCGGGTGGTAGACCCGCACCTCTACCCCACGGGCGGAGAGCGCTTCGCTGAGCGATTCCACATCCTCCATGGAGCCCACGCCATCGACCATCACCCGCACCTGCACACCGCGCTCGGCTGCAGCGCCCAGCGCCTCGACAAAGCGTTGACCCAGCACATCGAGCTGGAAGATATAGAACTCGAACTCGACACTGCGCTCGGCAGCGGCGATAGCGTCCAGCATGCGCTCGAAGAGCGCCGCGCCGTCGACGTACAGCTGGATGCGCTCCCAGTGACTGGAGCGGGGCTTGGGTGTCATAGCTTCATTATAGGGCGAACCGGCAAACCCCCGCGCTGGCTGCGCAGAAAACTGGTAGTCTTGCCCGGCTATGTCAGAAGCCCAGACTGATACCGACACGCCAAAGCGCGCCCGCCTCTCCAGCCTGCTGCAGTTGGGTCGCTTCATGCGCCCCTATACCGGCACCCTGCTGGCGGCGGCTGTCGCCCTGGTATTCACCGC
>JASJBK010000025.1 GCA_030066555.1 Halieaceae bacterium
GTGATGCCCTGCTCCTGGGCGAGCCCCGGGGAGCTGAACAGCAGGGCCGCGATTCCGAGCATGAGCAGGTTCAGGGATTTCATCGCTCTGCGCTCCCGTTCAGGGACTGCATGAGCTGGGCGAAGCCGTTGGCCTGTTCCCGTGTCTCCAGCAGCTCCTCGGGCAGTTCGTCGAAGACGTGCAGCGGGGTAATGTTCTGGGCGGTGGCGGCGACCAGGATGTGTTTGTCGGCGACCTTCAGCAGCAGCACTCGCTCCCGGGCCCCGAGGCTCAGGCTGCTGATGACTGAGAGCAGCTGGTTGTTGCCTCCAAAGCCGCCCTGCATGCGGCGCAGGACGCGGGTCAGTACGAAGATCAGGGCCAGCACCAGTACCAGTCCCAGCAGGGTTTCCAGTAGCTTGCCGCCGCTGAGTGCCTGGAAGCCGGCGTCCTCTGCCGCGGCAGCGCCGCCGGCAAGCAGCAGGCCGGCAGCCGGCAGTAGCGCCCGTAGCCGTCTCATGACTCCTCCTCGGGGTGGATGATGCTGAGGCCCACGCGCTTGTCGATCTCGCCGACCCGGGCGGTGAATTTCTTGACCCCGTTGACGGTGACGTCAACGATCTCCGGTGAGCCGATCGGGATCACGTCGCCGCGGCTCAGCTGCAGCAGCTGTCGCAGGGGCAGCTCCACGCCGCTGACCACGCCGGCGACGGTGGCATTGAAATCCCTGGCCCGGGCGCGGAGCAGTTCGCGCCGGTCGCCGGGGTGTTCGGGTTCGACGTGGCCGCTGCCGAACAGGGCCTCCACCAGGTTCGAGCACATGACCATGCAGAGCTCGCCGCTGCCGCCGTCGTAGCTGATGCTGTAGCGGCGAATCATCACCACGTCATCGGCATCGAAGACGTTGCTGGCCTGGGGGTTGTGTTCGCTTTCACAGAGGTTCAGGGTCTGGCCTTCGAGCTGGCGCCAACCCTTGCGCACGGCTTCGAGAATGGTGTCGAGGCCGAGCTGTAGCACGCGCTGTTCGGTGGCCGAGAAGCCGCGGGAATTGATCGCCACCCGGCGACCCGGGCCGCCAAACAGGCTTTCCACCAGGCTGTAGACCAGGCTGGCGTCCATGGCGATCATCAGGATGCTGCCGGCCGGTTCCAGTCGGAAGCTGCTGAGCCCGGTGGGTAATTCCAGGCTGTCGATGTAGTCGCCGAAGCGCAGCGTTTGCACGCCTTCAACAGCGACACGGGTGCGCTTGTGCAGCAGGCCCAACAGGCGCTGGCTCAGGCAGCGGGTCAGGTTCTCGTCAACCAGGCTCAGCTGCTTGCGCCAGCCGCTGAAGCGCTGGTTGATCAGGCTCAGGTCGCAGGGGAGCGGTCCGTCAGCGTCGGCTGCGGCGCCGTCCTCTGCGTCGGTCAGCAGTGCGTCGACTTCGTCCTCGGAGAGCAGGTCACTCATGGTTTACTCCAGCATGTCGCCACTGTCAGTGGAGAGGTTGATTTCGCCGCCGTCGGACAGCTTCTGAACGATCTCGACGATTTCTTTCTGGGCTTCCTCGACGTCGGATACCTTGACCGGGCCCAGGCTTTCCATGTCGTCGCGGAAGATATCGGCGGCCCGCTTGGACATGTTCTTGAATACCTTCTCCTTCACTTCTTCGTCGGCGCCCTTCATGGCCAGCGCCAGGCGATCGGTGGGCAGCTCTCGCAGCACCACCTGGAAGTCGCGGTCCGGAATCTTCGCCATGTCTTCGAACACGTAGCGCTTTTCCTGCACCCGGTTGGCGAGTTCCTCGTCAACGGCGCGCACGCGCTCCATGACCTGTTCCTGCATGTCGACATTCATGGCGTTTAGAATGTTGGCCACTGCCTTGAGGCCTTCGGTGGCGGAGTGTTGCTTGGTGACCACTCCATCTACCTGCTGCTGCAGCGACAGGTTGAGTTCGCTGAGGGCTTTGGGGTCTACGCTGTCCAGGGACGCCATGCGCACCATCACCTCGGTAGAGGCCTCCTCCGACAGCAGTGGCAGGACGTCAGCCGCGAGCTCCGCCGGCAGGTAGGACATCACGATGGCCTGGATCTGCGGGTGCTCGTTCTCGATCATGCCGGCGATCACCCGGGGCTCCATGTTGCACAGGGCTTCCAGCGCACGGGTATCGGCACCCATGCTTATTTTGCTGAGAATGCCCACGGCCCGTTCTTCACCCAGCGCGTTGGTGATGACCTTGCGGGTGTATTCGCCGGGGGATACCCGGATGGCGCTGTCGCTCTGGTACTGGTTGATAAAGTGGTTGAGCACGCTGCCCACTGCCTGGCCGTCGACCTTGTCGATCTCGGTCATGGCGGCGCCGATTTTCTGGATGTGCTCCGGCTTGAGCTGGCGCAGGACCTGTGCGGCCTTGTCTTCGCCCAGTACCAGCAGTAGCTGTGCCGCCCGCTGGGTACCGTTCAGGTCCTGGTCGAGCGCCATCGGCGGAGTCGTGTCTGCAGCTGCTTCCATGATGTCTTCCTGTCCCGCTTTCTCTGTTCTTCTCGTGTTTGCAGTAGGTCGCCGGATTATTGACGCCAGCCTGCAGGTCCTGTCTCAAATTCTTCCGGGGTGTCAAAAAAACGTTATTTCCCCGCCGTAAGCCCCGTATTCAGGGCTTCCGCAGGGGTAGTTGCAATATGCTTGCCAACATCTGTGAATAGCGCTGCGAGCCAGTGTTTTCGCGGCTAAAGGCCCCGCCCGTACGGTCGATACAGAAAACGGAGACTCACGCCAAGGAGCAGCCCTTGCCACTGTCTACTAACGGGACCAACCGACTGAGCGCGGTAGCGGCCACTTCACTGGGACGACAGCCACCCGGTGATGCGCCGTTCCGTGCCGGCCAGCTGTATCGCGCCACGGTCGAGTCCAAAGAGGCCGACGGTGGCTACATGCTGCGGGTGGGTAACCAACTGCTGCGGCTGCCACCGGGGCCGACGCTGCTGGCTGGGCAGGAACTGCTGATCCGCATGACTGCGGCGAGCGGCCAGCCCAAGTTCACGGTGATGCGCATTCTGCCGCCGCCGCGGGATCCGGCGGCCAATGTGGTCAACGAGGCGGTACTCAGTGCCCTGCAGGGTATGGCAACCCGTCAGCAGCCGCTGTCCGGCCTGTTGGCCTGGTTGCAGGCCGGAGGCCGCGCCGCCCCGGAGGCCAGCAGCCTGCTGGCGTTGTTTTCAAGTCCGGACGAACTGGTGCAGCCCGAGCGACTGCAGGGTGCCATCCGCGACAGCGGCCTGCTGCTGGAGGCGCGGCTGGCTGCGGCGGCCTGGAATCCCGCGATGATTGCCGGGGCCCTGGAAAAGGACTTCAAGCTGCTGCTGTGGCGGCTGCTGAGCCAGGGCGGCGGGCTCGCCGATGGTCTTGAAGAGATGCTGGACGGGCTGCTGTCCCATATCAGCCTGCGCCAGCTGCGGGCGATACGCCATGCCGAGGACGGCCATTTCTACTGGAGCCTGGATGTTCCGCTGGCCTGGGGCGACCGGCTGCTGCCGATCAGCATTACCCTGCGCCAGGAGGGCGGCCTGGTGGCGGACGCCGACGAGGAGGCCAGTTGGGAGGTCGAGTTCTCCCTGGATGCCGAGCCCCTGGGGGCGCTGCAGGTACGCCTGTTCCTCAAGCAGCAGCAGCTCTCGGTTTCCCTTGAGGCCGAGCGGCCGGCGACGGTTGATGCCTTGCAGTCTGAGATCGAAACCCTGTGGGATACCCTGGGTTTACAGGGCTTCAGCGTCGAGACGGTAGTAGCGCGCCCGGCCCAGCGTGAGGCCCGATCGAACTCAGCCGGGGAATTCAGCGCTGTGTCGGCGCTGGGTACGCGACTGTGAATTCCTCCGAGGAACTGCGGCGGGCGGCGGCCCTGGCCTACGATGGCCGCACGGCACCCAGGCTGGTGGCGGGCGGCAGCGGGGTGCTGGCGGAAGAGATCGAGGCACTGGCGCGGAAGCACGGCATTCCCGTGGTCCAGGACCCCAAGCTCAGTGCGGTGCTGAGCGCCGTGCCGCTGGGCGATGAGATTCCCCCCCAGCTCTATGTGGCGGTGGCCACGGTGCTGGCATACGTTTTCAAGGTCTCCGGCCGCACGCCGGATGACCTCAAGGTCGCTGAGACCCCTGAATAGAGCGGTCCAGCCGCAGGTAGAAATCGGCGATACAGCACTCCAGCATCCGCAGCTCCGACTCGCGGAAGGGCCAGTTTCTGCTGACTTCGATAGTGCCCAGCGAGAGGCCGTCCCGCAGGGTAATGGTGTAGTCGCAGCGGTGGCCGCCGCGCTCGCCGGTCTGGTACTCAATGCCGGGAAAATCCGACTGGTAGCTGAAGCCCTCGTATTCGATGACCATATGCAGCGACAGCTCCAGGCGTTCGATGGCCTCCAGGGTCAGGCCGAGCTGCTCGGCGTAGCTGGATTCCGGTTCCACGGCCTGGGCAGATTCACTGATTGCGGCTGTAGTGTTCATGGTGCTTCTCTCCTCCGGCCGGGCGCCCGTTTTTCGGGTGTCTTCACGGCCAGTAGACGTCTGGTCTTTAGGAGATATAAAGCAATTGCCGTGCCAGTTTCTGGCGATTAGCCCTGTTTGACGGCGCTCTGGCGCAGCCCTTCGCGCTGCAGCGTGGCCATGCACTTCTGCATTTGCCGGCGCTGTGCCGGCGACAGGTCCTTGAAGGACAGGCTCAGTTCCTGGTGATCGCCCACCGGCTGGCTGTGGCAGACCTCGGCGTTGCACTCCAGGTCCAGCAGGTCGGCGACCCGGATGCGACAGCCCTCGAGGATGGCTCCGCGCGTCATGTCGATGTCGAAGCCGTCCAGCCGGGCCCGACAGCCGCCCTCGGAAATATTGATCAGTTCGCCCTCGCGAGCGCTGTGCGGCTCGCCGGCCAGGCGAATATGGCTGTCACGCCAGGCCAGGTTCACGCGGAACTGGCTGCGCAGCTGGTGGTAGAGCAATGAGTCGGGGATAGCCGTCTCGAAATAGCAGATGCCGGCATCGTCGGTGGGCGCCAGCGGCGCGGTGAAGACCAGTCGACAGCCGGGCGCCAGGCAGTGCACTTCGGCGGAATCCAGCTTGTAGTCCTGCCAGGTGGCGGGGGTGAGCTGGTGAAAGATCAGGGCAGCCTGGTCCTCAACGACGCGACTGATAGTGGTGCGCCAGACCTCTTCACTACCGCGCAGGGTGACATGGAACTCGAAACCTGCCTCCCGGGCGCGCTCCAGTATCTGCGCGATCCGGCCCGGACTGGTCACGGATTCCGCATCGGCGGGCATGGGTAAGATTTGCATGGCCGTGGGAACTCCGGGCCGGGTCAGGCGCTGCCGAGAAAGCGGGAGGCCTGTGGCGTGTGGGACTCGCCCAGCGACGTGTAGGCCGGGTTTTCGCTGTCGCCGCGCTGGGCAAACAGTTTGAGGGCCTGTTCAACGGATTGCAGCTGGCGCAGGTTGAGCTGGCCCAGCTGGCGGTTGCGGTCGCGGCAGGCGATGGCGTCCGCCTCGAAGCGCAGGTAACGGTCATGGAGGTCGCCGCTGCTGTCGAGCTCGGCCATGGCAGCCTTCAGCGCCTCCCCATGGCTGGGAAGCTGGTGAGCTTCCAGCCAGCTCAGTCGCTCACCGGTGGCCGCGTCCAGCGCCTCTACCAGGGCGGTTTTTTCTACCAGAATTTCGTCCAGCACCTGCTGGTTCGCCTTGCGCGAGCGCACCTCGGTAAATTCCCGCTCAACCAGCGCCGCCAGCTCGCCTAGCAGTGCATGCTCGGCGTCGATCAGCGTGGTCAGGCGCTGTGCCGTGGTTCCACTCATCGGGGCGGGCTTAAAGCTCGGATTTCTTCTGCTGGGCTTCCTGCGACAGCATGCGCTCGGCGATCAGCTCGGCGTCGATCTTGTAGCTGCCGTCGGCGATAGCCTTGCGAATGGCATCCACCCGCTGGCTGTCTACCGCCGGGAACTCGGCGAGCTTTTCTTCGAGCTGCTGGAGTTGCCGGGCCTTGTCGGTCAGCTCCACGGAGTCGGCGCCACCGGCAGCTGGCGCGGTGGCGGCAGTGCGTGCCTCCTCCTCGCGCTGGGTGGTAACGCTCCGGTCCTGGGCGCCATACAGCGCCTGGATCGCATCACTGGTGGGTTTAATCTCACCGTTCATAATGTTTGCCCCTCACTGTGAGCGGGTATAGCTCTGGTTGTACAGGATATCGGCATTTGCCCGACAGACTTTAATCTTTTCAACAGGTTTTCTCGCATGTTGCACCTCACCCGGCCTAGTTAACGAGCACGCGGCCGTCATCCAGCACCACGCCCTCCAGCAGCCGCCCCGACTGGGTATTGCGCACCTTGATGGTGTCGCCAGCGGCGCCACCCGTCAGCGCGGTGCCACTCATGACTACTTCAATGTTATTGATCACTGACAACAGCAGGGTCGACTGGCCGCGGGCAATGGCCTGCGGATCATCGAGCATGCTCAGCCTCAGCGTGGTACCGGCGCGCAGGTTGCGGCGCAGTTGCTTGCCGACCGCGGCATCTACCGTACTCAGGGTGCCGCCATGCAGGGAGTCCGCGGGGCGCTTCTCCAGGCGCAAGTCACTTGCTGTAAGCACCGTGCCGCGTGCCGTCGTGTCGCGCAATACCACGGTGTTCACCGAGGCTTTGACTTCTACCGGCACGTACAGGGTCCAGGGTTTGGGGGTGTGACAGCGCACACCCACCGTGGTGCGGCCGACGCTGCGCCCCGGTGAGGCGAAGGTGTCGAGGGCGTGCCCGCAGGCCTGCAGCTTGAGGCGGGTATCCAGTGACAGCGCCCGCGTCTGGATATCACGATAGCCCTGGCGCTGTGCATCCGAGCGCGCATGTTGCTCGGCGGCGCCGGCGATGGCGGCAATACTCTGCACTTCCGCCGCGGCAGAGCCAGCTGCGCACAGGGCGCCCGCGCAGAGCAGGGCAGTCGTCAATTGTCGGATAGCACTCATATTGTTTCGTTGTATTCCTAATCGATGGTCGCGACCCGAAGTCGGCAACGCTCACTTGTCCCCAATATGAATGCAATTCGCGTGCCACTAAATATATGGCCGGTAACCCCCACCTTGCCCGGAAATAGCCCCCGGCGGCGGCAAAGGCTTGCCGTTTGCCGGGAATTCGCTTGCCGCCGGGCACGGTTTTCAAACGTCGCGAAAATCATAACTCTTTGAAAATATTGAATAAAGTAATTCTGGCACAGGCTTTGCGATGTACTGGGCGAACGCAACACGCTAACGAGTGCCATGAACTGGATTGACCACAACCTCGACCTTCACGCCCGCTCCATGATGGTTCGTACCGCCAGGGCGGAGGTGATTGCCGGCAACATCGCTAATGCCGACACGCCGCGCTACAAGGCCAAGGATGTCGATTTCGCCGCTGCCCTCGAGGCGGCGGGCGGTTCCGGCGGGCTGCGCACTACCCACAGCCGCCATATCGGCGGGGTAGACCGCGCCTCCGGGGCTGTTTTCGAACGCGAGGACCCGCGGGTCGGCCCGGACGGCAACAACGTGCATATGGAAGTCGAAAAGGCGGACTACGCCGAGAATGCCGTCAAATTCCAGGCAAGTGCACAGTTTTTTGACGGTTCCCTGCGCGGTCTGCGCAAGGCCCTGACGGGAGAATAGTGATGAGCCTGATGAACATTTTTGATGTATCCGGCAGCGCCCTGACCGCCCAGAGCATCCGGCTGGACGCGGTATCGGCCAATATGGCCAATGCCGGTGTGGTGTCGCCGACCGAGAACGGCGCCTACCGCGCCCGCCTGCCCGTGTTTGCCACCGTGTTTGCCAACGTCGGCAACGATGCGGTGGCCGGCGTCGAGGTCAAGGAAGTGGTGCAGAGCAAGGTGCCGATCGAGAGCCGCTATGAGCCCGGCCACCCGATGGCTAATGCAGATGGCTTTGTCTACGACAGCAACGTCAACCTGGTGGAAGAGATGGCCAACATGATGGCGGCCTCCAAATCCTACACCTCCAACGTCGAGGTGATGATCACCTCCCGCGAGCTGCTGCAGCGCACGCTGTCGCTGGGTAGCTGAGGAGCGCAACTGTGGAAGCAATAAATTCCCTCGAAGGCCTGTTTCCCAGCGTTGATAACGCTGCGAGCGCGCGTACCGACAACCAGCTTGCCCAGCAGGACTTCTTCAAGCTGATGGTCGCCCAGCTCGAGAACCAGGATCCCTCCGACCCGATCGACAATGGCGAGTTCCTGGCGCAGATGGCCCAGTTCTCGGCGGTCGATGGCATCTACGGGCTGCAGGCGAGCTTCAATAGCCTGGCAGACACCATGCAGCGCAACCAGGTGGCTGACGCCGCCGCCCTGCTGGGGCGCGATGTGCTGTTTGACGGTGGCAGCGCCAGCCTGGCAACGGGCGCCGGCCTGGAAGGCCAGGTGGTCACAGCTGCAGCTGCCACCGGTGTCACCCTGCGGATTATGGACGCCAGCGGCACCACCGTGGCGACCCGTTCGCTGGGTAACCTGGGTGCTGGCAGTAACGCCTTTCAATGGGATGGCACCACATCGGATGGGCAGGCCGTGCAAGCCGGCCAGTATCGGGTGTCAATTACCGGCGCTATCAACGGTGTAGAGCAGAGCCTGCCGGTCAAGCTCTATGGCCGCGTGGACAGTGTGGGCGTTGACCCGCTGAGCCGCGAGCTGTCGCTACAGCTTGCCAACGGCGCCAGCCTGAGCCTGTCGGACGTATCTGAATTCAAGTGAGAAATCGTCGCCCCGGAAGCGACAGAGGAGAACTATCATGGGTTTTGACACTGCAGTATCCGGCCTTCGTGCCGCCAGCACCAACCTGAGCATCATCGGCAACAACGTGGCCAACGCCAGCACCACGGGCTTCAAGTCGTCCCGCGGTGATTTTGCTGACGTCTACGCCACCGCTGGCATCGGCGCCAACGCCAACGCCATCGGCCAGGGTGTCGCGCTGGCGCGGATTAACCAGTCGTTCTCGCAGGGCACCCTGAGTGTTACCGAGAACTCCCTGGACATGGCCATCAACGGCGACGGCTTCTTCACCCTTAACGACAACGGCTCGCTGCTGTACAGCCGCGCCGGCGCCTTCGAGGTCGACCGGGAGGGCTACGTGGTGAACGCCCAGGGTCACCGCCTGGTGTCCTACGTGACCGACGATGCCGGGCTTGCCACTGGCCAGACCGAAGACCTGCGGATCGATGCTTCGCTGATCCAGCCCAGTGCCACCAACCGGTCGGACCTGCTGGTCAATATCGATTCGCGCGTCACACCACCCACCGTGGCCTGGGGTGGCCCCTATGATGCTTTTGCAGCGCCCCCCACGGCGCCCACCCCTGACATGTACAACGCTTCTACTGCCTTGACGGTCTACGACAGCCTTGGCAATTCACATGTCCAGAGCCTGTTTTTTGTGAAGACCGCCACCCCCAACGAGTGGCAGGTGCACACCATGATCGATGGGGTCACCACATCGGGCCCGGATACCGTGACTTTTGACGACTCCGGCCAGCTGCCCGCGGCCTCGCTGCCATTGCAGATCAATATTGCCGGCTGGACGCCGCTCGATCCCCTGGGCAACCCCAACGGCGCTGCGGTACAGCCGCTGGTCATCGACCTGTCCAGCAGCACCCAGTTCGGCAGTGATTTTGCGGTCAACAGCGCGGTGCAGGATGGCTATACCACGGGCCAGCTGCGCAACGTGGAAGTCGGTGACTCCGGCGTGGTATTCGCGCGCTTCACCAACGGCCAGTCCCGCGCCCTGGGGCAGGTGGCGCTAACCAGCTTCCCCAACCCGCTGGGCCTGCAGCCCCTGGGTAACACCTCCTGGGCGGAAACCTTTGCCTCCGGGCAGCCCACCCTGGGTGCACCGGGCTCATCGGGTCTCGGGGTAGTGCAGTCCGGCGCGCTGGAGGACTCCAATGTGGAGGTGACCGAACAGCTGGTGGACATGATCGTGGCGCAGCGGGATTTCCAGGCCAATGCCCAGGTGATCCAGACCGAAGACGCCATCACCCAGACCGTTATTAACCTTCGTTAAACGCTGAGCCGGGAGAGCCATCATGCGTGAGATGCTGTTGCTGTCGATGCGCGGAGCGCGAGACATCGTTCGTCGCCAGGAAGTGGTGATGAACAACCTTGCCAACGTCAGCACCGACGGCTTTCGCCGCGAAATCGCCCACATCCGCCAGGACAGCGACGGTCAGGTGCGCCGCAATACCGGCCCGGACCTGACTCCGGGATCGGTACGCAGCACCGGTCGCGACCTCGATGTGGCGGTGTCTGGCGAGGGCTGGATGGCTATTGCCGCTCCGGATGGCACCGAGGCCTACAGCCGCCGCGGCGATCTGCGGGTGGACGAATTCGGCCAGCTGATGAACGGCGCCGGCCACCAGGTACTTGGCAACGGCGGCCCCATCAGCTTACCGCCGTACTCCCAGCTGGAAATCGGCACCGACGGCACCGTGTCCATTCTGCCCGAGGGCCAGACACCCAACACGCTGGTGGTAATCGACCGCATCAAGCTGGTGAATCCAGCGGAGCAGCAGCTGGTGCGCGGCGAGGACGGTTTGTTCCGCCTTGAGGGCGGCGCTATTGCCGACGCAGATGCCGGCGTGCGCCTGCTGTCGGGCTCACTCGAGGGCAGCAATGTCAACGCCGTCGAGTCGCTGGTCACCATGATAGACCTGGCGCGCTCCTTCGAGACCCAGGTGCAGATGATGAAACTTTCCAAAGAAAAACAGGAACACCTGGCGCAGCTGGTCAAGCTGCGCTAGCCCCGGACCGAGAGGACTGAGACATGAACCAGGCACTGTGGATTTCCAAGACCGGGCTCGATGCCCAGCAGACCAAGATGGCGGTGATCGCCAACAACCTCGCCAATGCCAGTACGGTCGGCTACAAGCGCGGTCGGGCGGTCTTTGAAGACCTGCTCTACCAGAACTTCCGCCAGGCCGGTGCCTCCTCCTCGCAGGACACGCTGATTCCTTCCGGGATGATGATCGGTACCGGCGTGCGCACGGTGGCCACCGAGAAGGTTTTCAACCAGGGCAATGTGACCCAGACCGACAACCAGCTCGACGTGGCCATCGAGGGCCGCGGCTTCCTGCAGGTATTGCTGCCTGACGGCAACCTGGCCTTTACCCGCGACGGTTCCCTGCAGATCAACGACCAGGGCCAGCTGGTGACCGCCAGCGGCTACAACCTGCAGCCGGCCATCACCATTCCGCCGGATGCGCTGTCGGTCACTATCGCCAAGGATGGCACCATCAGTGCCAGCCTGCCGGGCGGTGGCGGTGCCAGCCAGCTCGGCACCCTGCAGCTTGCCAACTTCGTGAATCCCGCCGGCCTTGAGCCGACCGGCCAGAACCTGTTCCTGGAATCCAATGCCAGCGGTGCCCCGCAGGTAGGAAATCCAGGGCTTAACGGCCTGGGAACCCTGCTGCAGGGTTTCGTGGAGAGCTCCAACGTCAACGTGGTCGAAGAGCTGGTCAACATGATCGAGACCCAGCGCGCCTACGAGATGAACAGCAAGGCGATCTCCACCAGTGACCAGATGCTGCAGTACGTCAGCAACAACACCTGAGGCTTCGGTTCATGATATTTAGCAAGGGATTGTCAGCCGCAGCAGTACTGCTAAGTGCCGCTTTGGCCACCGGCTGTGCCAGCCCCCAGGTGGGCCCGCCGCCGGAGTATGTGCCGCCATACAACCTCTCACAGGTACCTCCCAAGCCTTTGGACGGACGCATTTTCCAGGACGGCCGTGAGCTGAGCCTGTTCCAGGACGTCAAGGCGCGCCAGGTGGGCGACATTCTCACCGTGGTGCTGGCGGAACAGACCCGCGGTACCAAGTCGGCGGATACTGCCATCGACAAGAGCACCAGCAACGATATCTCGGTGCCCGAGGTCGGCGGTGAGCGCTTCGGCAAGCTTGGCGCGAACCTGTCCTCGGAGTCGAGCTTCTCCGGCGAGGGGTCCAGCGCGCAGAGCAACAGCCTGGACGGCCGCATCACCGTGGTGGTCACCGAGGTGTTGCCCAGCGGCAACCTGGTGGTGCAGGGCGAGAAGTGGATCAAGATCAACCAGGGCGATGAATACGTGCGCCTCAGTGGGCTGGTGCGGCCGGAAGACATTGATACTTTCAATACCGTGCCCTCGACCCAGGTGGCGGATGCGCGTATTTCCTACGGTGCCAATGGCGCCGTGTCCGAGGCCAACTCAGTGGGCTGGCTGTCGCGCTTTTTCATGAGCCCCATCTGGCCTTTCTAGGGAGATCACCATGCGAGTTTTCGTGCTGATATTGAGTTTGCTGCTGCCGCAGGCAGGCCTGGCTGAGCGCATCAAGGATCTGGCGAGTATCGCCGGGGTGCGGGAAAACCAGCTGGTCGGCTACGGGCTGGTGGTCGGCCTGCCCGGTAGCGGCGACCAGACGGTACAGACACCGTTTACCGTGCAGAGCTTGCGCAACATGCTCAACAGCCTGGGCATCACGCTGCCGCCCAACCTCAACCTGCAGCTCAAGAACATCGCGGCGGTGATGGTTCACGCCACCCTGCCGCCCTTTGCCCAGCCCGGGCAGACCATTGACGTCACCGTGTCTTCGATCGGTAACGCCAAGGGGCTGCGCGGCGGGGCGCTGCTGATGACGCCCCTGCGCGGGGCCGACGGCAATATTTACGCCATGGCCCAGGGCAACCTCGTGGTAGGTGGCTTCGGAGCGGAGGGCAACGATGGCTCCTCGGTGACCGTCAATATTCCCACCTCCGGACGGATTCCCAACGGCGCCACGGTAGAAGCGCCGGTGGCCAGCCCCTTTGCGGTGGGCGACATCCTGACCCTGCAGCTCAATACGCCGGACTTCGGCACCGCCCGCAATCTTATGGACTCCCTGAACTCGACGTTCGGGGAAGGTACGGCGCTGGCGGTGGATGGCACCAACGTACGGGTGCGCGGTCCGGTGGACCCGGCGGCCCGGGTGTCCTTTGTGGCTGCGTTGCAGGATATCGAGGTGCAGCCTGCCACTGCCGCGGCGCGAGTGATTGTCAATTCTCGCACCGGCACGGTGGTTATCGGCTCGGAGGTGCGGATTTCGCCGGCGGCCATATCCCACGGCAATCTCACCGTCACCGTGTCGGAAGAGATCACCGCCAGCCAGCCGGGCGCCTTTGCCCGGGCGGGCGAGACGGCGATTCTCAACAATTCCTCGGTACGGATCGAAGAGGAGGACAACGGCATGTTCCTGTTCTCCTCCGGCGCGTCACTGGATGACCTGGTGCGCGCCGTCAACGAAGTGGGGGCGGCGCCGGGCGACCTGGTGGCCATCCTCGAAGCGCTCAAGCAGGTCGGCGCGCTGCGCGCCGAACTGATCGTTATCTAGGGAGCGGCCCTATGGCTATTGAAAACAACACCGCCTTTACCCCGATGGACTTTGCCGGCATGGCGGACCTGCGCGTTGAGGCGCGCAGCGGCGATGAGCAGGGCGCGCTCAAGGAGGCGGCCCAGCAATTTGAATCGCTGTTTGTGCAGATGATGCTGAAATCAATGCGCGATGCGGTCCCCGATGGTGGCCTGCTGGGCAGTCACAGCATGGATACCTACCAGGAAATGCACGACAAGCAGATTGCCCTGGATATATCCCGCCGCGGCGGGCTGGGCCTTGCCAATATGATCGAGGCTCAACTTCAGGCGAGATCGGTCGATATATCGAACACGGACAAGACTTGAGAGCGTAATGAAGCATGGCTGACCTGTTTGGTATAGGTACCTCGGCCCTGCGCGCTGCGCAGCTGGCACTCGATACCACGGGCAACAATATTGCCAACGTGAATACCGAGGGCTACAGCCGCCAGCGGGTAAACCTCGAGACGCTGCCGCCCCAGGGGTCTGGCTCGCGTTTTGTTGGCAGTGGCGTAAATGTCGCCTCGATCGAGCGTACCTACAGCCAGTTCATCGAGGGCGAAATGCTGCGCTACGGCTCCAGCAGCGCGCGCTACTCCGCCTTCAGCGGTATCAGCGCGCGCCTCGACCAGACCATGGGCAGCACCGGCAGCGCCATGAGCCAGGCCGTGGACGCGGTGTTTTCGGCACTGCAGGATGTGGCCAACAATCCCACCGGCGCGCCCGAGCGGCAATTTGTGCTGGGCGAGACCCAGTCACTGGTGGCGCGCCAGCAGAGCCTTTACAGCGCCATGGACAGCCTCAACCTCGAGGTCAATGCCCGCATCAGCTCGACCGTGGGCGAGATCAACAGCCTGACCAGTGGCATTGCCAGGCTCAACGAACGCATCGCCGCGGCCTCGGCCGGTGGCGGTTCGCCCAATGACCTGCTGGATCAGCGCGATACCCTGGTGCGCCGACTGGCAGACAAGGCGGGCGTGACCGTCAATGAACAGCAAGATGGCGCCATCAACATATTCCTCGGCGGTGGCCAGGCCCTGGTCGTCGGCAGTCGCGCTGAGCGCCTGACCACGACCCCCGACAGCTATGACGCCTCGCGCCTCAACGTGGCAGTGGACGGTGTCAGCGGCAGCGTCACCGTCAACGGCTTTATCAACAGCGGTGAGCTGCGCGGCCTGCTCGACGTGCGCGAGGACGTACTGGATACGGCCATCGACCAACTGGGGCTGCTGTCTGCGGGCATCGCCGATACCGTCAATCGCCAGAACGGCCTGGGTACAGACCTCGCCGGTAATCTCGGTGGCGACCTGTTCGCCACGGTGAACGTGCCGGTACTGGGTAATACCAACAACGCGGGCACTGCGGCACCGGCGGTGACCATCACCGATGTCGGCGACCTGCAGGCCGACCGCTACCGCCTCGATTTCAATGCTGGTAGCTGGACCCTGACCCGGTTGTCCGACGCCCAGTCGGTGTCCGGCGCTGGCCCCCTGAACCTGGACGGCTTCAGTGTTGACGTCAGCGCCGGTGCACCCGCCAACGGCGACAGTTTCCTGATCCAGCCGGCGCGGGCGGCCGCCGAGCAGTTTGCTGCGCTCAACGTCGACCCCGACAGCATCGCCGCGGCGGCACCCCTGGTGCTGGAGTCCTCCCTGGCCAATACCGGCAGCCTGGCAATTGGCGACCTGCAGGTGACCGATGCAGTCGACCTGCCGCTGGCCGGGCCGGTGACCCTGACCTTCAATCCCGATGCCCTCGGTCCCGGCATTCCCGGTTTTGATGTCACCGGTGGGATTACTACCACCGTGGCTTACGACCCCGCGGTTGACGCCAGCGGTGCCACACTGACACTGGGGCTTACCGGTGTCAGCTTTACCGTCTCCGGGATTCCCGTGGCGGGCGACACGGCGACTGTGACCAACACAGCGGCCGGATCCGGCGACAACAGCAATGCACTGGAGCTCGCCAACCTGCGCAGCGACACGCTGCTGGAGGGTGGTTCCAGCAGCTACCAGGATGTCTACAGCTCACTGCTGTCGACAGTGGCGGTGCAGACCTCACAGGCCAACGCCAACGCCGAGGTGGAACAGGCCCTGTTCGACCAGGTCGAGGCGAGCCGGCAATCAGTCAGCGGCGTCAACCTGGATGAAGAGGCCGCCAACCTGCTGCGCTACCAGCAGCAGTACCAGGCGGCCGCGAAAATCATTTCAACCGCGGACCTGGTGTTCAGCACGCTGCTGAATGCTACCCGACGCTAGCCGGGAGCGAACTGAGCATGCGCATTTCCACTCAGCAGATCTTCAATACCTCGCTCGACACTATGCTCGAGCAGCAGGCGAAGCTTGTCAGGTCCCAGGAGCAGGTCGGTACCGGCCTCAAGTTCCTGGCACCCTCGGACGATCCCGGCGCTGCCGTACGGGTCGCGGATATCGAGAGCAATCGCAGCTTGCTGGCCCAGTTCCAGGAAAATTCCACTGCCGCCGAGTCTCAGCTGGCGCTGACGGAGTCGGTGCTCGACAAGGTGGACAACAGCCTGCAGCGTGTCCGGGAGCTGACGATCCAGTCGGCCAATGCTACCAATTCGGACCAGTCGCGCGCGGCAATTGCCGTGGAAGTGCGAGAGCGGCTCAGCGAACTGGTGGCCATGGCCAACACCCGGGATGCCGCGGGCGAGTATATTTTTGCCGGTAGCGCGGTGTCGTCCCAGCCGTTTACGGAGGCCGGCGGCAGCGTGAGCTACTCAGGTGACCAGACCCAACGCGAACTGCAGGTGGGCGAGGGCATGCGCGTGGCGGTCAGGAACAGCGGCGCCGAGGTGTTCCTGTCTTCGCGCTCCGGTAACGGCCAGGTCGCCGTACAGGTCGGTGCCGGCAATGCCGGCAACCTGGTGGTCAACGGCTTCGATGCCGATGGCAGTTTTGTTCCCGACACCTACAGCCTGGCCTTCAGCCAGCCCACGCCCGGCGACCCGATCACCTACACGGTGACGGACTCCAGTGCGGGGGTGGTGGCCACCGGGCCCTGGACGGAAGGGGACCCGATTCAGTTTGCGGGCGTGCAGTTGAACTTTGTCGGCCTGCCCGCCGACGGCGATACGGTGCAGGTGCAGCCGTCCACGCGGCGCGATATCTTTGCGGTGGTGGAGTCACTGGCTGCGGCGCTGGAGGTGCCGCGCACTGACGCGCGCTCCGGCGCGGTACAACAGAACGCCATCAACACTGGCCTCGACGAGCTCGACCAGGCCCTGCAGCACGTCAATGACGTTCGCGCCTCGGCGGGTGCAAGGCTCAACATCGTCGACAGCCAGCGCGCTATCAACGCCGATTTTGATTTCCAGCTCGAGACCGCGCTCTCGGAAAATCGTGACCTGGACTACACCGAGGCGATCTCCCGCTTCAATACCCAGCTGGTCGCACTGCAGGCTGCACAGCAGACTTATGTGCGCACCCAGAGCCTTAATCTCTTCAGTCTTCTCTAACGAATTGATTTTGCGGCATATTTTGCTGCACAGATCACTAAAGTTTTTTTCTCTCTGTCCGAAACAGTAGGTGAAGGCAGCAACGGCTGCCCGAATAAACCGACTTATCAGTCAGTTCACCGCTGAGACGTTCAGGCGAACGCGGCGGAACAAAACGAGAGGAAAAGGTTATGGCAGTTATTAACACCAACGTAGCGTCTCTGAACGCACAACGGAACCTGAGCTCGTCGCAGTCTTCACTGAGTGTGTCCCTGCAACGTCTGTCTTCAGGTTTGCGAATCAACAGCGCCAAGGACGATGCAGCGGGCCTCGCGATCAGCGAGCGTTTCACTGCACAGATCCGCGGCCTCAACCAGGCAGTGCGTAACGCCTCAGACGGTATTTCACTGTCCCAGACCGCCGAAGGCGCCCTGGGTGAAGTGACCAACAACCTGCAGCGTATTCGTGAGCTGGCGGTTCAGTCTGCCAACGCGACCAACTCTGCGTCTGACCGCGCTGCCCTGCAGCAGGAAGTCAGCCAGCTGGTCTCCGAAATCGACCGGGTTGCCACCGAGACGAACTTCAACGGCGTCAAGCTGCTGGACGGAACGTTCACCTCCCAGACCTTCCAGGTGGGCGCCAACGTCGGCGAGACCATCAGCGTTGACAGCATCGCCAGTGCACGTAGTGCTTCTCTGGGTACTTACCAGGGCTTTTCTCTGGCCAACCAGGCTATCGGCACGGCAGGTAGTACTGCTGCAGCGGCTGGTGTCGACATTGATGGTACCAGCTACAGCTTGGGCTCAATTGCGATCGATGCCAAGGCAATCGCTGACGCCATCAACTCCTCCAGCGTGGCGGGCTTGACCGCGTCGGCTGACGCCACTTCGGTAACCACTGCAAGCAGCGGCACCGGCAACGCCGGTGGTAGTGTTGATGTGGATATCAATGGTCAGACGATCACGATCACCAGTACCGCTAACCTGACTACCAACCGTGCCAACGCCGTAGCAGCCATCAACGCTGAGTCTTCGGTGACGGGTGTAATTGCAACCGATACGGGCGCTGGTGTGACCCTGACCGCAGCCGATGGACGCAACATCGCGGTCTCTGGTTACGACGCCTCTGGCGCAGGTAGTGCGGCTGCCAGCACCTTCGGTCTGGCGGAAGCTACCACGGGTGCAACGGTTGACGTGACCTATGTGGCTCCTGACGGCACCACGGGCACTGTAGACTTCACCGGCAATGCTGCTGGCCTTGGTACGGGCATCAGCATCGGTTCAACGGGTACTGCGCTGGCAGCGGTTGATATCAGCGACTTCTCCGGCGCCAACGCGGCCATTACGGCTGTCGACGCGGCCCTGACCAGCATCAACGGTAGCCGCGCTACCCTGGGTGCCGTGCAGAACCGCTTCGAGTCGGTGGTCACCAGCCTGCAGACGACGTCTGAGAACCTGTCTGCTGCCCGGTCCCGCATCATGGACGCCGACTTTGCTGCCGAAACTGCCGCCCTGACGCGCGCGCAGATCCTGCAGCAGGCCGGTACCGCCATGTTGTCCCAGGCCAACTCCCTGCCGCAGAACGTACTGGCTCTGCTGCAGTAAGGCTCACTCAGGACTTGATGAACGAGTTTGGGTGACAGGTGTGGCCGCAAGGCCACACCTTTTTTACTGAGAGGTTCCGTTATGACAATTATCGACGGTATCAAGCAAGCTACTTCGATGAAGACTGCAAGCCTGAAAGGCAGTGACGCAGTCAAGGTCGAGGCGGATGGCGCAGCGCAGCGGCAAGCTGCTTCCGCAGGCGGCAAGGAAGCGCCGGCGCAGGAGAGTGGGGCGCAGCGTATGGCAGTCATCGAGGCAGCCGGCGCGATCTCAAGCTTCGTGCAGAACGTATCCCGAGAGCTGCGCTTTGACGTGGATGAACAGAGCGGCCGCACCGTGATCATGGTGATGGACAGGAACACAGACCAGGTAATTCGCCAGATTCCTAGCGAAGAGGTGCTGGCCCTGGCCAAGGTGCTGGAGGAGTCCACCCAGGATGACCCGCGAGGAGTGTTGATTAACAACGAAGCCTGAGCAGCTTTTTCACCCCCATTTTTTAAAGTTGGAACAGAATCTGCATTGACCTTCTGTGAACCCGCGCCTGCGGGTTGCCGTGGTAGGAATGCCCACACCGGGCATTGCTGCTGAAGTGAAGAGGAGAGGTCATGATCACTGCCAGCGGACTGGGTTCCGGTCTCGATATTGAAGGTCTGGTCTCGCAGCTGGTTGCTGCCGAGCGTCAGGCGCCGGAGCTGCGGCTGAACCGCGAGGAAAGCCGACTGCAGGCAACCCTTTCCGGTTTCGGCCAGCTCAAATCCGCCCTGTCCAGTTTCCAGAGTGCATCAACCGCCCTGGGTACCTCGTCCCTGTACCGCGGCATGCAGGCCAGCAGCAGCAATTCCAGCAGCGTGTCGGCCAGCGTCAACAGCAGTGCCGCAGCGGGCAGCTACGATATCGAGGTGTCACAACTGGCCACCCGCCACAGCCTCGCCAGCGTTGGCTTCGCCGACCGCGACAGCACGCCGCTGGGTACCGGCTCCCTGACGATCCGCTTCGGCACGACCAGCTACGACAGTGGCACCGACAGCTACACGGGCTTCAGCCAGAACAGCGAGCGCGGCACGCTGAACCTGACGATTGACTCCAGCAACAACACCCTGCAGGGCATCAGCGATGCCATCAATGAGGCGGACGCCGGTGTGCGCGCCTCGGTGGTCAACGACGGCAGCGGCTACCGCCTGCTGCTGAGCTCGGATTTCACCGGCGCGGAAAACAGCCTCGAGATTGTCGTCAGTGATGACGACGGCAACGACAGCGATACCAGCGGGCTGTCCCGGCTGGCCTTCAACAGCGCGGCCACCAACCTCGAGCAGACCGCCGCGGCGGCAGATGCCCTGTTCACAGTCAACGGCCTCTCGATCAGTAGTGCCGAGAACCAGGTGAGAGACACGCTCGACGGCGTGACCCTGAACCTGGCTGCGGAAACGGACGCCCCGGTGGCAGTCACCGTCGAGCGCAACCTGGGGGCAATCGAAGCGGGTGTGCAGGGTTTCGTCACGCGTTTCAATGAGCTGCAGGGTACGCTGACAGCCTTGGCAGGTTACAACGCGGCCTCCGGTCAAGGCGGCGTGCTGCAGGGCGACTTCACGGTCAGCGCCGTGGAAAACCGTATCAAGTCGCTGTTGCGCAATAGTGCTGACAGTGCGACAGGCAGCTTTCAACGCCTGTCCGAGGTTGGTATCACGACCCAGTCGGACGGCACCCTGGCGCTGGACAGCGAACAGCTGCAGTCCGCGCTGGAGGATGACCTGGATGGCGTAATCTCCCTGTTTGCCGCCTTCGGGCAGACCAGCAGTGACCAGTTCACCGTCCTCGGCAACAGCGACGCTACCGGCGTCGGCGAATTCGCCGTGAATATCACCCAGGCGGCGACCCGGGGTGTGATGTCCGGCGCCAGTGTGCTGCCTGACTTTATCGGTGCCAACGACGTTACCATCGATGCCGACAACGACAGCTTCAGTATTTCCATTGATGGTGTCGATCTCGGCGCCATCACCCTGACCCAGGGCAGCTACGACACCGGTGAGCTGCTGGCCGCCGAAATCCAGACCCGTATCAACAGCGCCGCCAGTGCCCAGTCCAGTAGCCTCGGCGTAACGGTCGCCTACTCAAGTGCCAGCTCGAGCCTGTCGATTACTTCGAACAGCTATGGATCGAACTCCAGTGTGCAGATCACTGCGCTGGATACCAATACCGCAGCGGACCTCGGTATCAGCGCGGGCCCGGGCACCGATGGCGTTGACATGGTCGGCACCATTAATGGTGAGGTGGCGACCGCCAGCGGCCTGGTGCTGACCGCGGGCGCGGGTACCAGCGCGGATGGCCTCAGTCTGGAAATTGACGCCGGCGTCATCGGCAGTCTCGGCACGGTGTCATTCGGCCGCGGCATCTTCGACCAGCTCGGTGACGTGCTGGATGATTATCTCGAGGCCGATGGCCTGCTGGACAACCGCAGCTCCAGCCTGGAAGACCGCATCGACAGGATCGGCGACCAACGCATCGACCTGGAACGGCGCCTCGAGGGCATCGAGGCGCGCTACCGGAGCCAGTTCGGTAGCCTGGATATCCTGCTCGCGCAGCTCCAGACAACCAGTGATTTTCTAACCCAACAGCTGGCGAGCCTGCCCGGCCCCGCTGGCCAATCAGATTCCTGAACGCAGGAGGAGAGCACCCCATGAATCACACCGCAGCCATGGACCAATTCAAGCAGGTTGGCGTGAACAGCCAGGTAGAATCGGCTGATCCCCATACCCTGGTAGCCATGCTTTTTGACGGCCTGCTTGAGCGGCTGTCCCGCGCCCGGGGCTATATCGAGCGCGGCCAGATGCAGCAAAAAGGCGAAATGCTGAGCAAGAGCATCGCCATCATCGACGGCTTGCGCGCCAGCGTCGATCGCAGCGCCGATGAACAGCTGTCATCGCGACTGGTCGATCTCTATGACCATATGGAAGTTCGCCTGCTGCAGGCCAACAGTGCCTCCGACGCGAGCATGGTGCAGGAAGTCTACCTGCTGGCCAGCGAGCTGAAAGCGGGTTGGGACGGTATTGCACCGGCGGAGAGAAAGCGTGCCGAGTAAGCCCAGCCTGGAGCGGCTGGTACGCTGTACCGAGCAGATGCTCGAATCGGCGGGCAAGGGCGACTGGGACGCGGTGGAACTGCTGGCCCGGGAACGGGATGTCGGCCTGGCAGATTGCTTTGCCGGGCAGGATGACTCGCGAGGCCCACGGGAGACCGCCGACGCCATTGCTGCCCTGCTGGTTCTCAACGATCGCCTGGTAGCGCAGGTGGCCGATGCCCGCAGCTCCGCGATGGACCAGCTGGCGACGCTCAAGCGCCAGCGCCAGGGGCATGACAGTTATGGCCAGGTGCAGGAGTACGGCGGCTGAGTCCGTCGGGCAGGGTGACATGGAAGGGCTGCAGGACCAGGGCGAAGGACTGACCTTTCGCGACGAACTGCCGCTGCGGATGAAACGCGTGGAGCGCTCACCGAGTCCTTCTGCGCTGCGCCAGCAGCAGGCCCGCAACGAGATGCTGCTGCGCGTCTGTATCGCCATGCAGGACCACCACGAGGTGGAAGAGCGTGGTGAAATCAGTGCCGAGCTCGCGCGGCTGGACCTCAAGCTGGACCTGCTGATCAGCTGTGTGAACCAGCTCATGGCCGCCAAGAACAACCTGCCGCCGCCGGTGGCAGTCACCCTGACTACCGAGGGTGTCAGCTGGCAGGCTGCCAATTCGCTGGTGGTATCGCCGTTCACCGGAAATCCGGAGCCTGGCGGACCTCAGAAAGTGTTGGCGGACCTCTTCATTAACCCCCTGGTGCCGATGCCCCTGTCGCTGCACGGAACCCTCTATGAGGGTCGCGCAGATGGCGGCGAAAGGTCCTGGAACCTGGTGTTCGATATGCAGGGGGAGGCCCAGGTAGCGCTGTTGGAAAAACTGATTTTCCGCTACCACCGCCAGGCGGTAGCGATGGGCCTCGACGACTGAGGTGAGATAAAGCGACCAGCCGTGGGCGACTAGCCGTGGGCGACTAGCCCTTGCTGGCCCAGGCGCCGCTGACGCCGAGGCTTTCTGCGAGGCCCATTGCCTCCTCGCGAGAGGCGTAGCCGCCGACACGCACCCGGTGGAGGGTCTTGCCGCCTGATTGCACGGCGATAATCTCCGCGCGTGCCGGTGCACCGCGAAGTTCCGCCAGCCATTTCTCGGCTGCCGCCCTGGAGCTCAAAGTACTGAGGTTTATGTACCACGGCCCCGCCGGTGCTGGCTCTGCCACCGCGTCCGTCACTGCCTGTTCAGGTTCTGCCGTTTCCGGGGTCGGGGTCGCCGCTTCGATCGGCGCTGCTGCGCTTGCTTCCAGCTCCGGTGCCGGTTCGGGTGCAGGAGCAGAGGCCGGTGCAGGGGCAGGTGCAGGAGCGGGGGCAGGAGCTTGCTCGATAGTGTCCTGCGTGGGCTCTCGCGGCCGCGCGGCCTCAACCGAGAAAATGGCGAGCGCGGCTGCTTCACTCTGGGCGTCGGAGAGCGCCATGCGCAACTGCGCGATGGTGTCGTCCAGCTCCGTTACCCGATCGGCCAGGCGCGTTGCTTCACGTTCGGCGGCGGCCACCAGGTCGCGGCCCTTGCCGCGTTCGTCGCGAAGTTCCACCGCCAGGGCATCGATACGGGTCTGCTGCCAGACAAAGGCGCCGAACCCCCCAGCCAGCGTCAGCAGCCACAGCAGGATGAGGCTGTAAACCGGCAGCTTGCTGGATTTGGCAGGTGCCGGGGCCGCGGCGGGTGGTGGGGAAGCGGGAGGCTGCTCCGCAGGTTCCTGTGGCGCCGTGTCAGCGCTTTCAGGCTCAGGCCCGGGCTGGGGCTCGGTCTCAGGCGCTGCCTCGGTGGCCGCCTCAGCCTGCTGCTCTTCCGGCTTTTCCTCTGACTCTTCCTCGGCTACATCGCCGGGGCCGTAGTCGCGAATCTTGTCCAGCAGTGGGCTGAGGTGCAGGTTCTTGTCGTTGTCGTTCATGACGCTAACTTACCTCAGTTCGGCGTCGTCGGCACCCTTGGCAATTCGACCCAGAACTCACTGCCCTCGCCCGGTGAGCTGTCGACGCCCATGGTTCCCCCCATGGCCTCTACCAGTTCACGGGTGATGGGCAGTCCCAGCCCGGTACCTTCAACGTCCACGTCCGTGACGCCTAGCCGGTTGAATGGCTCGTAGAGTGCCGCCAATGCATCCTCGCTGATGCCGGGGCCGGTATCCCTGACGCGAATGCGCAGGTGGTCGGTATCGGTGCTCTCGATGCGCAGGGTAAGCACGCCAGGGCTGCTGTTGTACTTGACGCCGTTGCTCAGCAGGTTGAATAACACCTGCTTCAGGCGCGTGGGGTCGGCCACGATGTCGCCGTCGTCGTCGTAGCTGGTATCGATAGAGACCTGGCGTTCATGGGCCAGGTTCCGAAGCTGTTCAAGGCAGCTATCCATGATGCTGGCGACCACCAGCTCCTCTGGCCACAGCTTGAGTTCGCCGGCCTCGATCCTGGCCAGGTCCAGCACATCATTGACCAGTTCCAGCAGGTGTTCGCCGCCGGCGCGGATCTGGTTTACGTATTCGAGTTGCAGGTCGCTGAGTGGGCTGGTCTGCAGGCGGTCCAGCAGCTGGGCAAAGCCGAGGATCGCATTCAACGGTGTGCGCATTTCGTGGCTGAGACCCTGGATGAAGCGGGTCTTGACCTGGTTGGCGCGCTCGGCTGCCTCCTTGGCTGAAGCCAGCTGGGCCTCTTGCTGTTTGCGATCGTCGACATTCCTGATCACGTGTATCAGTGACAGTGGGGTGCCCTGGTCGTCACTGAGGGCGGTAATACTGGCCTCGCAGATGATGGCGCTGCCGTCTTCGCACTGGCAGGTCAGCTCTCCGCGCCAGCCATCGATAGCCGCCAGCCACGCCGCGCGGTCGCCGGTGAACGCCGGGCGCGAGTCGGCACAGGGTTTGAGCAATTCGTCGAAGCCCTGTCCAGTGGCCCGGTCGGCTGAATGGCCGAACATACTGACAGCTCCGTTGTTCCAGTCGCTGATGCGCAACTTGAGATCGGTCACGATCACCGCTTCGGAGATGCTGGCCACGACGATGGCCTGCTGCCGGAGGGCCTCGCCGCGGATCTTGTCGAGAGTGACCTCCTGGACGCTGCCCAGCCAGCGGGCAGGTTCGCCATTCGCGTCCATGACGGTTCGGCTGCGGGCCAGCATATGACGCGGTATGCCGTCGTCGGTCAGGACCCGGAACTCGACGGAGACGATATCCTCCGTTTGCATGGCAGCGAGGCGGTTCTGGGCCAGCTTGTCCCGGTCGGCCGGGTGCACGCGCTCGAGAATCTCCTCGAAGCTGTAGTGACGGGTCGGGGGCAGGCCAAACAGAACTGCCACCTGCGGAGTCTGGAATTCGAACTGGCCGCGAAAATTGCTGGACCAGGTACCGATACCCGCCATGGACTGGACGTCGGCCAGTAACTGTTGGGTCAGCTGTGACTCGGGCTCGTGCTGCAGCCAGCCGCTGCCCTCGCGCAGGCAGTTGAGAATGCCGGTGAGCGTGTTGCCGCTGTGAAGGCACAGGGTCAGTACGTGCACTGTCTGCTGGTCGGGGCGGGTGAAGCTGTGCTCTTCGAGGCGATAGCCGTTGTCGGCAAAGGCCGCCAGTCGCTCGCGCAGGCCGATCGCCTCCAGGAGCTCCGCGGCCTTGCGATCCGGGCCCTCTAGCGGAGTGGAACACCCGCTCAATTCCAGTACATCCGGGGTACAGAAACCCAGGGAAAGCCCATTGGCCAGGTCTTCGGGGTGACTTTTTGCCTCGCTGTCGATGGTGACCGGGGGATCGAGGCGCCAGAGCAGCAGTCCGCCTTTCCGGGAAGTGACCAGCTCATCGAGCAGCGCGCCGTTGGAATCTTGCTCCGAGAGCTCTGGCGGCGTGTCAGCGGGAGTCATTGGCAGGGGCTATGTCGTACGGACTACGTCGTAGGGACTAGGTCGCCGGCGCCCGCTGTGGCATAGCGGCCGCGACGCCGGTTGCTGGCGAAAAGGGGTGAGGATGCGCATCGTACAGGCAAATCTAATCAATGCAAGATAGCCGCACAACTAAACTTTAGTTTAGGCCATTGGTAGGAGAGGCCCCGATAAACCCACAAGAAAAGCTTATTTTGTTTCGCAGTGCTGCTCTGCTCGCTGGGCCTGCTGGCGCTGCACGATGTGGGAGATCAGCGTTTCCTGGGCGGCGCTGTCCCTGAGGGCAAATTCCGCGCGTACCAGGTAGGGCCGGGCGTCGGTTTCATCGGCGCCGGGAATGACGGCAGCGTCAACCACACGAGCCATGATACGCAGCGGCGACTCCGACGGCAGCAGCACGATGTCCAGGTCCAGTAGCTGGCCCGCGGGGAACATCGAGTCACTGCTGAAGGCGATGCCACTACCACTGATATTGACCCGGGTGGGTCTTTCGCCGACTGCCGAGTCTTCCAGATCACCACTGGTGGCGGCGCCGATCAGGTCGAGCTTGCGGTTGAGCTGGCTGAGGGCCTTGGCAGCCAGGGGGTAGTCGCGCCACAGTGCGTTCAGTGTGTTGTTGAACTCCGCTTCCAGGTCTTTCTGCATCTCGTCCCGGGTTTGTCGCGGTGTGTCGATCGCCTCGCCGGGAAGGCCTCGCAGGTCGGAGACCAGGCTGTAGCTCAGGCGTACATAGTCGTCGATGCGGAAAAACTGGCGACGTTCTTCGCTGGCCGTGTTCATTGGTTCTGTACCTCGAATGCCTGGTCAGGTTCTGGCGATTCCTCGCTGATCGTCTTCTGCTCGTTCAGGTCGAGCTCTTTGAGCAGGTCGGGCTGTTCCTTTGCCAGCGCTTCCAGGTCGGTGTCGCTGGCCTCGTCGAGGCCCCGGCGAATCACGATCTCCACGCGGCGATTGCGGGCGCGGTTTTTCCAGTCCTCGTTGGGCACCAGCGGCCGGGTTTCGGCGTAGCCCACTACCATGAATCGTTCGGTGCCGATGTCCTCGTCCTTGAGCAATTCATGAGCCACTGACAGCGCCCGCTCGGCAGACAGGTCCCAGTTTGAGCGGAAACGCTCGGTGTTGATGGGAATATCGTCGGTGTGGCCTTCCACGGCGATCTTGCCTTCCACGGTTTTCAACACGTCCCTGAGGGTGGCCATGACCGGCAGGAAATCGGTGTTCAGGGTGGCCGAACCCGAGGGGAAAGAGCCGCGCTCGCGGATACGGATCGTCACCGTGCTGAGGCCGGATTCGACATCGATCTTGCCGGCTGCGATCTCTTTACTCAGGGCGTCGCTCAGGGTTTCCGCAGTTTCCTCGGCTTCCCGCCTCAGCACTTCGCGCATCACCGTTTCAGCGGCCTTGGGGTCGGCAAAGGTATCGGCGCTGGTCTCGCTCTCGCCAGGCGGCTTGCTGCGCACGTCGAGGCTCATCTTGGTGGTGTCGGCAGATTGCTGCTGGACGGTGTTAATGGGCGTCGGGTCGGGACGGCCGGCGCTGAACTCCTGGGCGATCACGCTGGTGCCCTTGGGAATATCCTTGACCTTGACCTCGTTCTGGACGCCGAAAGCCTCCTTCATGGAGCCGGCGATCTGCTTGTACTTCAGCACGTCCATCTCCGAGAAGGACAGCAGCAGTACGAAGAAGCACATCAGCAGCGACATGAGGTCGGCGAAGGTCGCCATCCAGCCGGCGCCGCCGGATTTCTCTTCTTCTTCCAGGACGAACTCTGACATGTCGGGCTATCCTCAGGCGGCCTGTGCTTCCGGCTCTTCTTCCGCCTGCTTGCGGCGAGCCGGCGCCAGGTAGGTCTTCAGCATCGGTTCCAGTACCCGCGGGTTCTGGCCCTCAGCGATACCCAGCAGGCCGTCGATGCAGATCGCCTTGAGGCGGCCTTCCTCGACTTTGCGCAGGGTCAGCTTGTCGGCGATCGGGATGGCGATCATGTTGGCGAATACCGCGCCATACAGGGTGGTCAGCAGCGCCACCGCCATCGCCGGGCCGATCGACTTCGGATCGTCCATCGAAGACAGCATCTGCACCAGGCCGATCAGGGTGCCGATCATGCCCATGGCGGGCGCCACCTCACCGGAGGCCTCGAATACCTTGGCGCCCCACTTGTGCCTCTCAATGGTGAGCTGCATATCCTTCATCAACATGCCCTTGATGACCTCGGGCTTGGAGCCGTCGATCAGCATGTCGATGCCCTGCTTGAGGAAAGGGGTTTGTACTTCCGCCTGTTCCAGTGCCAGCACACCCTCCTTGCGGGCCATGTTAGACAGCTCGATGATCTGCGGAATCACGTCTTCCGGTTTTTCGAGCTTGTAGATAAAGGCCCGCGTGGCAACCTTGAAGGCCCCCAGGAACTGCGCGAGGCTGAACTTCATCAGCACCACCAGGAAGGTGCCGCCGAGAACGATCAGAATCGAGGGCACGTTGAAGAAAACGATGGCCGAGCCGCCAAAGAACACGGCCGCTGCCACCACGCCGAATGCGCCCAGAAATCCCAGTAGAGTTGCCAGATCCACGTCGAGTCTCCACGATTAAAGAAGTATCAAGTCACTTTCTATATCGGCCGCCTGCCGAAAAGCTGCAGTACTTTTTTGCGTTCTCGAGAGCTATCATTGCGGCCCATGAGAGAGTCATTCACAGCACCACTGATCACCCGCCTCGCAGTCTGCTGCCTGCTGCTGGCCCTGCCTGCCGCGGTGACCGCCTCTGACACGCTGATCGTCGAGTTTTCCGATCGCGAACCTGGCAATACCCGCACCTATGCCAGCGATAGCGCCCTGGCGGTGGGTACCCTGCAGGTGCGCAACGGCCGTACCGCCACCCTGTCTGCCGAGAGCGGCCGGCAGTACCGCCTGGAAGCCAGGGGCTGGCGCTGGGGGCAGGTACAGGAGGTGCCGGACAACGTGGACTCGGTGCAGGTGACCCCGGTGGTCGAGGGCGACCAGGTCAGCGTCGATGTCACCGTCTTCCAGCAGCGCGGCGACCGGCGCCTGAAACTCGACTCGGCAGTGTCCGGTGCGGTGGGTGAATGGCTGCAGGTGCTGGGGCCGCGGTCCCCCTCGCGGTCCGGCAATCGCGTCTATGGCACAGCATCCTCGACGGCGGGCAGCGCCAGTCCGCCCGAGCTCTATATAAGAGTGCTGACCGGGGACGGCCGCTAGCCCTATATGTCCCGTTTTACCCCACTAGCCCGTTGCGCGGCCGTTGTCGCTATGGCCTGGAGCACGGTCGCAGCCGCCTATCCTGAGGTAGAGCCCGGCGTCAGTTTCGACGCGGTGCTGGCGCTGTCCGCCGAGGGTGAGCGAAGCAGGTTCCGGTACGGGGACAGCCCCCAGCAGTTTGTCGAGCTCAGTGTGCCCGGGGATGCGACCTCGCCGTCGCCGGTGGTGGTGTTCCTGCACGGTGGCTGCTGGCTCAACCAGTTTGATATCGGCCACAGCCGCGCCCTGGCCACGGCACTCAACCAGGCGGGCTACGCGGTCTGGAATATCGAGTACCGCCGCCTGGGTGACGAGGGTGGCGGCTGGCCGGGTTCCCTGCAGGACGTGCTGGCGGCACTGGGCTTGCTGGTAGAGCAGCAGCGGCAAGACCTGGACCTCAACAGGGTGGCGCTGGCGGGCCATTCCGCGGGCGGGCACCTGGCGCTGTTGGCGGCGGCCAGGGCACCCGCCGGGCTTGCCCCCAGGGGCGTGTTTGGCCTGGCACCGATTACCGATCTTGCCCGCTACGCCGAGGGCGAAGGCAGCTGCAATCGTGCCGCTGCCCGCCTTATCGCCGGTCTTCCCGCCGCAGAGCTGGCGGCGGCGAACCCCGTTATGCACCCGGCGCCGACGGGTACGGTATTGCTGTACGGTACCCAAGATCGCATTGTGCCCTTCGAGGTGCCGTTTCTCGAGCCCGAGGCCCTGGTGGCCCTGCCCGCCGGCCACTTTGACTGGATTCACCCCGGTACTCCCGCGTTCGCGCGCTTCCTGGAGGAGCTGGGCGAGGTGCTGAAATGATCAATCGCGAGGCGGTGGCGGAGCTGGACCGGCTGGACCCGCTGGCCCTGTTGCGAGACGCCTTCGCCCTGCCG
This sequence comes from Halieaceae bacterium, assembly GCA_030066555.1. Classification (GTDB taxonomy): domain Bacteria; phylum Pseudomonadota; class Gammaproteobacteria; order Pseudomonadales; family Halieaceae; genus JANQIO01. The sequence continues at coordinate 29,528 of JASJBK010000025.1, forward strand.
CGGGACCGGATCTACCTGGACGGCAATTCCCTCGGGGCGCTGCCCAGGGCCGCGGTCAGCCGGGTGCAGGACACGGTGCAGCAGCAATGGGGCGCCGACCTGATCAGTAGCTGGAATCGGCACGGCTGGATCGACCTGCCCCAGGCAGTGGGAGAGAAGATTGCCCCCCTGGTGGGAGCGGCGCCCGGCCAGGTCATTTGTGCCGACTCGATTTCGGTGAACCTGTTCAAGCTGTTGTCGGTAGTGAGCATGCTGCGCCCGGACCGTTCCGTGGTGCTGTCGGCAGCGGACAATTTCCCCACCGATCTCTACATGGTGCAGGGGCTGTCCGGCCTGCTCGGAGAGCAACGGCTGCGGCTGGTGCAGGTGGCCGAGGCGGAAATTGCCGATGCGCTCAATGAACAGGTGGCCGCGGTGCTGTTGAGCCATGTGAACTTCCGCACTGGCCGCATCCTGCCCATGGCCGGGATAACTGCCGCGGCCCATGCGGTTGGCGCACTCACCGTCTGGGACCTCGCCCACAGCGCCGGCGCCATGCCGGTAGCGCTGGACGACTGCCAGGCGGATTTCGCGGTGGGCTGCGGCTACAAGTTCTTCAACGGTGGCCCCGGCGCCCCGGCCTGGGTATATGCGGCGGAGCGCCACCAGGGCAGCGTCCAGCAACCACTCAGCGGCTGGATGGGCCACCGCGCGCCTTTCGACTTCGACCCCGACTACCAGGCGGCAGCGGGCATGCTGCAATACCTGTGCGGTACCCCGCCGATCCTGTCGATGGCCGCCCTCGATGCCGCCCTCGACCTGTTTGCCGACATCGACATGGAGGCACTGCGCGCCAAGTCGGTGGCCCTCGGGACCCTGTTCCTGGAGCTACTGGACAAGACCGAACTGGCGGGCCAGCTGCGGTTACTGTCTCCCGCTGACCCCGCCGAGCGCGGCAGCCAGCTGGCCTTCAGCCACCCCGAGGCCTACGGGCTGGTGCAGGCCTGGATCGAGCGCGGTGTGGTGGCGGATTTCCGCGAGCCCGATGTGTTGCGGGTGGGTTTTGCACCGCTCTACAACAGCTATGGCGATATCTGGGAGGCGCTGGAAAGCCTGCGCGCGGTGGTGGCGACCGGTGAACACATGGACCCCCGCTGGGCCCAGCGCCAGAAGGTGACCTGACCCGCTGAGCGCTGCGGTTGGAAAAAAATCACCACGGGGGCTTGCGCCTCCGCGCCAATACTGGTTACATATACAGTACTTCGTTCAGGTGAATTCCTGTGGCCATTCGGCCAACCACCGGTTCGATTTGCCGCTTGCGCCGGGGCCCACTGGGGAGCGGTGCCGGCCAGCCCCAGGTGACTGGACAACAGCCTGGGACTGGACAGGGCGCAGCGGCCATAACAAGACCAGAGGTGAACAACCATGGATCCCAACAAGCAAAAAGCTCTTGATGCCGCCCTCAGCCAGATCGAGCGCCAGTTCGGCAAAGGTACCGTTATGCGGATGGGGGATACTGAACAGGCGGCGATTCCCAGTATTTCAACCGGTTCCCTGGGCCTGGACATTGCCCTCGGGATCGGCGGCCTGCCACGGGGCCGGATCGTGGAGATTTACGGGCCGGAATCCTCCGGCAAGACAACCCTGACACTGCAGGTGATCGCCGAGGCCCAGAAGGCCGGCGGTACCGCGGCATTTATCGACGCGGAGCACGCGCTGGACCCCAGCTATGCCGAGAAGCTGGGCGTACAGATCGACGACCTGATCGTCTCCCAGCCCGACACCGGCGAGCAGGCTCTGGAAGTGACCGAGATGCTGGTGCGTTCCGGCGCGGTCGACGTGCTGGTGGTCGACTCGGTGGCAGCGCTGACACCGAAGGCGGAAATCGAGGGCGAAATGGGTGATTCCCATGTCGGCCTGCAGGCCCGCCTGTTGAGCCAGGCCATGCGCAAGCTGACCGGCACCATCAAGCAGACCAACTGCATGGTTATTTTCATCAACCAGATTCGTATGAAGATCGGCGTCATGTTCGGCAGCCCCGAGACCACTACCGGTGGTAATGCACTCAAGTTCTATTCCTCGGTGCGCCTCGATATCCGCCGCATCGGCTCGGTCAAGGAAGGCGACGAGGTGGTGGGCAACGAGACCCGTGTGAAAGTGGTGAAGAACAAGGTGTCGCCACCGTTCAAGCAGGCCGAGTTCCAGATCATGTACGGCAAGGGCATCTACCGCATGGCCGAAGTGATCGACCTGGGCGTGAAGCTCAACCTGGTCGACAAGTCGGGCGCCTGGTATGCCTACAAGGGCGACAAGATCGGCCAGGGCAAGGCCAATGCCGCCAAGTTCCTCGATGATAATCCGGCCATCTCCGGTGAAATCGAGGGGCAGATTCGAGCTCAACTGCTCAACCTGCCCAAGCCCGCGACGGAAGAGGACGAGGCTGCTGATGCCAGCGAGAGCCTCGAAGCCGCCGCTGAAGAGTAAACCACCGCTCAGGCAATGAGCACCGCACCTTCCCGCGCATCCACACCCACAGGAACGCGCGGGAGGGTCCCCACTTCGCGCGCCACGGTTCCCCTACAGTGGTGCGCGCTTTTTGTATTGGGGTCTGGGCTGCGGCGTGTGATAGCAACGCGACCAATGCCAGACGATTGGGTAGCAGCCGCTCGATGTAAAGCGCTATGAGAGCACGAAGAGAGCGCGAAGAGAGCGCTATGAGAGCGCGGTGACAGCATCATGAAAGAGTTCAGCGCCAACGACATCCGCCTGCAGGCCATGAACCTGCTGTCGCGTCGGGAACACCTGCGGCAGGAGTTGATGCTCAAGCTCGGCAAGCGATTCGGCGTTGACGCTGGCGCGGAGATCGCTGACGTCCTCGATGACCTCGCAGCTGAGAACTTGCTCAGCGACCTGCGTTTCACCGAGTCCTATATCCGCCAGCGGGTGGGCAAGGGCTACGGTCCCGATCGTATCCGCCAGGAGTTGCGGAACAAGGGCGTTGACACCGAGCAGATCGAACTGGCGCTTGATGAAGCAGAGGTCGACTGGGTGCAGCGGGCCGCCGAGGTGCGGTTGAAAAAGTTCGGCGCCACACCGCCGTCGGATTTCAAGGAAAAGGCGCGCCAGCTACGCTTTCTCAATTACCGCGGCTTCAGTGGGGAGTTTGCCGGCGCCGCCCTGGACTTCGAGCCGCAGGCGGATTCTTTCTAGTCTGGTACTAATGGATTGACACTTAATGGGCGCCCGGGAGTCGGGTCAGGCCTGGCTCGCCAGGGCCTGGGCAGGCTGGGCGAATTCTGCCGGCAGGCTTATGGTGACTCGCAGGCCGCCGGCTTCGCCCGCGTCACCGGTACCCCGGTTTTCGGCCCGGATGTTGCCGCGGTGTTGTTCTACCGCACGGCGCGCAATTGACAGGCCGAGTCCGAAGCCGCCGGTTTCACGCTGCCGGGCCTCATCCACCCGGTAGAACGGCTCGAAAAGCTTGTCCAGCGCCTGCTCCGGTGCGCCATCTCCGCAGTCTTCAACCACGACTTCGAAGCAGTCTTGCTGACGCCGCAGTACAACCGACACGCTGGTGCCGGCGCGGGTATGACGCACGGCGTTGCGGATTACATTCTCGAAGGCGCGCTTCAACTGTTCCCCGTGGCTGCGCTGCAGGGCTTCTTCCAGTTCAGTTTCAAAGGCGACCGACTTGTCCTCGGCCCGCGCCTCAAAGGCCGCGTCGTCACAGACCTCCCTTAGCAGGCTGACGAGATCGAGGATGTCTTCCATGTCGGCCGGTGCGTCAGGTGCCGACAGTAGCTGACCGATCAGGTCATCCAGCAAGGTGGTCTCCCGTTCGATGCGCGCCAGTTGTTCCGTGCCGCGGTCCGGGTCTCGTTCTGCCAGTGCCAGGGCAACCCGCATACGCGCCAGCGGTGAGCGCAATTCGTGGGAGACATCACTCAGCAAGCGTTTCTGGGCGGTGATCTTGTCCTGCAACTGGGCTGCCATGCTGTTGAAATCCCGCGCCAGGGCGTCGGTTTCGTCGCCGCCCCGTTCCGGCACGTCGATACGGGCTGCCAGGTTGCCGCTTGCCAGGTCCTTCGAGGCGCGTTGCAGGTGTTTGAGTGGCCGTGTCAGGTAGCGGGATACGGCGTAGCTGATGGCGCCGCTGATCAGCACGGCGATCAGCAGTCGCAACCAGAGGTGGCGCGTGAGGAAGGCGATCAACGGCGAAGCCGGGGGGCGTGGCACGATGATCAGATTGAGCTGGCCCCACTCCGGGCGATAGATTTTCTGGCCGAACAGCATACGGTCATTTTCGCGGTGCAGCACCCGGCGCCGAAATCCCGACAGGCGGCTGATCACCGTGTCGCTGCCAGCGACCAGTTTGCGACCGAAGATCTCGCGGCCTTCGCTATCGACCAACCGGATATCCAGCCCGTCCTCGTTTTCCCGCTCACGTATCCAGGCCAACAGCTCGTCACGGGCGACGGTCTGCAGGCCGTAGAAGATACGGTAGATC
>JASJBK010000230.1 GCA_030066555.1 Halieaceae bacterium
AAACCGTCAGCGCAGCCAAGGTCAAGCACTGTTGAGTTGGGTGAGATTTCATCAAACGCGATGCTATGTGTGCTGGTGAATTCCAGTTTGTTTACGTAATGGGAAGTGTCACCTTCCGGCGGTGCAAACTTCGGATCAAAGAAAATGCCCATACGTATCAGACGGGCTTTCACCGACGCCTTGATCACGTCCCATGCGTACTGGAATCCGTCTACGTGGCAGATCTCATCGCCGTAGAAAGTGGTAATCGGTAACTCTTTGACTGTCGCTCCTGAAAAGAAGAGTTGGACAATGATTTCGGTGTCGAAGTGAAAGTCATTGGTATTGAGTTCCAGGGGAAGTTTTTTCAGTGCATCGACGGAATAGATGCGATATCCCGTATGGAATTCTGATAGTGATGAATGCAGGAGCCAGTTCTGAATTCTGGTCAGTATTTGATTGCCTATGAACTTGTAGAGTGGCATGCCGCCTTTGAGTGCATCGCTGCGCTTCAGCATTCTCGAACCGAAAACGGCATCCGGTGGGTTCTCGCCCGAGAACGGTTCAAGGAGGTTGGGGAGCAGTTCTGGCGCGTATTGGCCGTCGCCGTGAAGCAGTACCACAGTGTCGAAACCATTCTGCTCCGCATACAGATAGCCGATCTTCTGGTTACCGCCGTAGCCCTGGTTAATCGGGTTCTTCAACACCTCGTACGGACACCAGTAGCCTTTCGACAAATGTTCCCTGGCAACCTCGGCGGTAGCGTCAGAGCTGCAGTCATCGATAATGAGCAGGCTTGTGTCGTAGCCGTCTGCCAGGCTATTGGGGATTCTTTCGGTGACGTCAACGATGGTTTTTTCGGCGTTGTACGCAACAACGAAGATCAGAACTTTTGTCATTGGTGGTTGGGCCATTTGTGATGCCTTAACTCAGAATAGACTGCAATTTCAATCAGATTTCCGGATCTTGTGGCCAGCGCTTGGAGTTGAAGACAACTCGGCGCTAAAACCGCCTCTCTTCCGGAAGGCGAATCTTGTAGAGCACGATGTCTTCTTCTTTTGACAGCACCTCTACAGCAAGAACGTTTTGCTCAAGATATGCAATAAAGTCCAGCGTTGCCTTCCAGATCTCACGGTCGTATACGGTTTCTCGTGAGAGCAGTGCGATGAGCTGTTCCTTGCGCCGTGTCGCATACCCCCGCGTATCCAACATCATGTATTCTGCGTCCGGTACGATAGCCCACGGATTGCGCAAGCCCGCTGTATCCACTTCGATAATCTCGTTGCGCTCAAAATCCAGCAGGTGCGCATAGTTGATCCAGGCAATAAGCGTCGCGCCTTCAGGGACAAGGCCCTGCAGGGTCCTGACGCGATCCTCGGCAACACCTTCGAGCACGTATTGGTTGTAGTCCCGGTAGTACTGGTTGCAAGCGAGGTTACTGAACGACAGGCTCGACCCGCAGGAGGTGTACTGCTTGATGAAAGTAAACTGCGTGGGAAGCCACTGCACTATCAGGAGCAACGGAACAATAATACACAGCGCTCGATGGGCCAGGGGGTTGGCTGGAAGGCTACCGTCCCCTTCAACCCGGTTTGAGGCAAGCATAAGACACGCGACTGGTACGAGGCCGATCAAAAAGGGTGCTGAGTACCTCAATGTTGTGTCAAATGTGTGAAGCTCTTTGCCGATGAACGCAACTGAATAAACCAACACCAGTGCCGCTGCGGTGATTGCTGCAAATGCGCTCCAGTGTTCAGGTTCAGAAAAGCGCTTTTCGCGGACAACGCTGGATACCACTAGCACTGCAGCTCCCGCGAGTGACAGAGCGTAAAAAATTGGCGCGCCCCCGTAGAAGCTCGTTTTGTACTCGAGTAGCCGCAGGAGATTCTGCCAATTCGCGGACACCGCTAAACCCATTCCGTCAGCCCCGTCTGCTGAGGCCGCGAGAAACACAGTTTCAAGTGCCCAGGGAAGCAGGACGGCCAACCCCAGTAGTGTCGCTATCGCGCTCCACCGAGTTACCGGTACCGCCGGGTAATACCTCGTCAGGGAAATGACGACGAATGGGAAATGGAAAATGGGAAAGAACGCATAGGGTGTTTTGAGAGCAATCAGGGTTGCATAAAAGGCTCCGAAGCCAATTGCGTACGGCAAGGTGAGACTGCCAGGTGCCTGAGACAGCATTCGCTGGTGCAGAATCACCACCCCGATCGCATAGCACACAAATGAGTAAACCGAGGAGATATTCACATACTGTGGGTGTATGACCGCCAGCAGTAACGCGGAGAGCACACCAGCCAGCATAAGCCTGTTTTCGCGGCCAAATTCGAGCAGGAGAAACGCTGCTAGCAGCTTGCAGAAAACGGCGTCGAAGGTGTTGATTGCCGCAATGCCATTAAACCCGATAAATATCGCCTGCGCTGCCGCCTGGCCACCCAGGGTTTCCTTGCCCACGGTAGAGAGCGGGCTTCCGTAAAAACTCCCGGTCGCCAGCATTTTCACCGGCTGAATAAAGTACTTCTGGTAGTCGTCGTGGAAGTTGTACGCTTCCGGGAAGGTCGCTGTGACGGCGCACAACAACCAGACCACAGCCAGAACAGCCACAAGGATAAGCAAATCCCTGGATGGGGAGATGCTGAACTGATTATTGCGAAATGAAACGCTGCCCAGCTTGATGGCGTTGTACAAGCCAAAAGCCAGTGGCACTGCGAGCACGCCTATGTACGCTATCCGGAAGAAGTTCAGGATACCCGTTACAAACAGGAGTGCAGTGAGGCCCACCAGGATGCGCATCGAATGCAGGCGATCCTTCACGATCGCCGATCCTATTCCCCAACATGCCGCCGAAAACAGCAGCAGGTAAAGAAGCAAGATTACATGCTTGATGATTATCATTAATATCGCCGGATTCTAGGGGAACTAACTGGACTGGGCGCGAGTTCGATTTTAGTGTGTGCTTCGTTCGGGCTGTTTTGGAGCCCAATGCGTGGGAAGGTGCTTTCATCCGAAATTCGGTCGTGCATCTTACCAGAGTCGGGAAGATGTGTATCGACGAATATACGCAAGCCAGTACCGTCCATAGTGTGCTTACTGGAGATTAAAGAGCATCAAGACGAGCCTCTTCTACAGACGATTTGACCGATATTCCGGCGGCCACCAGAAAGTGCTCGATTACTTTGGTCATTTCGAAGCCAGTCCTGGCTGGACGCCACGGATATTCTGGGCGGAGGGGTCTTTGCCCATGGCAGAAAGCGTTTGGGCGGGCCGTGAGGCTGCGGGCGTCACCAAATACCAGCCCGCTGCGGCTGACCTGGTATTCCTGGCCGGCATGGACTGGTCTGCCTATCTGCCCCTGCGCCCTGATCCGGAACCCGCGGTGATCAATCTGATCCAACACGTTCGCCACGCTGACCCCGCTTCAAAGCGCGTCTACCCCTTCCTCAGCGAGAGGGCCATTCGAATCTGCGTCAGCCCGGAGGTGGAGGAGGCCATCCTGGCCACGGGGCGGGTCAATGGCCCGACGCTGACCATCGCCAATGGCGTTGATGTGGACGCGCTGCTGGCGTGTCAGCAAGCGCAGCGCGTTCATGATGTGTACGTCCTGGCGCGCAAGGCGCCGGAGTTAGGCCGTCAGGTCACGCAGCGCCTTGCATCAGAGGGGCTGTCCGTTTGCCTGCACACGGAATTTACCGAGCGCGAGTCGATTCTCGAGGCCATGGCCTGCGCTCGCGTGAGCGTGCTCCTGCCCCATGCCACCGAGGGTTTTTACCTGCCCGCACTCGAGGCCATGGCGCTCAGTGACCTGGTGGTGGTGCCGGACTGCGTGGGCAATCGATCATTCTGCGCCGACCAAAGAAATTGCCTGATGCCAGGTCGATCGGCTGATGAGCTTGCCGCGGCCACCCTGGAAGCGCTCGCGCTGGTACAGGGCGGGCGCGGTGAAGAATTCCGAAAAAGGGCGCTGCGAACGCTGGATGGGCACCGCCTCGAGAGAGAGCGGGCAGAGTTCCACAGCCTGCTGGATAACCTGGATACGCTGTGGTGACGAGCACCGACTGGATCTTTACCGGAATTCCCCGGGCGGGCACGTCGGTCAGTACGCGTCTACTGGGTAGCTTGCCGAATACAGTAGCGCTTAACGAGCCGCTGCAAATGTCTGACCTGGAGGGCTGCGACGACGAGGCGGGAGTTGTACTCCGGATTCGCGAGCGCTTTGCGTCGATTCGAGAGCAAGTTGAAACGCGCGGCACGGCCCCCGCGGTTAATGTCGCAGGACTACAGGGTGACGCTCGAGTCGAGTCGCCCACGGCTGTAGGCACACTCAGGCAGCAGCAAGGCCAGGTGTCGGATGTTGCCGTCTCCGCACAGCCCGGTTTTCGGCTGCTGATCAAGCAGAATGCGCTGTTTACCGCAGTCCTGCACAGGCTTGCGGAGGAGTTCGAGTGCCTGGCCCTGATCCGCAATCCCCTGGAAGTGCTGGCCTCCTGGCAGACGGTAGACCTGCCGGTGAACCGGGGTCGGCTGCCGGTCGGCGAGCGTTACGCCCCGGGACTGGCGGCGGCTCTCGATGCGGAAGCCTCCGCTGTGCCGCGCCAGCTTCTCATCCTGGACTGGTTCTACGCTCGCTACCGGGACCATTTACCCCCGGAGCGCATAGTGCGTTTCGAGGATGTTGCATCCGCTGGAGCCGCTGCATTTTCCACGATTTTTGGCGACACGCAGGCGACAGCTGAGCCCCTGGCATCCAGGCCGCTGGCGCAGCGATATCCGGGCGTTGACCTGGGGGCACTCATGCAAGCGCTGCAATCCGGCCCGGGCGCCTGGCGAGACTTCTACACGGAAGCGGATTGTGAACACGCCCGCAGCTGAGCAGCTTGTGCGCGTCGGCGTGGTGATAGCCACCTGGGAGGATGCGGACCATACCCTGGCCTGCCTGGACTCGCTGCTGGGCCTTGCAGGCGCTGGGGAATCTTTCACGCTGCAGACAGTCGTGTGTGACGATGCCTCATCAGAAGCCGCCTTTGACGCACTCCGCACGGGAATCGAAGCCAGGGCGGGCGATGTAGAACTGGTCCGCACGCCTGAGCGAACCGGCTACGCCGCCTGTATAAACCTGGGCTACGGCGTGCTGCGAGCCAACGAGCCCGACTATGTCTGGGTGCTCAACAACGATGTTCGGCTCGATCGAGGGGCATTGCTGGCGCTACTGGCGGCTGCGCGCAATGAACCGGCTGTGCAGATATGGGGAAGCTCTGTTGTCGCGGGGACCCGGGGCCTGAACCTCGAGTGCGCCGGTGGCTGCCGTTATTCTGCGTTGACGACCCGAAATACCCCTTTGCATGCCGGTCAACCGCTCACCATGCTGGAGAAACTCGAACCTGAACCCCTGGACTATGTCTACGGTGCGGCGATGTTCTTCCCGGCGGATGTTTTCGAGTCCCTGGGCGGGCTCTGTGAGGACTATTTCCTTTACTTCGAGGAACAGGATTGCGTGAAGCGCCTGCCCCTGCCTGCGCGCCTGGGCTGGTGTCGGCACAGCCTCGTCTATCATGCCGGTGGCGCCAGCACGGGCGGCGGTGAGCAGGCACGCAGCCGTATGCAGCAGTATTACGAGAACCTCAGTACCCTGCGGTTTAC
>JASJBK010000231.1 GCA_030066555.1 Halieaceae bacterium
CGCCTGCACAGCGATCGCAAGATCAGCTTCTGGTACGGCGCGCGCTCCCTGCGTGAGATGTTCTACGAAGACGAGTACGACGGGCTGCAGTCGGAGAACAACAACTTCAACTGGCATGTGGCGCTCTCCGATCCTCAGCCGGAAGATAACTGGGAGGGCCTGACCGGGTTCATCCACAACGTCCTCTACGAGCAGTACCTGAAGGATCACCCGGCCCCGGAAGATTGCGAATTCTACATGTGCGGCCCGCCCATGATGAACGCCGCGGTGATTTCCATGCTCACCGACCTGGGTGTGGAACCCGAGAACATCATGCTCGACGATTTCGGCGGATGATCTACAGGGTTCTACTGAGAAGCCGGCGCTGGTCGCCGGCTTCTTTGTTTCTGGGGCTTGCATTTTCTTTGCTGGCCGGCTGCGCCGAGCCGCCGCCGGAAACCCTGCGCCTCACCGGTGCCACCATGGGCACCCGCTACAACATCACCTGGCTGTCGGGTGCGGGCCAGCCGGACCCGGAGGCAGTGCATGCCGGGGTGGAGGCGGTGCTGGAGGCCGTCAATGCCAGTATGTCCACCTGGCGCGACGATTCCGAGATCACCGCTTTCAACGCCGCGCCGGCCGGCGAGTGGTTCGCGCTAAGCAGCGACTTCGCCGAGGTGTTTGAGATGGCGCGCGCCGTCAGCGAGGCGAGCTATGGCGCCTACGACGTAACGGTGGCGCCGCTGGTAAACCTGTGGGGCTTTGGGGTGGCCGGCATGGGCGACCAGGTGCCCGCTGACGAGGCCATTGCCGAGGCCCTCGCAAAGGTGGGCCAGCAGCGCCTCGACTTCAACCGCGAACAGCCTGCCCTGCGCAAGCCGGCCGGCATGACGGTGGATTTTTCCTCGATCGCCAAGGGGTACGGCGTGGACCGTGTGGCCCGCTGGCTTGAAGAGCAGGGCATTGGGCGCTACCTGGTGGAGATCGGCGGTGAGATTCGCGTGTCCGGGCTCAACCCCAGGAACGAGCCCTGGCGTATTGCCGTGGAGCGGCCGCAGCCGGGCGAGCGCGCAGCGCAGGCGGCGGTCACCCTGCACAACGCGGCGGTGGCCACCTCCGGTGACTACCGCAACTTCTTCGAAGTCGACGGGGTACGCTACTCCCATTCCATCGACCCGCGCACCGGTGCGCCGGTGCGCCACGACCTGGTGTCGGTCACCGTGATTCACGAGAGCGCCACCATGGCCGACGCCTGGGCGACCGCGCTGACCGTGCTGGGCAGCGAGCGCGCCATGGAGACGGCACTAAACGAAGAACTGGCGGTCTATTTCATCAGTCGCCATGGCGATGAGTTCCGGGCCAGCAGTACGCCGGCCATGGCACCGCTGCTGCGCAGCATTGAATGAGGTTCCTCGACCCGTGAGATTCCAGTAGAATTACAGCCATGCTTACGTTCCTTTTCTCAGCCCTGGTATTTGCTGTCGTCATCGCCGGCATGGCGGTTGGCGTGATCTTTTCCAACAAGCCCATCAAGGGCTCCTGTGGCGGCATTGGCGCCCTTGGCCTGGACACCGCCTGCGAGATCTGCGGCGGCAACCCGCAGGTCTGTGAAGAGGAAACCCGCAACCAGGCCGGCATCGCCGCCGACCTGTTCTACGACGCCGACGAAGACGCTCGCCGCTAGCACCCTGCTGGCCGCGCGGTGCTATGATGACCGCGCACACATGACCCCGGGAGTGACCCCTGTCCATTCGTGATCGGCTGCCCCTGCATATCGGCATTCGCTACATATTCAGCCGCGGCGGCAATCGCTTTGTCGGTGTGGTCAGCATGGTGTCACTGGTGGGCATGGCCCTGGGTGTTGCCAGCCTGATTACCGTGCTGTCCGTAATGAACGGATTTGCCGGTGAACTGCGCGACCGGATACTTTCCCTGGTTCCACACGTGCAGGTTGAATCCAGCCAGCCGCTGGCCGACTGGGGTGCGCTCGCCGCAACCATCGCCGAGCGGCAGGAGGTGGTAGCCGTTGCGCCCTATATCCACGGCAAGGCCCTGCTCGCCAGCGATCGCATGGTACGCGGGGTGCAGATTACCGCGGTGGACCCGGCGGCTGAGCAGGCTGTCTCCAATGTCGGCGCCTACATGCGGGCCGGCAGTTTCGAAGCCCTCGATGAACAGCGCTACGGCGTGGTGCTGGGCGCACTGCTGGCTCGCAGTCTCGGGGTCGGTGTCGGCGACACGGTCGAACTGACGGTGCCGCGCCTGACCATTACCCCGCTGGGCAGCTTCCCGCGCAGCAAACGCCTGGTGGTGGTCGGTATCTTTGAAATTGGCGCCCAGCTGGACAGCGCCCAGGCCTATATCAGCCTGGCCGGCGGCCAGCGCCTGATGGGGCTGGGCGATTCGGTGCAGGGCCTGCGGGTAGAGCTCACCGACCTTTACCAGGCACCGGCAGTAGCCGGGGCGCTGAATGCCGAGCTCGGCGCGGAGCTTGCGGCCCGCGACTGGTCCCTCAGCCAGGGCAATCTGTTCGCGGCGATCAAGATGGAAAAAACCATGATGACAGTACTGCTGCTGAGCGTGGTCGCCGTCGCTGCCTTTAACATTGTTTCAACCCTGACCATGGCGGTTACCGACAAGCGCCCGGACATCGCGGTGCTGCGCACCATGGGTGCGAGGGCCGGGTCGATCATGGCGATCTTCGTATCCCAGGGAGTCTTGCTGGCCGGCATCGGCATTGCCGCGGGCAGCCTGGTAGGCGTGCTGCTGGCGCTGAATATCAGCGAGGTAACCCTGTTCCTGGAGACCATCTCCGGCGCCAAGCTGTTCAACCCCGACGTGTACTTCATCTCCGACCTGCCGTCGCGCCTGCAGTGGCGGGACGTGGCGACCGTGTCGCTGCTGGCCCTGCTGCTGAGCCTGCTGGCTACCCTGTTCCCGGCCTGGCGAGCGGCCCGGGTGGCCCCCGCCGAGGTGCTGCGCTATGAGTGATTCAGCGGTGCTGGAGTGCCGTCAGCTCTGTCGCACCTACCGCGATGGAGCGCTGGAAGTCGAAGTACTGAAGAATGTCGAATTCAGCCTGCCGGCGGCCGCCAAGGTCGCCATCGTCGGCGCCTCGGGCAGCGGCAAGTCTACCTTGCTCAACTTGATGGGCGGCCTGGACCTGCCCACCTCGGGCCAGGTATTGATGCAGGGCCGGGACCTGGCCGCCATCGACGAGCAGGCGCGCTGTGCGCTGCGCAATCGCGAGCTGGGCTTCGTGTACCAGTTTCATCACCTGCTGCCCGAATTCAGCGCCTGCGAGAACGTGGCCATGCCGCTGATGATCAGCGGCGCCGGTCGCGGCAAGGCAGAATCCCGGGCAGCAGAGTTACTGGCCGAGGTGGGCCTCAGCGAGCGTCTGTCCCACCGGCCCGGCCAACTGTCCGGCGGCGAGCGCCAGCGGGTGGCCATCGCTCGCGCCCTGGTCATGGAACCCGCCTGTGTACTGATGGACGAACCTACCGGCAACCTCGACCCCGGGTCGGCAACCCAGGTGCTGGAGCTGATCGACCGCCTCAAGACCCAGACCACCGCCAGCTTCGTGGTGGTGACCCACGACGCCGGCATCGCAGGTCATATGGACCGCGTTTATGAACTGCGCCAGGGGCACCTGGAAGCGCTGGAATCCGGTGATGCGCGCGACTGAAAAAATGCGGGTTGCTGCGCGCTATACCCTGGGCTGGCGCGGCGGCTACCTATCCAGCTTCCTGTCGATGCTGTCGGTGCTGGGGATGGTGCTGGCCATCGCTCTGTTAATCCTGGTGCTGTCGGTGATGAACGGCTTCGACCGGGAAATGCGCGACAACATCCTGGCGCTGGTGCCACAGCTCACGCTGAAGTCCTGGGCCCCGGTAGACGACTGGCAGGGCTTCGCGGCCCAGATCGACGCGGTACCGGGCGTTCGCGCCTCGGCACCTTTCGTGGAAGTGCAGGGCATGCTGGTGCGGGATCTCGCTATCGAGACCACGCTGGTACAGGGCATCGACCTGGAACGCCAGCAGGCGCTGCCAGGATTGCAGCGTGCACTCGAACCCGCCGAACTGACCGCCTTTGCCGACGACCCACAGGCCCTGCTGCTGGGGGCGAAGCTGGCCGAACGGCTGTCTACTTCAGCGGGGGATACCCTGACGCTGATCGTGCCGCGAGGAGCGGGGCAATCGGCAGCCTTCCAGGCCCTGCGGGTGGTTGGCACCGTAAGCAGTGGCACCGAGCTCGACGAGGCACTGGCCGTCATCCACCTGGAGCAGGCGGCGGTGCTGGCGGGTACCGAGGGTGGCGTGCACGGCTTCCGGGTAGCGGTGGACGATGTGTTCAGGGCACCGCGCATGGGCTGGGAACTGGTAAACGTATTGCCGCCCGGCTTCTACGCCACCGACTGGACCCAGACCCATGGCAACCTCTACGCGGCGATACAGATGTCCCGTGACCTGGTCATCCTGCTGCTGTTTTCTATTATCGCCATCGCCGCGTTCAACGTGGTGTCATCGCTGGTGCTGGTGGTAGTGGACAAGCGCGCCGATATTGCCATCCTGCGCGCCCAGGGCGCCCGTCCTGCGGATATCAGCGGGATCTTCCTGCGCCAGGGGCTGTTGATCGCCCTGGCGGGCACGGTGCTGGGCAGTGCCCTGGGAGTTGCGGCCAGCCTCGGGGTCACGGACCTGGTGGCCGGGCTGGAACACTGGCTGGGCATTCGCTTTCTCGATACCGATGTCTACCCGATCGGCTACCTGCCCTCGGACCTGCGCCCGGGCGACCTGGTGCTGATCAACGGGGTGGCGGTGGTTCTGTGTTTTCTGGCGGCGCTGTATCCGGCTCGTCGCGCTGCGCGATTGCCTCCTGCCGACGCGCTACGTCACGAGTAGCTTTCTCGATAGCCAGCCGTCGCCGCAGGCGCCGGGCTTCCCAACGCTGTACCGCCTGCCAGCGCCATACCAGCTGGATGGTAAAGAAGCCGAGGCTGCCAAAAAAGAACCCGCACAGCAGGCAACCCATCAGCAGCGGCTGCCAGATCGCCAGCATGCTGGTGGACAGCCATTCCCAGCTCAAATCGAATTCCAGCGTCTGTGGCGCCGTGCCGAGTACCGCCGCGCCGACCCGGTAGGCGAAGTAGAACAGTGGCGCAAAGGTCAGCGGATTGCTGACCCAGCACAATCCCACGGCGAGCGGCAGGTTGCAGCGCACCCTGACTGCCAGGATGGCCGCTACCAACATTTGTACGGGTATGGGCATAAATGCCAGGAACAGGCCTACGAAAAACGCCCGCGAGGCCGAACCGCGGTTGATATGCCAGAGATTGGGCTGGTATAGCCAATCACCCAGGAAGCGCAGCGACCTGATCTGCTTGATGTGCCTGGGTGTGGGCATCAGGCGCTTTAGGGTTCTTTTTGGCATGGGCTGGGCTGGCGGCGGTCCTGGTGCTGTGATTGACTTGAGCCGTCGTTCCCCGAACCACCAGGGGAACAAAGCGGCTCATTTTAATGCAGTCAGGGACGATTGTAATCGCCGCAGGGGTGTTGCTGAGCGGCTGGATGCCGCAGTTGCCGACACCGCTCCTGCCCTGTGCGGCGGCGCTGGCCAGCCTGCTGCTGAGGCCTGTTGCGCCAGGCCTCGCCCTATTTCTGTCCTGCTTGCTTGCAGGCGTGGCTTACGG
>JASJBK010000232.1 GCA_030066555.1 Halieaceae bacterium
ACACTTCGCGGATGACGTGCTGGCCCTGAGCTGGCGCCAACCTCTGGGCGGTGCGCTGCTGCAGGCGGACTGGGTGGCCACCCGGCTCGACGATGAGAGCAATACCGAGTACTCGGCGGTGGTCAATCTCGACTACAGCTTTACCCTGGCAGGGCGCACCAGCTATGTCTTTGCCGAGTACTTTCGCAACGGCTTCGGGCGAGATGACAGCCCCCTGGACCTTGCCCAACTGTCACCGGCGCTGGTGGAACGCCTGCAGCGCGGCGAACTGTTCACGTTTATGAAGGATTACCTGGCCGCCGGTGGCTCCTACCAGTGGCACCCGCTGCTGGTGCAGGATCTGACCTGGCTGGTCAACCTGGAGGACGGCTCCGGGCTGGTGCAGAGCAACCTGGCCTACGAGCCCGGCGACCACCAGCGGCTGGAGGCGGGCATCACCCTCACCCACGGTGGTCGAGGTGACGAGTACGGCCGTATCGAACTGGGAGATGGCTTTACCACCGGGGGTGGAAGCCGTATCTTCGTGCGCTGGACTTACTTCTGGTGAAATCTAATTCGAAAAGGAACACCCATGAAACACTTTACTCGCGCCCTGCTGATGGGGCTGCTGGTGGCGCTGCCCACCCAGGCGGACGACCTGGCAAAGGCAGTACAGAAAGACTATGACAGCCACCTCGGCGAACTCTTCAGGTGGTTCCACCAGAACGCCGAACTCTCCATGATGGAATACAACACCTCCGCCCAGCTCGCCAGCGAGCTGCGTACAGCCGGCTTTGAGGTCACAGAAGAAGTAGGCGGTACCGGCGTGGTTGCGGTGCTGGAAAACGGCCCCGGCCCGATGGTGATGATGCGCGCCGACATGGACGGACTGCCGGTAGAGGAAAAGACCGGTCTCGCCTACGCGTCGCGCAACAAGCAGGTGGACTGGAACGGCAACGAAGTGTTCGTGATGCAGGCCTGTGGTCACGACGTGCATATCACCAGCCTGGTGGGTACCGCGCGCTACATGGCCAACAACAAGGACAGCTGGTCCGGCACCCTGATGTTGATCGGCCAGCCGGCCGAAGAGCGGGTGGGCGGCGCCAAGATGATGCGTGAGGACAAGGTCTGGCAGCGCTTTGGCAAGCCCGACTACGCCCTGGCCTTCCATGTCACCTCTACAGTGCCCACCGGCAAGCTGGTGGCCACACCGGCGCCGTACTCCGGGTCAGATACCGTCGATATCATCATTCACGGCGTGGGCGCGCATGGCGCCAGCCCCCACGGTGGCATTGATCCCATAGTGCTGGGCTCACAGATCGTGCTGGGTCTGCAGACCGTGGTGAGCCGTTCCATGGCGCCGCGGGAACCCGGCGTGATTACCGTGGGTTCCTTCCACTCTGGCACCAAGCACAACATCATCTCCGACCGCGCCCACCTGCAGCTCACTGTGCGCAGCGAAAGCGAGGAAGGTCGCAAGATCCTGCTGGATGGCATCAAGCGCGTGGCGACCAATATGGGTCGCGTGGCGGGCCTGCCCGATGACAAGCTGCCCGAGGTGATTGTTTCCAGCGAAGGCGTACCGCCGACCCTGAACGATGTGCCGCTGCTGACGGAGCTGCGGACCGAGTGGAAGGCGCAGTTGGGCGATGACATCTTCTGGGAAGCCAAGCGCAAGGGCATGGGTGCCGAAGACTTTGGTTTCTTCACCGTCGACCCCTACATTCCCAGTGTTTACTTCGCGGTGGGTGGCACCCCGCAGAAGGACTTCGACGCCGCCGACAACGGTGGCCCGCCGGTGCCGACCCACCACTCCCCAATATTCAAGATCGAGCCGGAAGCCTCCGTGACCCTGGGTACGGAAGCGACGGTGGTTGCACTCAAGAAACTGCTGCGCGCCGACCGGGTCGCCGCACGCTGATTCGACTGGCAGGGCGGCGCCCGCCGCCCTGCGTCAGCGCTTGTCGAAAGAGATGTGGAGGTCGTTGAGGCCCCGCAGAATCAGGTTCGGCCAGTGGGTAAGGGTGTTCTTGCCCTCCGTCAGCCGCCAGTTACGGGTGCGCTGTATCAGGTGCTCGAACGCCACGTTGAGTTCCTTGCGCGCCAGCTGGGCCCCAAGGCAGAAGTGCACACCCTGGCCGAAGGCGAGATTATCCGAGGCATTCTCGCGCTCAATATCGAAATGTTCGGGGCAGTGGAACATCGCCTCATCACGGTTGGCCGACGCAAACCGCACCATCAACATGGAGCCCGCGGGAATCTCGACGCCGCCCAGCTCGGTATCGGCTTTCACCTTGCGCCACAGCCCGCAGGACGGCGTGGCCAGGCGCAGGATTTACTCTACCGCGTTGGCCAGCAGGCCAGGGTCTGACTCCAGCTTGTCGAACTGGTCCGGGTGATCGATGAAATACAGCACGCCGGCGGCAATGCTGGCGCGCGAGGTTTCATTTCCCGCCACCAGCAGCTGCTGGATGATGCTCAGCAGTTCCTCGGTAGTCAGCAGCCGGTTGTCGTCTATGCGGGCCTGGGCCAGATCTGAAATGATGTTGTCGGCGGGGTTCTCCCGCAGCTCGGCGATCTTGTCCACAAAATAGTGCTGGAACTGCACGATGGCGCGGGCGTCTTCAACTTCCTGCGCCTCGTCGGCGAACTGGCTGAGCCGGGAACCGAAGCAGTCGGACCAGTAGCGGAACAGCTCGATATCCTCCCGCGGTACGCCGAGCTGGTCAGCGATCACGTAGATCGGGAAGGGCACGCAAAAGCGGTTCAGGAAGTCGACTTCACCTTCGTCAATCCAGTCATCAATCAGCTCGTTGACGATCTGCACCATGTAGTCGTGCATGCCCTCCACCCGCTTGTTGGAGAACACCTTGTTGAGCAGCGAGCGGTACACCCGGTGCCGCGGCGGGTCGACGGTGAGCAGGGTGTCCGCGGTTTCCCAGCCCTGCGCGTAGATGGCCAGCGCTTCCGGGTTCTTTGGCGGCGGGTTCAGCTCATCCGCGAACTCATTGGAGAAAACGTCGGTGCGCTTCAGCGCCTCGCGCACGTCGGCGTAGCGGCTGACGAAGAAGATGTTTGTGTTCGGTAGCCGGTAGACCGGTGCTTCCTCGCGCGCTGCCCGATAGAAGTCGTAGGGGTGCTCGATGACCTCGGGGTCGAAGAAGTCGTAGTCAGCCAGTGCCTTGCCCATGATGGCGCTCCGAGATGTGAAACCAGTTTCCGGTAATTTACCGTCAGCTCTGACGGTTTTCGAGGTGTCGGCGGACGCTTTCTGGTCGGCGGTTAATCTGGATCAAGTTTTATTTGGGACGATCCCGGGCTGGCAAATGCGCCGCAGAAAACCTGCTCTCGGGTGAATTTCGAAGCCGGGTTTTGCGCCGGTAGTCACAGTTTGGCGCAGTCGCGGGCCGCGGGGCAGGGCGCGCGGGTATAGTCATTCACTGGGGCTCCGGGGAATTGCTATCGTGCAGCGGTTGGGCGCCGCCCTGTTGCGGCTGATCAGTTGGAAGACCGTGTTGGTGCTGGCGACAACTGTCGTCATTGCTGGCTATGGCTCGCTGCCGGCCATCACCTGGCTGTCCGAAGGCCTGCGCTCGCTGGCGCTGCTGGTGGACTCCGATCTCACAGAACCCAATACCGTAACGCCGTTCCTGTCGCTTGCACTCGGTGGCACCGACGCCGCTTTTGCGAGCTGGTACCAGTACTGGGACGAGCGCGCGGTGCTGGCTGTGTTTGTGCTGTATGCCGTGTTCCTGCAGCCGAGGCTGCAGCCGGTGGTCGCCGCCCTGTTGTGCCTGTTTTTCCTCATTGGCATTGTCACTCTGCAGCTCAGCCTGCAGGTGGTGGCCCTTACCTGGTTGCCGGTCGAATACCTGCTGACAGGCCTGGTGGCCAGCTATGTCACCATGGCCCTGTGGACCGCCCAGCGCCAGCGCTGGGACGCGCTCGTCACCCAGTCTAGCCGGGCGCACAGTGCCCTGGCCCGCGAGTTCCTGAAGCAGGAGCGGCTCGAGGAAACCCTAGATGTGCTGTCCTACTGCCTGACCACCGACCCGGTGCTGGCGACCTACTACGAGCTGGCGCTGAAGCAGGAAGGCAAACGCCAGTACGGCGCCGCCATCAACACCTTTTGCATGATCAACGAGCGGCGCAGGAATTACCGCGATGTATCGGCGCGGCTGGCTCAGCTCGAAGAAATCCACCAGCCCCAGCGTGCTGCCGGGGGCAACCTGGCTGCGACCATCGCCATGGCATCGCCACTGGTGAGTCTGCCGAAGCTGGGGCGCTACGAGGTCGAGCGCGAGATCGGTCGCGGCGCCATGGGGGTGGTCTACCTCGGCCATGACCCGAAAATCGGCCGCCAGGTGGCCATCAAGACCCTGACCTACGCGGAATTCGACGATGCCGTCATCGACGACCTGAAGGCGCGGTTCTACCGCGAGGCGGAGGCGGCGGGCCGGCTCAGTCATCCCAACATCGTTACGGTATACGACGTCGGGGAAGAAGCTGACCTGTCCTATATCGCCATGGACTACGCTGAGGGAGAGCCGCTGAATCGCTACTGCCAGCCCGATCACCTGTTGCCGGTGGCAACCGTTTACCAGATCGCGGCTGAAGTGGCCGATGCCTTGCACTATGCCCATCAACAGCGCGTCGTGCATCGGGATATCAAGCCGGGCAATCTTATCTACAATCGGGAGACCGAACAGCTCAAGGTGACGGACTTCGGCATCGCCCGCATCATCGACAACTCCAACACCCAAACCGGGGAGATTCTCGGCAGCCCGATCTACCTGTCGCCGGAGTTGCTGCAGGGCCAGAAAGCCACCGGCGCCACCGACATCTACAGCCTCGGGGTAAGCTTTTACCAGCTGCTGACCGGGCATGTGCCCTTTAATGGCGACAACGTGGCCAACGTTGCCTACCAGATCGTGCACTCCAAATTCAAAAGTGCCCGCAGCCTGCGCTCCGACCTGCCCCATAGCGCGGTGCGTATCATCAACCGGGCCATGCACCGCGACCCCGACAGGCGTTTCTCCGATGCCGGCGAAATGGCCGCCGAGATTCGCAAGTGCATGCAGCGCGACTTCAAGATGAGTGCCTGACCATGCAGATTGAATGCTACGGCTCTTCGCGTATCGGCCAGCGGTCGTCCAACCAGGACAGCATCGCCTGCCACCTGCGCGACGACGCCCACAGCGCATTGATTGCCGTGGCCGATGGCATGGGCGGCTACAAGGGCGGAGACATCGCCAGCCAGCTTGCGATTGAGTCACTGGAGCAGGCCCTGCTGGAACCGCTGACCTCTGCACCGCCAGGTGACGCGGAGGAGCTGGAAGAAGTGCTGCTGGATTCCGCCCGGCAGGCCAATAGCGCCATTGTCGAGCGCCGTGGCCGAGAGCCAAAGCACGCCAGGATGGGCACTACCCTCACCGCTGGCCTGTTGCAGGATGGCCGCCTGTCGCTGGTGCATATCGGTGATTCGCGCTGCTATCGCTATCGCGATGGAGCACTGGAGCAGCTGACGGAAGATCATAACCTCGCCCAGGAAATGGTTAGGGAAAAGGCGCTGGCCGCCAACCAGGTGGAAGCACACCCCTACAGCCACGTACTGACCCGGGCGCTGGGCGTGGACGCCGTGGCTGAATTCAGCCGACAGGGCCTTGAGGTGGAATCCGGTGACAGCTACCTG
>JASJBK010000233.1 GCA_030066555.1 Halieaceae bacterium
GGGGTGTGCCACTACACCGACGACTTCGAGGAACACCCAAGTTCAGTGATCGTGGCGATGGTGAAGGCATTTAGAAGTGGTGAAGACAAGCATCGTCCCGATCTCTCTGGGCTGACTGACGAGGACATCGCCAACCTGGTCGAATACCTGGCGAACCAGTGACGCAGTAAGCGCCAGGCACGGTGGTACCTGGGTACAAAATGTCCCTGATCACTAGGGGTCGATAGCGAGGTCGGTGAGGCTATTGGCCTGGCCCAAGGTGGCTGGCCAGAACCCAAGCTGGTTGCTGACGACCTGTCTGCTCGCACCTACAGGCTGTGTTTCGCTCTTATTGTGGGCTGTACGTAGCCACCGGTACTGTGTCAGATCTTCCAAGAATGAGCTCCGCTCGTGCTATGCCAGCCTTTGCAATGGGCGCTGCCGTCTACACGGTGTTGCTGCTGCTGGTTGAGGAACTTGCTACCTAGTTGGGCTGCTACCAGCGCCAGGTGGCTGAGGCAATATAGCGGTAGTTGTCAGGCCTGGCGTTGGCCTCTACTGTAAATCCCCAGCCGCGACGCAGCCCGAAGTTCATGCCTACGATGCCCTGTGTCTTGTGCTCGTTTTCGGTTTTCGCCTCGTAGCGCACAAACAGCGTGCCTCCATCGGGGAAGGCGTCCCGCAGCCGCGCCACGCTGTTGATGTCTTCCTCGAATTTCGTGTGATTCACACCGGCATAGGTATTCAGGTAGAACTTGTCGCCGATGGGCCATGTGCGGCCCAGGCGCGCAGATAGCGTTGTTGTCTGCAGCTTTACTGGATCGAGTTTGCTGCCCTCACTTTCGGTGTAGCTGGCAGTTGCCGACCCATACCAATTGCCGGCGCCGTACACGGCGGTCGCGCCGCCGCCGTAGACATCGACATCGACGTCCAGTTCAAAGGAGGCTCGTGCAATACCGCAGGGCCTTGCGGGTCGGCATATGGGTGGTCCCAGGAACTCGTCCACATCTACCACCACATCGAGGTCGACATCCCCTTCCGTCTGACCATAAATGGCGAACACGTTCAGAAAGGGCAGGACCCAGGCGTCGAGCTTGACCTGCCAGGAGTCTGTCTCGCTGACGAGGTTTTCAATAGAGACAAACGGCAGGTCCACCAACGGTGTGTCGCGCGGTGGAATCTCGTCGCGCCCCAGGGCGACCGAGAGCTGCTCAAGCCGCTGCTCGGCTTCGTTGGATACAAACACCAGGCCAATGCCATAGGGAAGCGGCAGCTGTACGCCACGCTGCATCGCGGTCTCCGCCATAAGCGGCAGCCACCGGTTGTAGCTGACGTCCTCCTCCTCGGATGTTTCCCCACGCTGTTGGCGTGTGGGGAAGACCTGGCGGCGACCGGCGCCTGGTTCGTCCGATTCCACCTCGGTGTCACCAACCTGTTGCTCCTCGTCAGAAGTGCTCTGTGCTATCAGGTAGGTCTCTTCAAGGAGCGTGGGCATAGTGGAGACCTGTGCATAGCCTGGTGCACTGGAGAGGCTGGCAAGCAGTGTGGCCGCGGCCGAGGTCGCCGGCCAGTGTTCAGGCAAGACGGCGAGTAATAAGGCTTGTCTCTGCCGTAGATGCTTGACCGTGCCATTCACAGTGCCCATTGATGCGCTGTCCATATGTTCTCCGTCTGAAAAGTCCTTGCTCAAAACACGGTCCAGCCAGTTTCCCTGACGATTTCTGCGAGAGCCTGGGTGCCGGCGTGGGAATTGCCGAAGCTGTTCAGGCAGGGTGACCACACGGCGATTGCTCCTCGCTCCGGGGCTACTGCCACGATGCCACCACCCACGCCACTCTTGGCGGGCAGACCGACACGAAAGGCAAAGTCGCCGGAGGCATCGTAGTGGCCGCAGGTCAGCATTATCGCATTTACCCGCCTCGCTCTCTCGGGGCTGACGATGCGTTTGCCGTTGAGAGGGTCTGCGCCTCCGGCAGCGAGCGGCAGCATGGCACGCGCTAGCTGTTTACAGGTCATGGCCAGCGCGCACTGGTGAAAGTACACGGTGAGCATGTCGTCCACGTTGTTTTCCAGATTGCCAAAGCTCTTGAGGAAATGCGCCAGGCTGCGGTTGCGCTCGCCGGTTTCGGCTTCCGAGCGTGCAACCTCCGCATCAATGGTAACCGCATGATCCTCAGCCAGGCTGCGCATGCCTGCCGTTATGGTTTCAATGCTGGTCTCCTTGCCCCAGGTGCTGAGCAAGGTATCGGTGATCACTAGCGCCCCTGCATTGATAAACGGATTGCGTGGGATGCCCTGCTCGAGTTCGAGTTGCACGATGGAGTTGAAGGGAGTACCGGAGGGTTCTCGCCCCACCCGCTCCCACAGTGACTCTCCCACAGCGTCCAGAGCCAGTGTCAGGGTAAATACCTTGGACAGGCTCTGGATGGAGAAGGGCACCTCCGCGTCACCGTAGCAGGCTTGGTCTCCGTCCACGGTGATAATGGCCGCGCCGAAACGCTTTGGGTCGACCCGAGCCAAGGCTGGGATGTAGTCAGCCGCAACACCCACGCCCACTTCGCCCTGAACCCGATCACAGGCGCGGCTCAGTTTCGATGCCAGGTCACTACTCAATGCTTTGCTTCCGTCGCCAGGGTCTCCCTGGCATCTAACACGACAAGATGGACAAAATGGAGTTTACGTACCACGTCGCTGGATAGTTCAAACGGGTAGGCATCAGGCTGTCCCAGGCTCTGTGAGAGTTCATTGAGCACGTCAATCATCTCTACCCAGGCATTCAGGAACAGCAGGAAAGCCTGGGCCTCGGGGTGCCCTGGATCGTAAAGATCCTCAGGCGTGAACGGCTTGCGGGTCATTTCGACATCCTTCGCGTCCAGGCCATGGGCGAGCGCTGTTGTCAGGCTGTCCAGTACGTGCAGGTAGTGAGCCCAGGTCTCCGCCCAGTCCTCCCAGGGATGGGAGCTGGCATAGGTGCTGATATGGTGTTCAGCCCAGTTGCTGGGCGGGCCCTCCGAGTAATTTCTCGCCAGCGCCTCGCTGTAGTCGGCGCGTTCATCTCCGAACAGGTCGCGAAATGGCTGTAACCATTGAGTGTTGGCGACCAGCTGGTCCCAGTAGAAATGACCGATTTCATGGCGGAAGTGGCCGAGCAGGGTGCGGTAGGGCTCATGCAGGTCGCGGCGTATCTGCTCGCGCCGGGCATCGTTGGCCTCATCCATATTGAGCGTAATGAGTCCACTGGCGTGCCCCGTCAGCACTGGCTCGCCGCCGGGTACAGGGCGACGTAGTGCGAAGCCCAGGCCGTGCTCGGGATCTTCGGAGCGCGTCACGATCGGCAGGTCCAGCGACATGAGCTGCGCCAGCAAGCGGCGTTTGGCGGTCTCTATGGCCCCCCAATCCCCGCTGTCGTCTTCGAGTTCAGTCAGGTCGGGTTGCTCCACGTTGAGCTGACAGGCGAAACACAGTGACCCTGGCTCGTGAGCAAGGCGCATCCAGTTGCAGGCCATGGCCCTGTTGGCGTTGGCGCAGCGAGCCATGGTTGGCTGGTCATCATGGTCCACCACCCGGTACTCGCCCCCCTTGCTGGCAGGCTCGAGGGCGACGAGTTCACGCAGGTGGGGCACAAACCCCAGAGGCGCTGCACAGTCCGGGCAGGACTGTGCAGCAAAGGAAACTGCTCGCCCACAGCTACATCGCATGGGCCTGCGACTGCTCGGTACCTCCGTCGGTTTCCAGCGCTCGACTATGGCGCGGACGAGTGCTTCCAGCGGGGCCACTTTTGGCTTGAATTAACTCGCAGCTGCCGGGGCAGCGCGCTGTTGCACGGGTTGTTCAGCCCTGGTCTCGCTGCTGTCGATCTTGAAGAAAATCGCGTACAGAGTCGGCACGATGACCAATGTCAGCACGGTGGCGAAGCCCAGTCCTCCCATCATGGTGATGGACATGTTCACGAAGAACACGTCTGACAGCAGCGGGATCAGTCCGAGGATGGTCGTGGCGGCTGCCAGTACCACTGGTCGCATACGACTGACGGAGGCTTCAAGCACGGCGTCGAACCTTGGCACACCCGCCTCGATCGTCTGGTCGATTTCCTCGATAAGCACGATGGCGTTCTTGATCAACAGGCCCACCAGTGACAGGGCGCCCAGCAGCGACATGAAGTCGAAGGCGCCGTTGAAGGTCAGCAGGCCGGCGGTGATGCCGATGGCAGCCAGCGGCACTGTCAGCCAGATAATTGCCGGCTGACGCAGCTTGCCGAACAGTAGAATGGTGATCAGGATCATCATCACGAAACCGCCAGGCAACGAGGCTGCCAGGCCTTCCTGCGCCAGTGTGGCGTCCTCGTATTCACCGCCCCACACCAATGAGTAGCCGGCCGGTAGTTCCATGGCCTCGATCTGCGGGCGAACCCTCGAGAACAGTGGGTCCGCAAAAGGACCGATCGGGTTGCAGGAGGCTATGATAGTGGGATTGCGGTCGCGGCTGCGCACCACGGCATTCTCCCAGGTAGTGCGGTACTCGCTGATCAGCTGGTCAGCGGGTACCGCGCGACCCAGTACCGGGCTCCAGACCTGGATATCACGAATCTTGTCGATGTCGCCGCGCTCGTCGGCGGTGGCCCGCACCTTGATTGGCAGCAGGTGGATGCCATCCCGGTAGGTGCCCACGGTGGCGCCCTCGAAGGCGTACTGCAGTGCGCCACCGAGGTCCTCGCGGGTTACACCGAGCTGGCGGCCTACCTGCTCGTTGAATACCGGCGTCACTACCTTAACCGGGTTGCGCCAGTCGTCTCTCACGTCGGTGGCGTCGTAGTCTTCACGGAAGATCTTCTTGGCCTGTTCCGCCAGGTCGCGCAGTACCTCGGGGTCGGGGCCGGAGAAGCGCGCCTCGATCTTGGCATCCCGCCCGGGCCCGATGCGCAGGGCCTTGATGATCGGGTCCAGCCACGGCATTTCATAGCGCATGTACTCCGCCACCGCTTCCTGGACAGCAGGTATCTGGTCACGCCGTTCCGTGAGCACGATGATCTGGGCGTAGGCGGAAGAGGGTTCTTTCGAGTCATAGACCAGGGTAAAGCGCTGGTGCGGTCCGCCGACCACGGTCGAGGTGGTCACCACGCCCGGCTGTTGGCGAAGGAAGTTGGTAACCCGCAGTGTGTCATCCCTGGTGCTGCGTATGTCGGTTCCCTCGGGTGTATAAATGTCCACGAAGAATAGCGGCGTGTTGGCGTCGGGGAAGAAGCCCGGTGTGGTGTAGCCGAAGCCGATCAGCGCGGCCACCCACAGGCCGATCACACCACCCACGGTCAACCAGCGCTGGCGGATGGCCGATGCCAGTAAACCCTTGTAGACCTGGAACGGTTTGGCGTCGTAGGCGGCGCTGGGGTCATCACCCTCGCTGCCGTCGCCTTTCTTCAGCAGCAGGTCGCAGAGCAGTGGGGTGGTGCTGATCGCGGTGATCCAGCTCAGCAGCAGTGATATGAGAATCACATAGAACAGGGAGCTGACAAATTCGCCGGTGCTGTCACTCGACAGGCCGATGGATGAGAACGCGACGATACCGATCACGGTGCCGCCCAGCAGCGCCCAGATAGTTTTGCCCACCGCTTCGCCGGCGGCTTTCGCCGCATTCATGCCGGCGTTCATTCGCACCAGCATGCCCTCGGCGACCACGATGGCATTGTC
>JASJBK010000234.1 GCA_030066555.1 Halieaceae bacterium
ATCGTCACGGTAGCCGGTTTCCAGCCTCTCAAAATCCTCGCGGCTGTCTTCCATAAAGCCGAAGGGGCTGGCGTAGGCACTGACCAGTTTATAGAGCTCCGCCGGCTCGAAGTGCAGGTCCTCGAGGCTGGCCCCGTAGCCGTTGTAGTTGATGTAGGTACCCAGGTCCTTTAGGCGCGCAACTTTCTCGGCAGGCAGGTCCAGCGGTCGGGCGAGGCGCTCGGCGCTGTCAAACAGGTTGTCACCGAAGGCACCCACCACCGCCCACTCAACAAAAGCGCCCTGCAGGTAGCCGTTGACCAGGATGCTGGTGCACATGTCGGGCTCGGTGTTGATCAGGGCGGTGAGGTGTTCGGACTCGGGAATCTCGCCGGCAAAATGATGATCGCAATAGAACACGTTGGCGCCGGCTTCCAGCACTTTCACCAGGGCATCACGGTTCTTGTCCATGGAGATGTCGAGCACGGTGACGACATCGTCAGGCTGCGCCTCAATCTGTTTAAGCAGGCTGATATCACGTTTCACGCCGGTGATAAGGGTGCTGTCGACCGGTTGCGCGTTGCGCATCTGGGTCAGGGCGCAGATGCCGTCGGCATCGCCGTTGAATACATCGTAGTGGGCCATAGCTCTTACAGTAGCCTTCCAGGTAGCAGTGAGTTTCCGATGCGACCCGCTGCGCGGGCCGGGGTGGGACAGTTTACTTGTCTGCCGAGCGGTCGGGAAACAGTTCCTTGACGTTGGAGGTCTCGACGCCGACCGCCTGCTGGCGATTCCAGAGGTGATCGTGCATGCCCTCGTGCTCTTCGAAGCCGCTCACCGCCTCCATCAGCACGGTTTTGATGCCGTCGCAGTCCATGTGGTCGCAGTGGTTGTCCAGGCGGGCAATCCAGCCCTGCAGGGTATCCAGCGGCGGGCACTCTTCCTCCGCGCGCATGATCATCGGATGGCCGGTGCCGCTGACGTTGTCACCCAGCAGCAACTCCTCGTAAAGCTTCTCGCCCGGGCGCAAGCCGGAGAAGGTCACCTCGATATCGCCGTTGGGATTTTCCTCGTCCTTCACGGTGTAGCCGCTGAGGCGGATCATGCGCCGCGCCAGGTCGAGAATCTTCACCGGCTCGCCCATGTCCAGTACGAATACGTCGCCGCCCGTTCCCATGGCGCTGGCCTGCAGCACCAGCTGCGCGGCTTCGCTGATGGTCATGAAGTAGCGGGTCACCTCCGGGTGGGTCACCGTCAAGGGGCCGCCAGCACGGATTTGCTCGCGAAACAGAGGCACCACCGAACCGGAGGAACCCAGCACATTGCCAAAACGCACCATGCAGAAACGGGTGTCCTGCTGGCTGACGGCCAGTGACTGGCAGCACATCTCGGCGAAGCGCTTGGAAGCGCCCATGATATTGGTGGGGCGCACCGCCTTGTCGGTGGAGACCAGCACAAAGGTGTCGACGCCGGCTTCGACGGCAGCTTCCGCTGCGTACCAGGTACCAAACAGGTTGTTGGCCACCCCTTCCGAAACGTTGTACTCCACCAGCGGTACGTGTTTATAGGCCGCGGCGTGGTAAATGGTGTCGATATCGAAGCTGCGGAAAATGCGCTGCAGGCGGCGCTTGTCCTGCACGCTGCCCAATAGCGAGGCGATCTCGCAGTCGGCGCCGGAAGCTTGCAGTGCAGCGCGCAGCTCTCGCTCGATGGTGTAGAGGGCGTACTCGGAACTGTCGAGCAGCACGAGCTCGCGCGGTTGTGCCATCAGGATCTGGCGGCACAGCTCAGAGCCGATGGAACCGCCGGCGCCGGTCACCATGACCACCTTGCCGGTAATGCAACGGTCGATCAGCTCGGGATGCGGCGGCACCGGGTCGCGGCCCAGCAGGTCTTCGAGTTCAATGTCCTGGATCTCGTCAACACTGGCCTTGCCCTGCAGGATCTCGGTGAACTTGGGCACGGTGCGCACGTACACCGGCAGGTTGACCAGGTCATTGATGATCTGCTTGCGGCGATCCTGGCTGACCGACGGCAGGGCCAGCAACACCTGCTCGATGTCGTGCTCTTCGATCAGTTCCGGCAGGCGTTCGGGGCTTTCCACCTGCACGCCGTTGATCACACTGCGCTGAATACTGGGGTCGTCGTCCACGAAGTACACGGCCCGGAACTGGTCGCCGTGGTAAAGGGCGGTGAGGAGCTGGCGGCCGGATTCTCCGGCACCGTAGATAATTACCTTCTGGCAGGCAGAGTAGAGCTTGTCCTGGTAATAAGCGCGCACCACCATGCGCGTACCGCCCACCAGCAGCAGGGCCATGCCCCAATAAATGAACGGCAGCGAGCGCGGCACGCTGAGCGGCGCGGGCTGCAGGAAGAAAATGCAGGCGCCAAGCACGAGCGTGGAATAGGTAACGCCGCGGATGATAGCCCATACCGCCTGCTGGCCCATGAAGCGCACGACCGCCCGGTACAGGCCAAGGCGCAGGAAGATAACCGCGCTGAGGCTGATAGTGACGGCGGCGATGATGATTTCCACCAGGCCGATGGGCAGGGGTACAACGTCGGTCTGCCAGTAGCGCAGGGCGCGCGCTGACCAGAGGGCGGTGGCCACAAAGCAGGTGTCGAGTACCAGCAACAGTGCCTGCTTGATGTTGCGCGGCAGCTCGATCATCTTTTCCACCGCGACGACGGTGCTGGCGATGATTCCGCCAACGGTCCTGTCAGCGAACCGCTTCACTGGCCTCAAACCCTTATGCCCCTTGCCAGACACCCGTCCAGGATACCCGGTCTGCTTGCCCCGCTCATTCGACTGAGCCTCGCTGCGACGGCGCTGCCACTGCGTCGCGAAAGCCGCTATTTTACCTGCTAGCGCACCCCGGTTTCACGGTAATTTGCCCGCTTTGAGCAGCGCCGGGAGTAACGGCAGGTAGGCCAGCGGCAACCACAGGAAGGCGTAGCCGGGCCGAAATGCCGCAGCCGCCGCCAGCGGTGCCAGCCACAGCAGGTTGTAGACCAGCATGACCTGTACCACGCGACTGTGACTGCCCCAGTGCCGCGCCAGGCGCTGGTACAGGTGGCGACTGTGGGCCTCGGTAATCTTTTCGCCGTGGAGGGCGCGCCAGGCCAGGGTGTAGGTCGCGTCGCCGATAAACACCGCCAGCAGTATCGGCCAGCACACCCAGGGCAAGATACCTGCCGCCGCCCCCTGCAGGGACAGTGCCGCCAGCAGGAAGCCCAGCGGGATACTGCCGGCATCGCCCATAAACAAGCGGGCGGGGGCCCAGTTCCAGTGCAGAAACGCCAGGGTGGCCGCCGCCAGCAGCAGGCAGAACAGCGGATAGGCACCGCCCTCCCCCAGCCACAGCGACAGCAATGCCGCCGCCAGCAGGGCGAAGCCCGCCTCTACCGCGGCGATGCCGTCGATGCCATC
The DNA here is from genome assembly GCA_030066555.1 of Halieaceae bacterium. Taxonomy (GTDB): domain Bacteria; phylum Pseudomonadota; class Gammaproteobacteria; order Pseudomonadales; family Halieaceae; genus JANQIO01. The sequence continues at coordinate 3,410 of JASJBK010000234.1, forward strand.
CATGAAATTGAACAGGTTCACCAGCCACAGGCAGAAGAAGGCTGCTAGTCCCAGCAGCCACCAGGCAGTGCCTGGCAGCAACAGCCAGGTAACGCCCGCGCAGGCCAGCCCGTACAACAGGAAACGCAGCACCACAGGCAGGCCGATACGATCGTCAACGATGCCCGCCAGCGCCAGGCCGCCGGCCACCAGCGCCAGCCAGGGGTAGGGAGCCGGCCAGGGCGTCCCCATCGCCGGCGGCAACAGCATGGCCACGAACAGCCCCAACAGTATGCCGATACCACCACCCCGCGGGGTCGGCAAGCTATGGGCACTGCGGTGGTTCGGTACATCCAGCAATTGCCAGCGATGCGCGAGTCGCAAATAGAGCCCGCAGGCCAGCAGCGAGGTCACGAAGGCGAGACCCACGGCAAGCACGCTGGTCATGATGCGGGCTCCGACACCATACCCGGCGCCACATCTTCCAGCCGCTCACTGGGGCGCCAGCCCAGGGCCTGGCACAGCGCCGCATTGGAGTATTCTCGACCATCGAACAGCCGGCGATAGGTCGCGCCGGAAAACGGGGCCAGCCGCAGGGTATCGTAGAGGCCACAGGCAAGACGCCAGCACCAGCCGGGCCAGCGCGGCGGGCCAACGGTACGACCGGTCGCCTCGGCAAAGCAGCGGTGTATACGCTGCAAGTCATAGGCTTCGCCGTCGGTAACGAAAAACACCTGGCCGCGCCCGGGGTCGATTTCCGTCAGCAGGCACAGGGCTGCACACAGGTCCTTAAGCCCCACCATTGAGCGGGGCTGCCCTGGCGGCGGGGTGGGCATGCCGCGCTGCACCAGGGCGAGCAGTCGCGCCAGGTTGCCGCCGGCGCCGGGGCCGTAGACCAGTGCCGGGCGCAGGACTACCACGTTCATGGCGCTGTCGCGGTACTCAGACAACAGCGCTTCCTCAGTGCGCAGCTTCCAGCGACCGTAGTCGTCGGCCGCATCAACCGCAATGACACTGGAGAGGAAAATAAAGCGCACCACGCCTGCTTCAGCACAGCGCTGCGCCAGCAACAGGCTGGCCTGGAAATTGTGGGTGCGGTAGTCCTGGTTGGTTGCAGAGCGGTGGGCAATGCCGGCGCAATGAAACACCGCCTCGACACCCTGCAGCTGCTCATCGGTGGGCGCCTCGCGCCCACAGCTTTCAACCGTGATGCCGCGCGCTTCAAGTTGCCGGCAGAGCTCGCTGCCGATAAAACCGGTGGCCCCGGTCACGAGGCATTTCATGCCGCCGCTGTGTTCCTTGCCAGAAAAAGAATGGGGGCTGGTAGCCCCCGTTCATGATACGGCCGCCCCGCGGCTATTCCAATCGGATGCGCTCGCGGTTCTTCTCCACCACGCTGGGGCCAACGCCCTTGACCTGCTCCAGGTCCTCCGCGGTGAAGAACGGTCCGAACTCCTCGCGGTAGCGGACAATCGCTTCCGCGCGCTTCAGGCCGACACCGGTCAGTACCTTGGCCAGGGTTTCGGCATCGGCCGAGTTGATGTTGACGGTTTGCGCCTGGCTGGCCATGGCCATGTCATCCGCCTGGGCCGACGAAATCGCCAGCAGCGGTGCAAAGGCCATAAAGGCGGTGAGCAGCAAACCCTTGAATACAGCTGTGAAATGACTATTCCCGAACATGACTGGATCTCCTTATCCCTGCTTGTTCCCTGAATGACAGGCGGCCGTGCGGCTGCCTGCAGGAGATCAGTGTAGTGAGGCTGGGTCCGGGGCGTGGGGCTAATTGTCACCCGATATGTTCAGATCGGCGTGAATACGCTGGAGCGTATTGATGGGCTCTTTGGCGCGGGTAATCGAACGGCCAATGACCAGGTAGTCACTGCCGGCTGCCATCGCATCTTCCGGGGTGACCACCCGGCGCTGGTCACCGGCATCATCGCCAGCCAGGCGAATGCCCGGCGTGACCAGGGTGAAGGCATCGCCGCAGGTCTCGCGCAGCAGGCGGCTTTCCTGGGCGGAACACACCACCCCGTCCAGCCCGCTGGCCTGCACCATGGCGGCCAGTCGCTGCACGCGCTCGGCGGGTGTTTCGGTGTAGCCGAGTTCGGCGAGATCCTCGTCAGACATGGAGGTGAGCACCGTCACGCCGATCAGCAGCGGGCGCTGCTCGCGGCCCTCCAGTGCTTCACGGGCTGCCTGCATCATTCGACTGCCACCGCCGGCATGGACATTAACCATCCACACCCCCAGGTCGGCCGCCGCCCG
>JASJBK010000235.1 GCA_030066555.1 Halieaceae bacterium
GAAGATTGCTTACCTGTCTGACTGGGCGGAAATTCGTGTCTTCGACCGGGGCCGCAAGCGCTCTATCACCCTGGTAGGCTCCGACCTGAATTTTTCCACCGGCAACAACGATATTGGCTTTTCCTGGTCTCCGGACAGCGAGTGGCTGGCAGTGGACATCCAGCCCAATGGCCGTCTGTTTTTCCCCGATATCGCCATCGTGCCGGCGGCCGGCTCAGCGTCGCTCAGCCAGCTCACGCGCACCGGATATACAGATGCAGAACCTAACTGGCACCGCAGTGGCGGCATCATCAGCTGGCTGACCGGGCGCTACGGTCTGCGCGAGCACGGTGGCCATGGCACCCAGTACGATGTCTACGCCCAGTTCCTCAACCAGGACGCCTGGGACGCATTCCGTCGCACCGAGGAAGACATCGCCGTTGAGGATAACGGTGAAGAGGAAGACGAAGAAGACGAGGATGAAGACAGCGAACCCGTGGAGGTGACGGTGGAGCTGGAGCGCGCAGCGCAGCGCCAGGCGCGACTGACGATTCACTCCTCTGACCTCGCGGGCTTTGCGCTGAACAAGGACGCTTCAGTGCTCTATTACCTTAGCGCCTTCGAAGAGGGTTACGACCTCTGGTCCCATGACGTTCGCGCCGGGGAAACGCAGCGTGTGGTCGCAATTGGTGCCGACGACGCGTCGCTGGCACTGTTGAAGGATGACAGCGCTGCCATTGTGCTGGCCGACGGCGAGTTGATGAAGGTTGATCTGGAGGCAGACGAGGTCACCGCCGAGCCGGTACCCGTGGTGGCGACCCTGGAACTGGATGCCGGCGCTGAACGTGAAGCCATGCTGCACCATGTCTGGCAGACCACCCGCGACCGTATCTATCTGCCCGAAGTGCTCAGCGAGGCCAACTGGGACCAGATGTACGAGGCCTACGCGGCCAAGCTGCCCGGCATCAATAACAATCGGGACTTCGCCGAACTGGTGGACGAACTGGTTGGCGAGCTGGATGTATCCCACGCGGCCGGCCGCTACCGGCCCGATTCTGACGGTGGCACCGGAGCCATCGGGGCGATTCTCGATCTCGCAGATAGCGGCGCCGGCGTTCGCATTGCCGAAGTGCTCACAGAGGGGCCACTGGCGGAGGCCAGCGAGCGCGCAGCAGCCGGCAACCGGATCGTGGCGGTGAATGGCGAGCGACTCGAGGGCAGCGCGAACTATTTTGCCCTGCTGGACAATACTGTAGGTGAGCGCGTGCGGCTGACCCTCGCGGACCGGCGCGGTGAGTTCGAGGTGGTGGTGCGACCGGTCAGCGTGGCTGATGAGGCCGAGTGGCTGAAGGAGCAGTGGGTGGAGAGCCGTCACCGGCTGGTTGAGAGGCTGTCGAACGGCCGCCTGGGCTATGTCTATGTGCCGGAGATGTCAGATGAATCTTATCGACGCGTGTACAGCGATGTCTTCGGGCGCCATTTCACCAAGGAAGCCATCGTCATCGACGTGCGCGACAATAACGGCGGTGACCTGGTCGACTGGCTGGTACAGCTGTTCTCCGGCAAGCAGTACATGACCAACATGCCCAACGGCCGGCGCGCCCAGGGGGAGCCCCTCACCGAGTGGGTGAAGCCCTCCATTGCGCTGACCAATGAGGGCGCTTATTCGGACGGTCACTGCTTTGTGGCGGCCTGGAAGAACCTGGGTGTCAGCACCCTTGTGGGCACGCCGGTCACCGGCACCTGCACCTACGCCGGCTGGGAATACCTGCAGTCGGGAGATGTCCTCGCGGGCACACCACGGCTGGGCATACTCGATACCGAAGGCGACTGGCTGGAACGCAAGACCACCGAGCCCGATGTGCTGGTGTACGCTGACCCCAACGCCATCGTCGCAGGGGATGACCTGCAGCTCCGCCGCGCCGTTGAGGTACTTTTGCAGGAACTCGACAGCGGGACGGGTCCCTGATGCAATTCGCACCTTCCAGATCAAGAACTTCCCGCGCCGCCGGCCTCGGCGTGGCCATGTTTCATTGAATCCTGGTGGGAATACGTATGTCGCACTCCAGCGATACCGAAACACGACCCATGTTGACCCTGCCGGTCAACTGACGATCTTTCCCTAAATTCTCAGGAGGGTTTGCTTATGATTGGTTACGTTACCCTGGGCACCAACGATATCGGGCGTGCCTGCGCTTTTTACGATGAGTTGATGGCGACTCTCGGCTTCGGTCGCGTGCTGGAAGACGAGAGCTTCGTGGCATGGGGCGAGTCCCTTGCCGAGCCCTGTATCTCGGTGATCAAGCCCGCTGATGGTAATGCCGCCACGGTGGGTAATGGGGTGATGGTGGCACTGCGGATGGAGTCGTCGGAAGCTGTCGACGCCTTCTACGCCAAGGCCCTGGAACTGGGAGCGACCGACGAAGGCCCGGCGGGCCCCCGTGGCGAAGGCTTCTACGCCGGCTACTTCCGCGACCTCGACGGCAACAAACTCAACGCCTTCGTAATGGGCTAGCCCTCAATAGGGGACAGTCCACGTTTTTGAGCGGTCATGTTGTCCAGCAGGTAGCTGATTCAGTCTATAACGTGGTCTGCGCTGATTTTGGAGTTCTGGCTTAAATCGGCCTCTGAATTCTCGGGCGAAGGGGTTGGCGGCAGGTTCTCCGCTTTCCAGCGCATCGCCATGTACACCCGAGCGTAGGGGGAGGGGTGGTGATTGAGCCAGTTCTCTTCCCACTCCGGTGGGTGCAGCTTCCGGTATTCTGATGTCAGCAGCGCGACCTCGGCCCAGGCTTCCGGGTTTTGTGTGGCGTTGATGGCGTAAAGGTCAGCCTCGTACTCCTGCACATAGGTGATTTTGTTGAGCACCGGTGTGGCCAGGAACAGGAATACCGATATCGCCGCGAACAGCAGCGGAAAGCCAGCGTAGTCGTCTACGCCGCGAATGCCCCAGCGCTCGCCGCGGCGCGCGGCAACGAAATTGAACAGCCAGCTGGTGCCGGCGAAACAGACTGCAATGACCAGCGCAAAGAAAAGGATTCGCTTGCCAGCGTGGTTGAGCACATAGTGGCCGATCTCGTGAGCCATTACGGCTTCCACCGCCGGCGCATCTGCCCGCAGTAGCAAATTGTCATTGAGGGCAATGCGCACAGTCCCAAGCATACCCGACACATTGGCGCTGACCCGCTTGGTCTGTTTTGACTGGTCCACCTGTTTGACATCATCGGCTGGCACACCGTTGGCGCGGGCGATGGAGAGAATGCGTTCCTTCAGCGGACCTTCGTCCATTGGCTTGTAATCGTTGAACAGCGGATCGATGAACAGTGGTGACAGGAATATCAGTAGCGCCAGGAAGCCACCGGAAAGACCTGCGCCCCAGATCCACCAGCGCTCTGGCGAGCGGCGCAGCGCGACGTACAGCAGGGACAGGAAAACACTGCCGAACAAGACGATGAGCACCGTGCCTGTCAGGTGCTCGGACAACCAGCCGCCGAAGGACAGGTTGCCGAGCCCGTATTTCTGTTCGATGTAGTGCCCGCTGAACCAGTCCACGGGGAAGAACAGCGCCGTACTCACCAGCAGGTAAATGGGCATATAGATGAAGGCCTGCGCAAAGCGGCTCTTGATCTTGCGCTCCGCGAGCTCTCGCCAGCGCCGTGACCAGCCGGTGCTGAGCAATAGCCAGGCGATCAACAGGGTGGCCGCGAGTTCCAGGACCATGGCGACATAGCCGCTATTGACGTAGCCGATGGTGTTTTGCACGTCGTCGGCCGGGACCTTCGCGAGAAGCGCGTTGGTGGCGGCTACTGCGTCGAAGGCCTGGGTGTCGGCGTGGGCCAGAAGCGGGGTGCACACCAGCAGCGCCGCCAGGGCGCGCAGACAGAGTTTCATGGGCTCAGCTCTCTACGAATTCCGTGACTTCCAGATTGAACCCTGAAATCGCGTTGAAGTGAATGGGTGCAGACAGCAGGCGCATTTTGCTGACGCCCACCTGCTTGAGTATCTGGCTGCCGGTGCCGATCAGGCGGTACACCCGGTGGCCGTCTTCGCCGGCCGTGGAGGTGGTCTGCGGGAGATTGGGAAACTGTTGGACGTCGCTGAGTAGCTGCTCTGTGGACTCATCCTGGGCAACCACAACCACCACGCCCTTGCCTTCATCAGCAACCCGTTGCAGGGCGCGCCGATAATTCCAGCCGGATTCGCCACCCGGCAATCGGGTGCCCAACACATCACGCAGAGTGTTGAGAGTTTGCACCCGCACCAGCACTGGCTCGTCTTCACTGATCTCGCCCATCACCAGCGCATAGTGCAGGTGGTTGTCGATCAGGTCGAGGAAGGTGTGCAGGGTGAACTGCCCGAACTCGGTATCGATCACCTTGCGGTCCTTGAGCTCTACCGACTGCTCGTGCAATGCCCGGTAGGCTATCAAGTCGGCGATGGTGCCGATCTTCAGGTCATGTTTCTCGGCGAACTGTTCCAGTTCCGGGCGTCGGGCCATGGTGCCGTCTTCGTTCATGATCTCGACGATCAGCGAAGCGGGGCCGAAGCCTGCCATGCGCGCCAGGTCGGTGCCGGCCTCGGTGTGGCCGGCGCGACGCAGTACGCCGCCCGGTTTCGCCACCAGTGGGAAGATATGTCCCGGCTGGGAAATACTGTCCGGCGTTGCATCCGCGGCGGTGGCGGCGCGCACGGTCTCAGCGCGCTGGGCCGAACTGATGCCAGGGCCCATACGGTTTGCGGCGTCGATGGAGACGGTGAAGTTGGTCTCGTGCTGGGAGCGGTTGTGGCGCACCATCAGCGGCAGGTCCAGGCGCTGGGCCTGTTCCTCGGTGATGGTGAGACAGATCAGGCCGCAGGCTTCACTGGAGTAGAAGGTAATAGTCTCCGGGGTCACCGCCTCAGCGGCGATGATCAGGTCACCCTCGTTCTCCCGGTCCTCGTCATCCATGAGGATGACCATCTTGCCCTTGCGGATGTCATCCACCAGCTCCGCGATGTTGCTCAGTGCCATGGCGGTTTACAGCAGCTCGATGGCAACCGCGGTGGCTTCGCCGCCGCCGATGCAGAGTGCGGCAACGCCCTTGCTCTTGCCGTATTCCTTCAGCGCGTGCGCCAGGCTGACGATAATGCGCGCGCCGGTGGAGCCGATCGGGTGGCCCTGGGCGCAGGCGCCGCCGTGCACGTTCACCTTGGCGTGGTCGATGCCGACTTCCTGCATGGCCAGCATGGTCACCATGGCGAAAGCCTCATTGATCTCGTATAGGTCGACCTCGTCCTTGTTCCAGCCGGCCTTGTCGAGCACCTTGTGAATAGCGCCGATGGGCGCGATGGTGAACTCACTGGGCTCCTGGGAGTGGCGGCTGTGGGCGACAATGCGCGCCAGCGGCTTGATGCCACGCGCCTCTGCCTCGCTCTCGGCCATCAGTACCAGCGCGCTGCCGCCGTCGGAGATGGAGCTGGAGTTGGCGGCGGTCACGGTTCCGTCCTTGGCGAAGGCCGGGCGCAGGTTGGGAATCTTTTCCAGGTTGGCCTTATGGGGCTGCTCGTCGTCGGTGACCACCACTTCGCCGGCGCGGGTCTTGACGGTCACCGGTGCAGTCTCCGCCTCGAGCTTGCCCGACTCGATGGCCTTCTGGGCGCGTGTCAGTGACTCTACTGCAAAGGCGTCCATCTGCTCGCGGGTGAGGCCGAACTTGTCGGCGGTGTCCTGGGCAAAGGAGCCCATGGCGCGGCC
>JASJBK010000024.1 GCA_030066555.1 Halieaceae bacterium
GCTCTCCCAGTAGGTTGAGGTTAGGTCCATTGAGGACCAGGATCGTTGCCATGCCGTCGTGCCTCGCGCAGCGCGTTCAGAGCGGCATTGTGCCTAGAACCCGGCGTGGCGTCAACTTGCTCTACTAAACACTTTTTGTCTAGACGCCACGCCGGGTTCTAGGCACAATGCCGCTCTGAACGCGCTGCGCGAGGCACGACGGCATGGCAACGATCCTGGTCCTCAATGGACCTAACCTCAACCTACTGGGAGAGCGTGAACCCGGGATCTATGGCACGGCCAGCCTGCCTGACATCCACCAGGCCCTGCAGCAGCAGGCCCAGGATGCCGGCCACCACCTGCTCGCGATGCAGAGCAATGCCGAATACGAACTGGTGGAGCGCATCCAGGATGCGCGCCACGAGGGCGTCAACTTCATCATCATCAACCCGGCGGCGTTTACCCATACCAGCGTAGCGCTGCGGGATGCCCTGCTGGCGGTTGAAATACCGTTTATTGAAGTGCACCTGTCAAACCCGCACGCGCGCGAAAGCTTCCGCCACCACTCCTACTTCTCCGACATCGCCGCCGGCGTCATCTGCGGTCTCGGTGCGAAGGGATATGAGCTGGCACTGACGGCGGCCATTACACAACTCGACAACACCTGAGGACGGGCCCATGGACATTCGGAAAGTCAAAAAGCTGATCGAGCTGCTCGAAGAGTCCAATATTGACGAAATTGAGATCAAGGAAGGCGAGGAATCGGTTCGCATCAGTCGCAACGCCGGCGCTGTGGCCGCCGCCCCCCTGCAGTACGCAGCACCGCCCCCCGCGCCCGTGGCCGCCGCCCCGGCGCCGGCGCCGGCCGCAGCACCCGAGCCAGCGGCTGAAGCCAGCGCTGAGCCCGAGGTTACCAGCGGCCACGTGGTCAGCTCGCCCATGGTCGGTACCTTTTATCGCTCACCATCGCCGAGCTCGCCGGCCTTCGTAGAAGTCGGGCAGCACGTCAAGGTCGGCGATGTTATCTGCATCGTCGAGGCCATGAAGATGATGAACCAGATCGAGGCGGACAAGGCCGGCACCATCGAGGCCATCCTGGTGGAGAACGGCCAGCCGGTAGAATTCGACCAGCCGCTGGTCACCATCGTCTAAGGGCGGGGACAGAACTATGCCGTTGCTGGATAAAGTCGTTATCGCCAACCGCGGCGAAATCGCACTGCGTGTGCTGCGCGCCTGTAAGGAGCTGGGAATAAAGACCGTGGCGGTGCACTCCCAGGCTGACCGCGAGCTCATGCATGTCAAACTGGCGGATGAATCGGTCTGCATCGGGCCGGCGCCTTCGACAGAGAGCTACCTGAATATTCCCGCCATTATTTCTGCCGCCGAGGTGACCGACGCGGTCGGCATCCATCCCGGCTATGGTTTCCTGGCAGAAAATGCCGACTTCGCCGAGCAGGCGGAGAACAGCGGTTTTACCTTTATTGGTCCCAGCGCCGACGTCATCAGGCTCATGGGCGACAAGGTATCGGCAATCGAAGCCATGAAGGCGGCGGGCGTACCTACCGTGCCCGGCTCCGATGGCCCACTCGACGACGACAGTGAGCGCACCGTGGAAATTGCCCGTCGCATTGGCTACCCGGTGATCATCAAGGCTGCCGCGGGTGGCGGTGGCCGCGGCATGCGCGTGGTGCAGAGCGAGGCAGCCCTGCTCAACGCGGTTTACGTGACCCAGTCGGAAGCCGCTGCCGCTTTCGGCAGCGACAAGGTCTACATCGAGAAATTCCTCGAGAACCCACGCCACGTCGAGGTCCAGGTACTGTCTGACAGTCACGGCAACGCCATCCACCTGGGCGACCGCGACTGCTCCCTGCAGCGTCGCCACCAGAAGGTGCTGGAGGAAGCGCCGGCACCGGGCATTCCGCAGGAGGCGCGCGAAGAGGTCTACGCCGCCTGCACCAATGCCTGCAAGGAAATCGGCTACTGCGGCGCCGGCACCTTCGAGTTCCTGTACGAGGACGGCGGCTTCTACTTTATCGAGATGAATACCCGCGTACAGGTCGAACACCCGGTATCGGAAATGATTACCGGCATCGACATCGTCAAGGAGCAGATCCGGGTAGCCAGCGGCATGCCGCTGTCATTCGCCCAGGAAGACGTGACATTCGAGGGCCACGCCTTCGAGTGCCGCATCAATGCCGAGGACCCGCGCACCTTCATGCCCAGCCCGGGCCACGTCAGCCACTTTCATGCCCCGGGCGGCAATGGAATCCGTGTCGACTCGCACCTGTACGGCGGCTATTCGGTACCACCCCACTACGATTCGCTGATCGCCAAGATCATCAGCTACGGGGAAACCCGCGAGGTGGCACTGGCTCGCATGCGCCAGGCACTGGAAGAGCTGGTGGTCGAGGGTATTCGCACCAATGCCGACCTGCACCGGGACCTGGTCCGCGATGCGGCCTTCGCCCGCGGTGGCGTCAGCATTCACTACCTCGAAAAGAAACTGGCCGGCTGAGACCGCGTCCGTGGCCTGGCTGCAAGTGCGGCTCAATACCCGGGCCGATCTTGCGCCCGCCGCCGAAAACCTGCTGCTCGAGCTCGGCGCGGTATCGGTGACCCTGCAAGACAACGCCGACCAGCCCCTGTTTGCGGGCGCTGAACCCGAGGAGAAGCTCTGGCAGGAAACCCGGGTCAGCGGACTGTTTCCGGCAGACACGGATCTGGCACAGTTGCGCGCCGACCTGCCCGAACCCTACCGCGGCGCCGTGCAGGTCGAGATACTCGAAGACAAGGACTGGGAACGGGAGTGGATGCAGCACTATCAACCGCGGCAGTTTGCCGACGGGCTGTGGCTCTGCCCCTCCTGGCTGACCCCACCCGACCCGGACGCTGTGAACATCATGCTCGACCCGGGGCTCGCCTTCGGAACCGGCACCCACCCCACGACCGCCATGTGCCTGGGCGAAATCGCAGCGCGGCTGAACCCCGGCGCGCGCGTCGTCGACTTTGGCTGCGGGTCGGGGGTTCTCGGTATTGCCGCTTTGCTGCTGGGCGCAGCCGACCTGCTGGCCACCGACACAGATCCCCAGGCGCTGGCAGCGACCTGGGCCAATGCCGAACGCAACCAGGTCGGCGCAGGCAGCCTCACGGTTTGCCACCCTGACAAGCTGGTGGGGGACGAGCAGGCGGATCTGGTGGTGGCCAACATACTGGCCGGACCGTTGTGCGAGCTGGCCCCGGTGCTGACGGCTATGCTGACGCCGGGCGCTACCCTGCTGCTTTCGGGTATCCTGCGGGAACAGGTCGACATGGTACGCAGCGCCTATTCACTAGACCTGGGGATCGCCAGGGAGGAGGATGGCTGGGTAGCCCTGGTGGGCCGTTTCGAAGAGGTCAGCACAGCGTGAACGACCAGCAGATGACCACCTGCCCGCACTGCGGCGCCAGCTTCCAGGTGTCCCGGGCCCAACTGGAACAGGCCGGCGGCCGTGTCCGCTGTGGCAACTGCCTGCAGATATTCGACGGTATCCGCGGCGAGATTGATTTCATTGCCCCCACCCTGCCGGATGAAGTCGGGCCGCACCCGATTCTCGAACTCGAGGTCAGGCACATGCTGGCCGCCGACCTGCCCGAAGCCAACGACAGAATTTCCTGGAGCGCCTGGACCATCCTGCTGGCGCTACTCACAGTACTGGCGGCCCAGCTCTACCTGCCGCAGCTCGAGGAAGCGCGCCGCGCCCGCGACAGCCTGCAACTGGCCAACCTGGTGATACGCCCGCACCCCGAGGTGGCCGGCGCCCTGCGCCTGGACGCGGTGATCCGCAACCCGGCCGCCGAGGCCTCGCCCCTGCCGCTGCTGGTGCTGGGATTCACCAACCGCCAGGGTGAACCCCGCGCCCGGCGCGCCTTCCTGCCCGCCGAGTACCTGCATGGCTCGGGCCCCCTGCGACTGCCGCCCAATAGCGAGATCCAGGTATCAATGGCGCTGGCGGACCCGGGTCGCGATGCAGTCAATTACCTAGCCAGACTGGAGCCTGTTGTCGCCCGCGCGGACTGATCAAAAAATCCGCAATTGCGCTTGGAGCCTCCTGGGCTTGCGAGTATCATAACGCCCCTTTTCAGCGCTCCGGGCAAACCGCCGCATGATCGCCATCGGTCCCTACACACTCGACAATAATGTCGCTCTCGCACCGATGGCGGGCGTTACCGATCTGCCGTTCCGGCGCTTGTGCAAACGCCTCGGCGCCGGTCTGGTGGTATCGGAAATGGTGACCAGCGATACCCGCCTCTGGAACAGCCGCAAGTCTCGCCAGCGCCTGGTACACAGCGACGAATGCGAGCCACGTTCGGTGCAGATTGCCGGTGGCGACCCGGAGATGATGGCGGATGCTGCACAGCGCAACGTCGAGCTGGGCGCCCAGGTCATCGACATCAACATGGGCTGCCCGGCCAAGAAAGTCTGCAAGAAGGCCGCCGGTTCAGCGCTGCTGCGGGACGAACCGCTGGTACGCGCCATACTCGAAGCCGTGACTGCGGCTGTTGAGGTACCGGTTACCCTCAAGATTCGCACCGGCTGGTCGCCGGAGCAGCGCAACGGGGTTACCGTTGCCCGCATCGCCGAGGACGCCGGCATTGCCGCCCTCGCCGTGCACGGCCGAACCCGCGCTGACCGCTTCAATGGTGAAGCCGAGTACCGGACCATCGCCGAGATCTGCCGCGCGGTTGACCTGCCGGTGTTCGCCAACGGCGATATCGCGAGCCCAAAGCAGGCCGGGAAAGTGCTGGCCCAGACCGGTGCTGCCGGCATCATGATTGGCCGCGCCGCCCAGGGCCGCCCCTGGCTCTGTGGCCAGATCGCGCACTACCTCGCCCACGGCGAGCTGTTGCCGGAGCCACATCGCGAAGAAAAGGCGGCAATCATGCTCGAGCACTTGCGCGGGCTATACGAGTTTTACGGGGAATTCATGGGCCTGCGCATCGCGCGCAAGCACATAGGCTGGTACCTGCAACAGGCGCCGGGGGCTGAACAGTTCAGGCGCCGGTTCAACCAGCTGGAAAGCGCCGCCGAACAGGAAGCCGCGCTGTATTCCTATTTCAACGACAACAATTTCGAGGAGTTGGCAGCATGAGAGTGGGGGAAACCCTGACGGAACGGACGCCGAGCACATCACTGGACCTGCCCGCCGAGAGCGGTAACGGCAAGGGCGCCAGCCTGCGCCAGAGTGTGCGACTGGCGGTAAGAGCGTACCTGGAAGAACTTGACGGGCAATTGGGCAGTGAGGTCTACCAGATGGTGCTGGCGGAAGTAGAAGCGCCGCTGCTCGAGGAAATCATGCAGTACACTCGCAACAATCAGACCAAGGCATCGCAGATGCTGGGTCTCAACCGCGGCACCCTGCGCAAGAAGCTCAAGCAATACGGCCTGCTGACCGACAACGGCGCCTAGCGCCCCTCACCTGCAAACTGGACTCCCCCATGACTGAGACAGATCTTGTTCCGGTTCGGCGCGCCCTGATCAGCGTGTCCGACAAGACCGGAATCGAGGATTTTGCCCGTAGTCTCGCCGACCAGGGCGTGGAACTGCTGTCCACCGGCGGCACCTATCGACTGCTGAGAGATGCTGGTATTGCCGTTACTGAAATCTCTGAGTACACGGGCTTCCCGGAAATGATGGACGGTCGCGTCAAAACCCTGCACCCCAAGGTGCACGGCGGTATCCTGGCGCGCCGCGGTACCGATGACGCAGTCATGGCCGAGCACGGCATCGACGCCATCGACATGGTAGTGGTGAACCTCTATCCCTTCGAGCAGACCGTGGCGAAACCGGATTGCAGCTTCGAGGACGCGGTGGAGAACATCGACATCGGCGGCCCAACCATGGTGCGCGCCGCCGCCAAGAATCACCGCTTCGTCACCATCGTGGTAAATGCCGGTAACTACCCCTGCATCCTTGAAGAACTGCAGGACACCGGCGGCAGCCTCAGCTATCGCACCCGTTTCGACCTGGCGATTCGCGCCTACGAGCACACCGCTGCCTACGACGCAGCCATCGCCAACCACTTCGGACGTCTGGTAGACGGCGGCAGCGAAGCCTTCCCGCGCACTTTCTCCACCCAGTTCCACCGGGTCCAGGAAATGCGCTATGGCGAGAACCCGCACCAGGCGGCAGCGTTCTACAGGGAGGCCAACCCGGCCGAAGCCGGCATCGCCACCGCGGAGCAGCTGCAGGGCAAGGCGCTGTCTTATAACAATGTCGCCGATACCGACGCGGCACTGGAATGCGTCAAGGGCTTTGAGGCTCCAGCCTGCGTGATCGTCAAGCACGCCAACCCCTGCGGCGTCGCTGTCGGTGCAAGCATCGGGGATGCCTACGAGCGCGCCTTTGCCACTGACCCGGAGTCGGCCTTCGGCGGCATCATCGCTTTCAACCGCGAGCTGGACGCCGCCACCGCGGCCAGCATTATCGAGCGCCAGTTCGTGGAAGTGATCATTGCGCCAGAGGTCAGCGCCGAGGCACTGGCCGCCACCGCAGCCAAGGAAAACGTGCGTGTACTGAGATGCGGCGCCTGGAGCTCGTCAACTCCGGCCCTCGACTACAAGCGCGTCAATGGCGGCCTGCTGGTACAGGATCGCGACCTCGGCATGGTCGACGTCGACGACCTGAAAATCGTCAGCCAGAAGCAGCCCGACGCCGAGCAGATGCAAGACCTGCTGTTTGCCTGGAAGGTCGCCAAGTTCGTAAAGTCCAACGCCATCGTCTACGCCGCCGGCGGCCAGACCATCGGTGTTGGCGCGGGCCAGATGAGCCGCGTGAACTCCGCGCGCATTGCCGCCATCAAGGCGGAGCACGCGGGGCTGGAGGTTAAGGGTTCGGTCATGGCTTCGGATGCCTTTTTCCCGTTTCGGGACGGCATCGACAATGCCGCGGCGGTGGGCATCAGCGCTGTTATCCAGCCGGGTGGTTCGATTCGCGACGAAGAGGTCATCGCCGCCGCCGACGAGCACGGTATGGCCATGGTCTTCACCGGCATGCGGCACTTCCGCCACTGATAGAGGAGGTAGCCACGGTGAATGTGCTGGTGATTGGCAGCGGTGGCCGCGAACACGCCCTCGCCTGGAAGGCGGCGCAGTCGCCCCAGACGGAAATCGTATTTGTCGCACCCGGCAACGCCGGCACGGCGGCGGAAGCCGGTATCGAAAATATTGATATTGCACCCGGCGACTTCGGCGCACTGGCAGAATTCTGCCAGGCCAACGACGTTGGCCTGACCATCGTCGGCCCCGAGGCGCCACTTGTGGATGGCATCGTCGACTTCTTCAACGAGCGCGGCCTGCGCTGTTTCGGTCCCTCAGCAGCGGCCGCCCAGCTCGAGGGCTCCAAGGCCTTTACCAAGGATTTCCTGGCACGCCACAACATTCCCACTGCGGCCTACCAGAATTTCACTGAACTCGAGCCGGCGCTCGCCTACCTGGCTGAGCGCGGCGCACCGATCGTGGTGAAAGCCGACGGCCTGGCGGCCGGCAAGGGCGTAATCGTCGCCGAGACCCTGGAACAGGCTGAGCACGCAGTGCGCGACATGCTATCCGGCAACGCCTTCGGCGAGGCCGGCTGCCGGGTGGTGATAGAGGATTTCCTGCAGGGTGAGGAAGCCAGCTTTATCGTCATGGTCGACGGCAAGAACGTGCTGCCGATGGCCACCAGCCAGGATCACAAGCGCATTGGCGACGGCGATACCGGACCCAACACCGGCGGCATGGGCGCCTACTCCCCCGCCCCGGTAGTTACCGACGCGGTCTACCAGCGCATCATGGACGAGGTGATCCACCCGACGGTGGCCGGCATGGCGGCCGATGGCATGCCCTATACCGGCTTTCTCTACGCCGGCCTGATGATTGCCTCCGACGGCAGCCCACGCGTCATCGAATTCAACTGCCGCTTTGGCGACCCGGAAACCCAGCCGATCATGGTGCGGCTCAAGTCCGATCTGTGTGCACTGTGCAATGCCGCCCTGGACTGCGAGCTGGATGCTACCGATACAGAGTGGGACGCGCGCCCCAGCATGGGCGTGGTCATGGCGGCCGGGGGCTACCCGGGCAGCTACGGCAAGGGCTTCGAGATCCTCGGTCTCGAGCAGGCCGACAGCGACACTACCAAGGTCTTCCACGCCGGCACCGCCAGTGCCAACGGCAAGACCGTGACCAGCGGCGGCCGGGTGCTGTGCGTTACCGCGCTGGGCGATACCATTTCCGCCGCCCGCGATGCCGCCTACGCCGGCGTCGAGAAAATCTGCTGGGAAGGCGTTGTATTCCGCCGCGACATCGGCTGGCGCGCTATCGAGCGCGAGGGCTAACGCGCGCGGCGGATTCCGCTACAATTGCTGGGATGGAACGACGCAGACTCTCACTACTGGATCGCATGATCGACAACGCCGACCAGGTGCTGCGCACCCTGGGCGGTGAGGCGAACCAGGCCAATCGACCCTCGCCGGCAGAAGCCACGGCAGAAACTGAGCTCAGCGATAGCGAGCGGCACCATGCCGCCGGCCTGATGCGCGTCAATCACACCGGTGAAGTCTGCGCCCAGGCCCTCTACCAGGGCCAGGCACTCACTGCCCGCCTGCCGGATGTACGCGAGGAAATGGAACAGGCTGCGGCTGAGGAAATAGATCACCTGGTGTGGTGTGAGGAGCGGCTCAACCAGCTTGGCAGTCACACCAGCCGTCTCAATCCCATCTGGTATGGCCTGTCATTTGCGATGGGTGCCGCCGCCGGCATCGCCGGCGACCGCTGGAGCCTGGGGTTTGTGGCGGCCACTGAAGACCGGGTCTGTCGCCATCTCGAGGATCACCTCGAGCGCCTGCCGGAAGATGATCACCGCAGCCGTCGTATCATCGAGCAGATGCTGGAAGACGAGCGCCGGCATGGCGAGACCGCCCTGGAAGCAGGCGGCGAGGAATTCCCGGAGCCGGTGAAGCGCGCCATGGCGGGCATCGCCCGGGTAATGACGGATACCAGCTACCGGGTCTGAAACGGCGCGATTAACGCGCTAGACCACTTCCGCTATCTCATGGCTGTGCGTTACCTCAACGCCAGCCGCTTCCATCATGATGCTCGCCGAGCAGTACTTCTCTGCGGACAGGGACACGGCGCGCGCCACCTGGTTCTCCTTGAGCCCACGCCCCGTTACCACAAAGTGCAGGTGGATTTTGGTGAACACCGCCGGTACCGCATCGGCGCGCTCCGCGGTCAGTTCGGCGCGGCAGTCGGCCACATCCTGACGCGACTTCTTCAGCATGGACATGACATCAAAGGCGGAGCACCCCCCCAATCCCATGAGCAGCATTTCCATGGGTCGCGGGCCCAGGTTGCGACCGCCGTGGTCGGGCGGCCCATCCATCACGACGCTATGTCCGCTGCCGGATTCCGCCAGGAACATGGCGTTATCGACCCATTTGATTGTTGCTTCCATGGTGAGTAAGTCCTTGAAGTTTCGTTACTATTGAGAAAAAAGGTATATGTTTACTTTAGTCGCCACTAGTCTACTATTACGCAGATAAACCCACAGGAGAGTAGGGTTTGATTAAACCTCAAATTCTCAACGCCATTCCCAACATCGAGAACTTCCTGCGCTACTGTCAGCGCCAGGACTTCAAGCCCAAGTCGCAGATCATTCGCATGGGCGAAATCAGCAACTCGCTGTATTTCATTCTCGACGGATCGGTGTCTGTGATTGTCGAGGATGATGACGATCACGACATGGTAGTCAGCTACCTGAACCCCGGAGATTTCTTTGGCGAAATGGGCCTGTTCGGTGACGACGAGGAGCCCCGCAGCGCACTCGTGCAGGCCAAGACCCAGTGCGAAGTCGCGGAAATCAGCTACGAGCGATTCCACAAGATTCGCGCCCAGTTCCCCGACATCCTGTTTGCCATAGGCAAGCAGATGGCGGACCGCCTGCGCATCACCACCCGCAAGCTGTCGGACCTGGCCTTTGTCGACGTGTCAGGGCGTATCGCCCACACGCTGCTGGACCTCTGCCAGCAACCGGACGCCATGACTCACCCGGATGGCATGCAGATCAAGGTGACCCGGCAGGAGCTGGGGCGCATAGTCGGCTGCTCTCGGGAAATGGCAGGGCGAGTCCTGAAGACGCTGGAGGACGACGGCCTGCTGACTGCCAGCGGCAAGACTATTGTCGTCTTTGACGCCTCTCGCAACGAACAGCTGCGCACCAACTCCTAGCTCCCTGGCATTTCCACGGGCTGCCCATAAATAGGGCTGCCTGCTAGTTCCCTAGAAGAACAATTCCCTGAGACGCGCACCCGGATCCTCGGCACGCATGAACGCTTCGCCTACCAGGAAAGCGTTCACCTCGCGCTCCTGCATGGCCGTTACGTCGCCCCGGGTATGGATACCACTCTCGGTGATCACCAGCCGATCGGCGGGGATATTCGGCAACAGCTCCCAGGTGGTTTCCAGTCGCGTTTCGAAGCTGTGCAGGTTGCGGTTGTTGATGCCCACCAGCCGGTTACCCAGCGGCAGGCTGCGTTCCAGCTCTTCGCGATCATGGACTTCGATCAACACGTCCATGCCGAGGTCAATAGCGGCCGCATTCAGCTCCGCCATCTGGCCATCCTCCAGCGCGGAGACAATCAGCAGTATGCAATCGGCACCCAGCGCTCGGGCTTCCAGCACCTGGTAGGGGTCGACGATAAAGTCCTTGCGAATCACCGGCAAGGCACAAGCAGCGCGCGCCTGCTGCAGGTAGGCATCGGCGCCCTGGAAGAAGTCCACGTCGGTCAGCACCGACAGGCAGCAGGCGCCCCCGGCTTCATAGCTTCGGGCGATCGCCGTCGGGTCAAATTGCTCGCGAATCACTCCTTTGCTCGGCGAAGCGCGCTTGGCCTCAGCGATCACCGCCGGTCGCATCGCAGCAGTATCCACCAGTGCAGCGGCAAACCCGCGACAGGCATCCTGCTCGCGAGCGCGCGCCTCGAGTTCAGACAGGGACACCGTCGCCGAACGTTCGGATACCTCCTGCCATTTGCGGTCAATAATCTCCCGCAGGATGGTGGGCGTGTTCATGCGGTGGCGAACTCAGTGAACTGCACAAGCTCTGTGATCTTCTGCAAGGCGGCGCCACTGGCCACGGCATCGTCTGCCATCTGCACGCCGTCTGCCAGGGTCGGGGCCACACCACTGACATAGATTGCAGCGCCCGCATTGAGAATCACCATGCCGGCAGCATCCTCATGCTTGCCAGCCAGCGCCGCCTTGATGAGCTGGACCGACTGATCGGCGCTGCCGACCACAAGCTCGTCCAGTGAGCCCGGCGACCGCCCGAAGTCAGCGGGCTGGATGTCATATTCACTGATCGACCCATCGCGCAGCTCCGCCACATGGGTGGGGCCGGCGATGCTGATTTCGTCGAGACCGTCATGGGCGTGCACAACCATGATGTGCTCGCTGCCGAGACGCTTGAGCACTTCCGCCATGGGTCTGCAGAGGCCGGGATCGAATACGCCTATCAGCTGCCGCTTCACCCCAGCGGGGTTGGTCATTGGCCCCAGCATGTTGAACACAGTGCGCAGACCCAGTTCCTTGCGGGGACCGGCCGCATGCTTCATGGCGCTGTGGTGCTGCGGTGCGAACATGAAACCCATACCGACTTCAGCCACACAGCGGGCTACCTGCTCGGGAGTGAGCTCCAGCTTCACCCCCAGCGCTTGCAGTACGTCGGAAGAACCACTGGTGCTGGAAACGCTGCGATTGCCGTGCTTTGCAACGTGGGCGCCGGCCGCCGCGGCCACAAAGCTGGCGGCGGTGGACACATTAAACAGGTTGGCACCGTCGCCGCCGGTGCCGACGATATCCACCAGATGCTCGGCCTCGATCTCTACCGGCGTGGCCAGTTCCCGCATGACCTCGGTGGCGGCGGCAATCTCGTCGATGGTTTCTCCCTTGATGCGCAGCGCTACCAGGAAGGCACCGATCTGTGCCGGTGTGGCTTCGCCCCCCATCACCTGGCGCATCACCGAGCGCATTTCCTCACTGTTGATATCGGCCGACTCAACCAGTCGTTCGATAGCCTGTTGGATATTCATTGTCAGTTCGCTCCCTGGTTGAGGAAGTTGCGCAGCAGGTCGTGGCCGTGTGCGGTCAGTATCGACTCCGGGTGAAACTGCACCCCTTCCACCGCCAGTTCGCGATGGCGCAGGCCCATGATCTCGTCGAGCTCGCCATCATCAGTTTCTGTCCAGGCGGTGATTTCAAGGCAATCCGGCAGGCTGTCGCGTTCCACCACCAGCGAGTGATAGCGGGTCGCCTCGAAAGGATTGCTGAGCCCCGCGAATACGCCCTCGCCGCGGTGGTGAATAAGCGAGGTCTTGCCGTGCATCACCTGTCGCGCGCGCACCACCTTGCCGCCAAACACCTGGCCAATGCTCTGGTGTCCCAGGCAAATACCGAGGATGGGCAGGCGCCCGGCCATGGCTTCAATCAGCGGCATCGAGATGCCGGCCTCGTTGGGTGTGCAGGGTCCCGGCGATATTACAATCCGTTCGGGCGTAAGCGCCTCAACGCCGGCCACGTCGACCTGGTCATTGCGCAGCACCTTGACGTCGGCACCCAGTTCTCCGAGGTACTGCACCACGTTGTAGGTAAAGGAGTCGTAGTTGTCGATCATCAATAACATGTCACTTCTCTCCACCCACAACACCGCCGCTGGTCCCCTCACTACCTGACTGCACCATGGCAGCGGCCCGGAACATGGCGCGCGCCTTGTTCATGGTTTCCTTGTACTCCAGGCGCGGTACCGAGTCGGCCACAACACCGCCGCCGGCCTGGATGTGCAGTGTGTCGTCCTTGATGACCGCGGTGCGAATGGCGATGGCGGTATCCATGTCACCCTGCCAGGAAATATAGCCCACCGCGCCGCCGTAGACGCAGCGCTTCACCGGCTCCAGTTCATCGATGATCTCCATGGCGCGAATCTTCGGCGCACCGCTGAGGGTGCCCGCTGGCAATGTCGCGCGCAGCACATCGACCGCGCTGTAGTCCGGGCCAAGTTCCCCAGTCACGTTGGAAACGATATGCATGACATGGGAGTAACGCTCGACCACCATCTTGTCGGTGAGCTCGACACTGCCGGTATTGGCGATACGGCCGACGTCGTTGCGTCCGAGGTCAATCAGCATCAGGTGCTCGGCAATTTCCTTGGGGTCTGCCAGCAGTTCCGCTTCCATCTCGCGATCCTCGGCCTCGCTGCGTCCCCGACGCCGGGTGCCGGCGATCGGCCGCACCGTGACCGTGCCCTGTTCCAGGCGCGCGAGAATCTCCGGCGAGGATCCGACGATGTGGAAGTCCTGCAGGTTCAGGTAGTACATGTAGGGCGACGGGTTCAGGTTGCGCAGCGCCCGGTACAGGTCCAGCGCCGGCGCTGCAAACGGCAGGCTCAGGCGTTGGGAGGGCACTACCTGCATGACATCGCCCGCCAGGATGTACTCCTTGATGCGATCCACCGCCTCGAAATAGGAGGCCTCGGTGAAGTGCGAGCGGTACTGGCTCTCCGCCATGGCTTCTTCGGAGCGCGAGGCACTGGCCGCCGCCAGGTCAATCTCCGCCGCCGGCGCCATGGGCTCGCGCAGCCGTGCGGTCAGCTCGTCCAGCCGAGCCTGGGCGCTCTCCCAGGCGTCAGCATTCGCCGGGTCGACAGTGACCACCAGGCGCACCGTGCCGGCGAGATTGTCGAACACCAGGATCTCGTCAGCCACCATCAGCAGCACGTCGGGCACCCCGAGCTCGTCGTCGGGCACGGTGTCCCTGAGCCGCGGTTCCACATAACGCACGCAGTCGTAGACGAAATAGCCGACCAGCCCGCCGTGAAAGATGGGCAGATCCTCAAGCTGGGGTACCTGAAAACGTCGTCCGAACTTTTCGACAAAAGCCAGCGGGTCCTCGACCTGCTGTTCAAAGGTGGTGGTGTCGCCGTCGATCAGGCGCACCTGGTAGCCGCGCACTTCCAGTCGCTGCCTGCAGGGCAGGCCGATTATCGAGTAGCGCCCCCACTTCTCACCGCCTTGCACGGATTCCAGCAGGAACGACCAGGGGCCGTCGGCCAGCTTGCGATAGGCACTGAGGGGCGTTTCAGTATCCGCGAGAACTTCGCGGCTAACCGGTATGCGGTTGTAGTCCTGCGCCGCCAGGTCGGCGAATTGTTGCGGGGTCATGGGACATCCTCGGAGACAGAAAAAGGGAACAGCACTAAAGCGCGGCCGTCAGGCCGTGCCAGTTACCATCGCCAGCGGGTGATGGTGGGCATGAACATGCCCGGGCTAGTTCCTGCTGCTCGCACAGCGGTCTCCAGGATGGAAGAAAAGTACGTCATTGTACCTGAGCAAGGTGCTCACGCAACGGCGGCCAGCTCGGACCGCATGGCCGCGATGACCTCGGCGTAGTCGGGCGCGTTGAAGATGGCCGAACCCGCGACGAAAGTGTCAGCGCCGGCCTTGGCGATCTCGCGGATATTCTTCGCCGACACTCCACCGTCGATCTCCAGGCGGATATCCAGGCCGCTGTCGTCGATCAGGCCGCGGGCCTCGCGCAGCTTGTCGAGTGCCGAGGGGATGAACGACTGGCCGCCGAATCCCGGGTTGACCGACATCAGCAACACCATGTCCACCTTGTCCATTACGTAGCGCAGGGGTTCAAGGCTGGCCGCGGGATTAAACACCAGGCCGGATTTGCAGCCGGCATCGCGGATCATTTGCAAGGAGCGGTCGACGTGGACCGAGGCATCAGGGTGAAAAGTGATATAGCTGGCCCCCGCCTGCGCAAAATCCTCGATCAGGCGATCCACCGGTGACACCATCAGGTGCACATCGATGGGTGCGGTAACACCGTGGTCGCGCAGCGCCTTGCAAACCATCGGACCGATCGTCAGGTTGGGGACGTAGTGGTTGTCCATAACGTCGAAATGAACCACATCGGCACCGGCCGCCAGCACGTTGTCCACCTCTTCGCCAAGGCGGGCGAAATCGGCGGAGAGAATGGAGGGGGCAATCAGGTAGTCGCGCATGGTCAGGGGCTCTTCTGGAAAGGCGGCATTCTAATGGATGGCCAGTCGCGCATCCAGCGCCGCCAGCCGCTGCGGTGTGCCAACATCTTCCCAGTCACCGCGGTAGTGCTCGCCGGCCAGCGCGCCGGCCCCGATGGCCCGCTCCAGCAGCGGCAGCAGCGGGCGCGCACCCGGCGCACAGTCCGCGAACAGGCCGGGGCTGTAGACACCCACCCCGCTGTAGGTAAAGCGTTCGCCCTCACCGCGATCCAGCAATCCCGCCTGCAGGCGGAAGTCGCCTGCGGGATGCTGCGGCGGGTTATCGACCAGCACCAGGTGGGCGCCCCCGGGCGGCGGCGCAGTCGCCAGCAGGTCTGCAAAGGGATAGTCGGTCCAGATATCACCGTTGACTACGGCGAAGGGTGCATCTCCCAACAGCGGCAGCGCCTGCACGATGCCGCCCGCGGTTTCCAGCGGCAACTCTTCCCGCGACCAGTGGATGCGGTCTGCCCAGGGTGACGCCGCCAGTGCCGCGACAATCTGCTCACCAAGCCAGGACACATTGATAACCAGTGCTTCGAAGCCCGCCGCCAGCAGGCGCTCGACGTGGTATTCGATCAGCGGCTTGCCCCCGACCTGCAACAGTGGCTTCGGGGTGTGCTCGGTGAGCGGCCGCATGCGCTCGCCGCGGCCCGCCGCCAGGATCATCGCCTTCACTGGCGCGCTCCCCAACTCACCCCGGCGACCACCGGCTCGACGCGCTGTTGCCACCAATTCGCAAAATCAGAAAATTCGCTATAGCGCGGCAGCACCTCGCGAATGTACTGCAGCACCAGCGGGATATCCTTGAGGTAACCGGGCTTGTCATCACGCAGAGCCAGGCGGGTGAAGTTGCCCAACACCTTGATATGGCGGTGCAGGCCGATCCAGTCAAACCAGCGCAGGAAGTCCTCGTCGCTGTCAGCGGCGGGCCGACCCGCGGCCAGCAGCTCCCGGCGATAGCCGAGTGCCCATTTGCGCACCTGCTCCGGTGGCCAGCGCAGGTAGCAATCCTTGAGCAGGGAGGCGAGGTCGTAGCAGAGTGGCCCCACCACGGCATCCTGGAAATCGATCAGGCCCAGGCCGCCGTCCGGCTTCACCAGCAGGTTACGGCACATGTAGTCGCGGTACACCAGTACCTGCGGCTGCTGCAGGGCGCAGGCCACCAGTTGCTCACCCAGTCCACTGATCACGCCCGCCTCCTCCGGCGGCAGCTCCATGCCGAGGTAGTTCTCGCAGAACCATTCGCGGCAGCGCCCAAACTCCTCGCCGAGTAGCGCGTCATCATAGGTCGGCAGCCGCGCAGTGCTGATATCCACGCCCTGCAAGCGCAGCAGCAGTGCCATTGCCCCGAGGTAGTCCTCCGGGGGGTGGGCGACATCCAGCGCATCTTCCAGGTGGCGGCTGCCGAGGTCTTCCAGCAGCAGGAAACCGCGGGGCAGGTCCTGGGCCAGCAGCTCAGGCACCGGCAGGCCGGCATTGGCCAACAGGGACTGAACCGCCACGAACTCGGCATTCTTTTCCGTAGCGGGCGGCGCATCGGCGCAGATCACACTGCGCTCACCGTTCCACAGCCGGAAATAGCGGCGCGCACTGGCCTCACCCGACACGCTTTCCCAGCGTATCCGGTCGGCCTCGGCGGCCAGCGCTTCGCAGGCCCAGCTGCGCAGCTCGTCCTGCCGGGCGTCCATTAGCACGGGCGCGACCCTTGAGAATGCTTTATCATCCCTTTCCCTCAATCTCCTCTATCAACATACCACGCAGCATCATGACCAGGGACTGGCCACGCGGCATCCACAATCGGTTTGTCTGTCGCCCCCGGCACCGCACTGCGCTGTGCCTGGTCGCGGCCCTGCTGATGAGCCCGCCCGGCTGGAGTGAGGAGACCGGGAGTGAGACGCCGGGCGAGGATACCAGCCCTGCCGAGCCCACCGCCAATGACTGCGGCGCCTTTCCTTTCCTGGACTGGACCAGCGAGGTTGACCAGGAGGGTCGCACGGCCCAGCGCAGCCAGCGCTGCCGCGGCAGCTATCGGGACCCCCTGGCGGGCGTCGACACCTCGAAGGACCCTTCCACCCAGGAGATCGAGGCCACCGCCGAGCGCTCGGAGCTGGAGGGCGACATGGTGCGGTTCTTCGGCGGCGTCGAAGCGCGCCAGGGCTACCGGGTCATTCGCGCCGCCGAGGCTGAATACAACCGCGTCACCGGCACCGGCAGCCTGCTGGGTGAGGTGGAAATCCGTGAGCCGGGCCTGCTGTTGCGGGGCGCAACGGGTTCGCTGGACTCCAATAGCGGTGAAGCGCGTCTCACCGCCAACCAGTTTGTGCTGCACGACCAGCACCTGCGCGGCGGCGCCGACCTGGTGGTGCGCCGGGGCGATGGCATCATCGAACTGGACGATGGCTACTACAGCTATTGCCCGCCACTGAACAATGGCTGGGTGCTCCAGGCCAAGGACATTGAGCTGGATATCGAAGAGGGCGTTGGCGTGGCCCGGGATGCCAAGATCGAGCTCGGCGGCACCCCCGTGGTCTATACGCCTTATCTGCGCTTTCCCCTTGACGATCGCCGCAAGTCGGGCTTCCTGTTCCCGGAGATTACCGACGATTCCAACGGCGGCCTTGACCTGGCTACCCCCTACTACTTCAACCTGGCGCCCAACTATGACGCCACCCTGACACCGCGCTATATCATGGACCGCGGGCTGTTGACCGAGCTGGAGTTGCGCCATCTGTCGGCCCAGGCGGGCTACTGGGAGCTGGGGGGTGCCTGGATCAGCGGCGACGACCAGTACCAGGACGACGTACCAGGCGAAGACGGCGACCGCTGGTTGTCGGCAATCGAACAGACCGGCGAGTTCAAGGAGCGCTGGCGCACCAACATCGATTTCACCAAAACCAGCGACGATGAGTACTTCAACGACATCGGCACCACCTCGCTGCAACTGAAGCAGTCCACCCACCTGCTGCAGGCTGGCCAGGTGGACTACCTGGGTGACAGCTGGCAGACCACCCTGCGCTTTGAAGAGTTCCAGACCATCGCCCGTGACGTCGAGCGCGACCAGTACAGCAAGCTGCCGCAGCTCAACCTGCGGCGCACCGCGACCAGCCAGGACTTTACTCCCAACCTGCTGTTGCAGAGCGACTACGCCTACTTTGATCACAACGATGAACCCACCGGCCACCGGCTCTACAACGAGGTCGGCGGCAACTTCCCGATGCGGTGGATCTGGGGCTTTCTAACACCCACCGCCAAGTACCGGCAGCTCAACTACGATCTCGATGAAGACGTGTTCTTCGACGGTGCTCCGGACGACACGCCTGATGTGGGCGCGCCGATGTTCAGTCTCGACGGCGGCCTGTTCTTTGAACGCAGCACAGCCTGGGGCCTGCAGACCCTCGAACCGCGGGTGTATTACCTGTGGTCGGATTTCGAAGAGCAGGAAGGCTTGCCCAGCTTCGACACCACGGAACTGACCTTTACCTACAACCAGCTGTTCCGGGAGACGCGCTTCTCGGGCAACGACCGCATCGACGACTCCAACCAGGTATCGGTAGGCCTGACCACGCGCTTTATCGACCAGGACAGCGGCCGCGAGAAGCTGGCCGCCAGTATCGGGCAGATCTACTACTTCGACGATCGCCTGGTGAGCGTCGGCGCCATCGGCCCGGAAGACACCGAGGGCAGCTCGGCCATTGCCGCAGAGTTTGCTATCTCACCGACCGAACAGTGGGAGTTTCGCTCCGCCTGGCTGTGGAATACCGACGAGAACGAGATTGACCAGAGCACCTTCCAGGCCGGCTGGCGCGGCGACGGCGGCGCCATCGTCAACCTCGGCTACAGCTACCGGCGCAACCGCACCACCGCCAACGACGGCCTTGATATCGACCAGCTGGATTTCTCCACCTACTACCCGTTCAGCAAGGAGTGGCGGATTTTCCTGCGTTCCCTGTACGACCTGGAAGAGAACGAGCGGGTCAATGATATGGCCGGAATAGAGTACAATAGCTGCTGCTGGCGAGTGCGGCTCGTCTATCAGCGCTATATCGACCAGAACACGAACCGAGCCGCCCAGGACCTGGTCGAATACGAAAATGCAACCTACATCGAATTCCAGCTCAAGGGACTGGGCGGCATAGGCACCCGCGTCTCCGAGTTGCTGGAAGAGTTTATTCGAGGATACGAAGACAGTGATTTATAAGCGTCTGGCAGCCGGTCTCTTTTTCCAGGGCTGCACGCTGTGGATGCTTGGCGGGCTGGTAGCACCGGCCGCCATGGCACAAACCCAGATACTGGATTCCGTGGTCGCCATCGTCGAGGACGATGTGATCATGGCCAGTGAGCTGCGCCGCCGCCTGGCGCTGGTGAACGAAGGCTTGGAGCGCCAGGGTCGCGAGGCGCCCCCGCAGGATGTACTGGTACGCGAAACCCTGGACCGGCTGATCCTGGAGAGCATCCAGCTGCAGATGGGGCGGCGGGCGGGCGTTCGCATCAGCGATGCCCAGCTCAATGATTCCATCACGCGGATCGCAGCGCGCAATGGCATGAACCTGGAGCAGTTCCGCCAACAGCTTGAGACCGACGGACGCTCCTACCAGGCCATGCGTGAGGACGTGCGGCGTGAGTTCGTCATCCAGCGCGTACAGCAGGGCAACGTCAACCAGCGGGTGCAGATTACCGACGAGGAAGTGGAGAACTTCCTCGAATCCGAGGAAGGCAAGCAGCTCACAGCCGAGGAATACCACCTGGTACACGCCTTGCTGGCGGTCTCCGGTGAACCGGGTTCCGCCGAGGACCAGGCCGTGGCGGAACAGATCAACGCCCTCTATACCCGCATCGCCGCAGGCGAGAATTTCGACGAGGTTGTCGGCGGCAGCGGCCTGCCCTTCCAGGGCGGCGATCTCGGCTGGCGCTCGCGTGACAACCTGCCCAGCCTGTTCGCCGACGTTGCGCCCGGCCTCAAGGTGGGTGAAACCGCCGCTCCCATTCGCAGCGCCAGCGGCTATCACCTGGTATTCCTGGCCGAGAAACGCGGCGGCGAGATGCTGGTGCAGCAGACCAAGGTGCGCCATATCCTGCTCAAGCCGTCGGCGATTCGCAGCTCTGAGGAAACCCGCGAACTGGCCCGCGAGCTGCGCGAAGACATTATCGGCGGTGAAGACTTCGGCGCATTGGCGCGGGAGTACTCCGAAGATATCGGCACCGCCGCGGAGGGCGGCGACCTCGGCTGGACCACACCGGGCCAGATGGTGCCGGAGTTCGAGAACATCATGAACTCCACCGAGCTGAACAGCATTTCCCAGCCTTTCGAGAGCCAGTATGGCTGGCACATCCTCGAAGTGGTGGAGCGCCGCCAGGAAGACCTTTCCAGCATGGTGGTCAGCAACCGCGCCCGCGAGATGCTGCACAAGCGCAAGTACCAGGAAGAACTCGATGCCTGGCTGCGCAAGATCCGGGATGAGGCTTTCATCGACATCAAGTGATGCCCTGCCAGCGTATTGCCATCAGCTCCGGAGAGCCCGCCGGCATCGGGCCTGACCTGCTGGTACAGCTGGCTCAGCACCCACATGCCGACCAGTTGGTGGTCCTGGGCGACCCAAGCCTGCTGGAAGCCCGCGCCCGCCTGCTCGGCCTGCCGCTGCAGCTGCGACCCTTCGATGCCGGCCTGGCGCCAGAACCCCAGCAGGCGGGCAGCCTGCAGGTTTTGCCCGTGGCGCTGGCCAAGCCCGCGGAGCCGGGCCAGCTCGACGTTCTCAATGCGCCCTACGTGCTGGAGATACTGCGTCGCGGCTGCCAGGGGTGCCTGGACGGCGAATTTGATGCCCTGGTCACGGCGCCGGTACAGAAGTCCATCATCAACGACGCCGGCATCAGCTTTTCCGGGCACACCGAGTTCCTGGCCGAGGCCTGCGCTGCAAAGCAGGTGGTC
The DNA here is from genome assembly GCA_030066555.1 of Halieaceae bacterium. Taxonomy (GTDB): domain Bacteria; phylum Pseudomonadota; class Gammaproteobacteria; order Pseudomonadales; family Halieaceae; genus JANQIO01. Next base: position 21,003 of record JASJBK010000024.1, read on the forward strand.
ATGCTGCTGGCGGCCGGCAGCCTGAGGGTGGCGCTGGCGACCACTCACTTGCCGCTGGCCGCGGTAGCCGATGCCATCACGCCCGAGCGGATCGAATCGATACTGCGGGTGCTGCACGACGACCTGCAAAGGCGCTTTGCCATAAGCGAGCCGCGCATCGCCGTGCTGGGACTCAATCCCCATGCCGGTGAGAGCGGCCACCTGGGCCGTGAAGAGATCGAGGTGATCAGCCCGGTACTCGAGCGCTTGCGAGCTGAAGGCATGGTCCTGGCGGGGCCACTACCAGCTGACACAGCGTTTACGCCCCGCGTGCTGGACAGCTGCGACGCGGTGCTTGCCATGTTTCACGATCAGGGCCTGCCGGTACTGAAGTACGCGGGATTCGGCCAGGCCGTCAACGTCACCCTCGGCCTGCCGATCGTGCGCACTTCTGTTGACCACGGCACGGCCCTGGAGCTTGCCGGCCGCGGCGGCGCCGACGCGGGCAGCCTGACCGAAGCACTGGCGCTGGCCAGCCAGCTGGCCAGCCATCGGCAATGAGCCCGGGACCGACCGCCAAAGCCCACCAGCCGCGCAAGCGCTTCGGGCAGAATTTCCTGCACGACCCGGGCGTCATCGACCGCATTATCGGCAGTATTGCGCCGGCCCCCGGCCAGCACCTGGTGGAGATTGGACCGGGCCAGGGCGCACTGACCGAGGGCCTGCTGGCCAGCGGCGCCCGACTCGACGTGGTCGAACTGGACCGGGACCTGGTGCCGCAATTGCAGGACCGCTTTGGCGCCAATCCGCTGTTCAGGCTGTACGAGGGCGATGCACTGAAGCTCGATTTCAGTAGCCTGGTCGACGACAGCCAACTGCGCGTGGTTGGCAACTTGCCCTATAACATCTCAACGCCACTGATATTCCACCTGCTGTCGTTTGCCGGGCAGATAAAGGACATGCACTTCATGCTGCAGCGCGAGGTGGTGCAGCGGCTGGCGGCAGAGCCGGGCGGCAAGTCCTGGGGCAAGCTCGGAGTCATGGCCCAGTACCACTGTCGGGTAGACGCCCTGTTCGACGTGCCACCGGGCGCCTTCAATCCGCCGCCGAAGGTTGTGTCCGCCATCGTGCGACTGCAACCCCGGCAACAGGCTCCAGACCCGGAGCGCGAAAAACGCCTGCGCCAGGTGGTCAGCGCGGCGTTTTCCCAGCGTCGAAAAACCCTGCGCAATACCTTGCGCGATCTGGTTGACGTGCAACAATTAGAGCAGCTTGGGATATCCCCAACCGCGAGGGCGGAAACCCTGACCCTGGAACAGTTCCTTGCCATCGCCGACACGCTGGCAAGCCAATAAGAGTAAACACGTACAACAAGAAACTGTATGGCGACGTATGCGGTAGGGGACATCCAGGGGTGCCTTGAACCCCTGAAATGCCTGCTAAAGAAGGCCAGCTTCAACTGGGATCGCGACCGCCTGTGGATGGTCGGCGACCTGGTCAATCGCGGTCCGGACTCCCTGCGTACCCTGCGCTATGTCTACAAGCGTCGCGACAACATCACCTGCGTACTCGGCAATCACGACCTGCACCTGCTGGCAGTCGCCAACGGCCTGTGCAAGAAAAGCCGCTCCGACACCCTCGACAAGATTCTCATCGCCCACGATCGCGATGAACTGTTGCGCTGGCTGCGCCACCGGCCGCTGATCCACACCGAGGACGAGTACACGCTGGTCCACGCCGGCATCCCACACATATGGACGCTGGAGGACGCCCACGAGTACGCGGCCGAAGTCGAGGCTGCCTTGCGCGGCCCGGAGTGGCGCAAGTTCCTGTCCCGCATGTACGGCAACTCGCCACGACGCTGGAACGATGCCCTGGTGGGCTACCCGCGCCTGCGCACCATCACCAACTACCTGACACGCATGCGCTTCCTGTACGCCAACGGCCAACTGGACCTGCAGAGCAAGGGCCTGGTACCCAACCCCGGGCGCAACGTGGCGCCCTGGTTCAGCTATACCCAGCGCGAGACCCACAACCAGAACATCATCTTCGGACACTGGGCGGCCCTGCAGGGCCAGGCCAGAGGCGACCACCTGTTTGCCATGGACACCGGCTGTGTATGGGGTAACACCCTGTCGATGTACTGCCTCGACACCGGTGAGTGGTACAGCTGCGACTGTTCCTGAATAATCCCTGCCCATGAAAACCTATCTGGTAGGCGGCGCAGTACGCGACCGACTTCTCGACCTGCCCGTGCACGAGCGCGACTGGGTAGTGGTGGGCGCCACCCCCGAGGAGCTGCTGGAGCAGGGCTTCCGCCAGGTGGGCCGCGATTTCCCGGTGTTCCTTCACCCCGAGAGCGGCGACGAGTATGCGCTGGCGCGCACCGAGCGCAAGGCCGGCCGAGGCCATACCGGCTTCGAAGTGCACAGCGACCCCTCGGTCACCCTGGAACAAGACCTCATGCGCCGCGACCTGACCGTCAACGCCATGGCCGAGACTGATCATGGCGAGCTGATCGACCCCTACGGCGGGCAGGCCGACCTCGCGGCCCGGCGACTGCGCCATGTCTCGCCGGCCTTCGTGGAAGACCCGCTGCGGGTGCTGCGGGTGGCGCGCTTTGCCGCCTACCTGCACCACCTGGGATTCACCGTCGACAGTGACACTCTGGCCCTGATGCGCAGCCTGTCAGAGAGCGGCGAACTGGCGACCCTGTCCGCCGAGCGCATCTGGAACGAAATGGCGCGGGCCCTGCAAACAGGCAATCCGGAGGAATTTCTCGCGGTGCTGGAAGCCTGCGGTGCAGACAAGGCGCTGCTACCGGAACTCAGCGCGGCACCGGGGGCGCGGGACCACCTGGGTCGAGCCACCGCCGCCAACGCCGAGCCCGAGATTCGCTTTGCCGCGCTGTGCTCCGGGCTGGAGAGGGACCAGGTCGAGGCTCTCTGCGAGCGGCTCCATGCGCCCAACCGTTTCAGGGAACTGGCGGTGCAATGGGCCACCCAGGAACAATCCCTGAGAGGACCCGCGCAACTGGACGCTGCCGGGCGACTGCAGGTACTGGAGAAGACCGATGCCTTTCGGCGCCCGGAACGTTTCGCTCAGCTGCTGGATACGCTTGGCGCCATGCACCCGGAAGCTGACGCCGACTTCTGGCGCAATGCCCTGGCCGCCTGCAAGGAAGTGGATATAGCCGCCATTGCCGTCGCCGGCGTTTCCGGTAGAGAGGTCGGCATGCGGCTGCGCGCGGAAAGGATGAAACGCCTCGGCTAGCCCAGGCAGGCCGTCAGCGGCAGTTGCCGGCCACCCCAGTCGAATTCAACGCCCTGCACCGGCTGCATACTGTCAGCGAGCCGCCGCCATAGTTCCGAGAACTTCTCGTCGCCGCCCGGCAGCAGGACCTCCGGGGCCAGCTCGGCCAGCGGCGCCAGCACATAGGCATTCTCGAGGATTTCAGCACGCGGCAGCTCGATGCCGTCGACAATACCGCAACTGTCGCCGTAGCAGAGGATATCGAGATCCAGGGTGCGTGAACTGAATCGACTCGCATCCCGCGGCCGGCCCATGCGGTATTCCATCTGCCGCAGGTAGCGCGCCAGAGGCGCCAGTTCGATATCGGTCTCAAGTTCGACGGCGAGATTGTAAAAGGCGGGGCCGTCGAAACCGAGGGCAGCGCTTTCATACACGGACGATACACGCCGGAGGTCGAAATCGGCCTGCAGGTTATCGAGGCCGGTGCGGATATTGGCGTCGCGATCGATATTGCTGCCCACGCCCAGGTAAACCCGGGTCATGGGCGCGTGCCGCGCTCGATCTGCACGCCCACCTCACTGGCTGTGATCACGGCGCCGGGTTTGCCGACCTTCAGGCGCAGCCAATTCACACCGAACTCTGTTTGGATCATGGCCGCGGCTTCCTCAGCCAGGGTTTCCAGCAGCCGATAGCGACCGTCGCGGATAAACCCGCGCACGCGCTCAGCCAGCGCCGAGTAATCCACGGTCAGGTCGAGGTCATCGGTGGCGGCCACGGCGGCTACATCCACCGCCACTTCCAGTTGCAGGACCAGGCGCTGGGGTACCTCGCGTTCCCAGGGGTGTATGCCGATGATGGCCTCCACCACCAGGTCGCTGAGAAACACCCGGTCCATATCAGGCGGCCTGGGAAGCACCGCCCAGCGGCGGCAATTCGTCCAGCGGCCAGCGCGGCCGCACCGCCGCATCGGTGGGGTCCACCTCGCCCGCCAGCAGGCGCTGGCAGCCCGCGTAGGCAATCATCGCACCGTTATCAGTGCAGAACCGCAGTCCCGGGTAGAACACCTGGCCCCCCAGTTTGGCCAGGGCCTCCTTGAGCTGGCGCCGCAGTTCCTTGTTGGCGCTGACGCCACCGGCGATCACCAGGGTATCGAGGCCTTCCTGTTCCAGCGCACGCCGGCACTTGATCACCAGGGTATCGACCACCGCCTGCTGGAAGGCACAGGCAATGTCGGCGCGGGTCTGCTCGTCGGCCTGGTCACGGCCTCCCACAGACTCCAGGGTGGTCAGTGTGTGGGTCTTGAGGCCGCTGAAACTGAAATCCAGACCCGGCTTGCGGGTCATGGGGCGTGGGAAGTCGAACCGCGACAGGTTGCCTGACTCGGCCAGTCGCGCCACGTGGGGCCCGCCCGGGTAGGGTTCACCGAGCATCTTGGCAGTCTTGTCGAAGGCCTCGCCGGCGGCATCGTCTACCGATTCGCCCAGCATCTTGTACTCACCGATGCCGTCCACCCGCACCAGCTGGGTATGACCGCCGGACACCAGCAGCGCAACGAAGGGATAGTCAGGGCGCTCGTCTTCCAGCATCGGCGCCAACAGGTGTCCTTCCATGTGGTGCACACCCAGCACCGGCACCCCCCAGCCCAGGGCCAGGGAACGCGCCAGGGTGGCGCCCACCATCAGCGCACCGACCAGGCCGGGGCCTGCCGTGTAGGCCACCGCATCGGGGCGCTCACTGCCGGCCTCAGCCAGCACCTGCTGCACCAGCGGCAGCGACTTGCGCACGTGGTCGCGGGAGGCCAGCTCCGGCACAACGCCACCATACTCCTTGTGCACCTCTACCTGGCTGTAAAGCGCATCCGCCAGCAGGCCGCGCTCGCTGTCATAGAGGGCGATACCGGTTTCGTCGCAGGAGGTTTCCAGGCCCAGTACACGCATGGTTTGGCTTCCGGTTTGAACAGAGGCGGGATAATAATGGACGACCCTGCGCGAGGCCAGTTCGGTGTCGAAATCTTGCTTTGCATTCTCCCCGGCTTGGGTATAAAATGCGCGCCCTTTGTGGTTGGAGGCCTTGAAATTCGCGGCCTCCAGCAGATTTTACTGGACAGGTGTGAACTGAATGCCCTCTATCAAGATTAAGGAAAACGAGCCGTTTGATATTGCGCTCCGTCGCTTCAAGCGCTCCTGCGAAAAGGCCGGTATCCTGGCCGAAGTTCGCAAGCGCGAGCACTACGAAAAGCCCACCACCGTGCGCAAGCGCGCCGCCGCGGCTGCCGTGAAGCGTCACGCGAAGAAAATGTCCCGGGAAAACAAGAAGCGCGTTCGCCTGTACTAAGCAGGCGGCTGCTTAGTCACGAGACGCTGCGCGTATGAGCGCTTCTCCACTCAAGGACGACATACAGGCCGCGATGAAAGCGGCCATGCGGGCCAGGGATAAAGCCCGCCTCCAGACCATTCGCCTGATCCAGGCTGAATTCAAACGCATAGAAGTCGACGAGCGCATCGAGCTGGATGACGCCCGGGTGCTGGCCGTGCTCGACAAGATGGTCAAGCAGCGCCGCGACTCGGCCCAGCAGTTCGAAGATGCCGGCCGCAACGAGCTGGCCGAGCAGGAAAACTACGAGATCGGCGTGATCCAGGAATTCCTGCCCCAGCAGCTCTCCGAAGCCGAAATTATCGCCCTGGTGGACGAGGCTATCGCCAGTGTCGACGCCGAGGGCATGCAGGCCATGGGCCCGGTGATGGGCCAGCTCAAGCCCAAGCTTCAGGGCCGCGCCGACATGGGCCAGGTCAGCGGACTGGTCAAGCAGCGCCTGCAGGGCTGAGCTAAAGTCCGCGGCCGGCTGTCAGCCGGCTACACTTTCCGATAGACCTTGACCTTACCTGTAAACTTTTCAGGGACGGGTGCAGTTTCATAGCGTACCTCCCAGGGCAGTGAGCACATGGCCGGATTGATTCCACAATCCTTCATTGACGATCTCCTCGATCGCGCCGACATCGTCGACGTGATCGATCGCCGTGTGAAGCTCAAGAAAAGCGGCAAGAACTACATGGCCTGCTGCCCCTTTCACCAGGAGAAGACGCCTTCGTTCAGCGTCAATCCGGAGAAACAGTTCTTCTACTGCTTCGGCTGCGGCGCCAGCGGCAACGCCCTCGGCTTCATCATGGACTACGAGAACATCGAATTCCCCGCGGCGGTGGAATCCCTGGCCGACAGCCTGGGCATGAGCGTGCCGCGGGAGCAGTCCGAGACCCGCGCAGAGCGCGGCCAGCGCGACCTCTACCCGCTGATGGAAGAAGCCGCCCGCTACTACCAGCGCCAGCTGCGGGAGCACCCGCGCAGGGGCACCGCAGTGGACTACCTGAAAGGCCGCGGCCTGACCGGCGAGATTGCCAAGCGCTTTGACCTGGGTTTTGCAGCCCCCGGCTGGGATAACCTGCTGAAGGCCCTGGGGACCACCGAGGAGCGCAAGCAGCAGCTCAAGCTCACCGGGATGCTGGTAGAGAATGAAAGCGGCCGAGTCTACGACCGTTTCCGCGATCGAGTGGTGTTCCCGATTCGCGACCAGCGCGGGCGGGTGATCGGCTTCGGTGGCAGGGTGCTGGGCGATGACAAGCCCAAGTATCTGAATTCACCGGAAACGCCGATATTCCACAAGGGCCGGGAACTCTATGGCCTCTACCAGGCCCGCCAGGCCAACCGCCAGCTGGAGCGCATTATCATCGTCGAGGGCTACATGGACGTGATTGCCCTGGCACAGCACGGCATCAACAACGCCACCGCCACCCTTGGCACTGCCACCGGCCAGGCCCACCTGGAGAAGATATTCCGGCTCTGCCCGGAAGTGGTGTTCTGTTTCGACGGCGACGAGGCCGGCCGCCAGGCCGCCAGCCGGGCCATGGAGGCGGCGATTCCCTGCATGCAGGACGGCCGCTCGGCGCGCTTCCTGTTCCTGCCCGAGGGCGAGGACCCGGACACCCTGGTACGCAGCCAGGGAGCACAGCATTTCCAGGCCCTGGTCAATGCTGCAATGCCACTGGACAACTTCCTGTTTGATAGCCTCGCCGCCAACCTGTCGCTGGACTCACTGGACGGCAAGGCCCGGCTCAGCAAGCTGGCGGCTCCCCTGCTACAGAAGCTGCCCCCCGGGGTTTACCGGGAATTAATGTTCAAGGAGCTGGCCGAGCGCACCGGCATGGCCACCGACACCCTGAGCCAGATCGTCGCGCCGCCACCGGAACCGGTCAGTGAACCCGCGCCACGGCCGCGCCAGCGCGAACCGCTTGCAATTGCCCAGTCGGGCCCCAGCAACCTGGTGCAGACGGCGATCTTCCTGTTGCTGCACCAGCCTGCGGCCGCCCGGCGGGTAGAAGACCTCGAGCCGCTGAGACGGCTGGAAGGGCCGGACGTGGCGCTGCTGCTGGAACTGCTGGAGCTATTGCAGCGGCGGCCGGAATCCACTCTCCACATGCTGCTCGGGCACTGGTATGGCACCGAGGAAGGGGAACTGCTCAGCAGGCTCGCCAGCCAGGAGCGGCTAATTCCCCCGGAAGGCATTGAAAACGAATTTATCGACACCATTAACGGGCTGCTTCACCACCCGAAATCCCGCGATTTTGAGGCGCGAGTCGACAAACTGAAACACAGGAACTACGCTGACATCAGCGAGTTGGAGAAGCTGGAAATCGTTCAGGAACTGCGTGAGAAGCGACGCCGGGACGAAGAACGCGGCCGAAAGCAATGATCATCGTTCGCTCGGACACCACCGGTGCCGACGCCGTGTACTGCTTGCGGCCCACCTCGCGGAGAACTGGTTACTTCCCCGGAAGACAGCCGGAGAAACGTTGGAATTAGCCGCTGGAAGGCGCCAAACAAGAAGAACCAGCGTTAATTCCAATTGGCTATTTTATAGCCGATTAATGTGTTTTCCGGTTATAATGTGCGATTGCATTTTTTATTTGGAATCTGCTGGCGACGCTTTACTACACTAAAGCTTGCTGGCCAGAACAACTGTTGAAGGTATTTCCTGCATGAATGACGTGGTGCAACAACAATCCCGTCTCAAAGAACTGATTTCCAAGGGCAAGGAACAGGGCTTCCTGACCTATGCCGAGGTAAATGACCACCTCCCCGAGGACATCTCCGATCCGGACCAGGTTGAAGACATCATCCAGATGATCAACGACATGGGCATCCAGGTATTCGAGGTCGCCCCGGACGCCGATACCCTGCTGATCACCGAAGGTGATTCCTCCGCCGATGACGTGGTCGCTGCTGAAGCCGCCGCCGCACTGGCTGCGGTTGAGACCGAAGCAGGCCGCACCACCGACCCGGTGCGCATGTACATGCGCGAGATGGGCACTGTGGAGCTGCTGACGCGGGAAGGCGAGATCGTTATCGCCAAGCGTATCGAAGAAGGTATCCGTGAGCTGATGGCCGCACTGGCCTACTATCCTGGCGCGGTGCGCTCCATCATCGATGAGTATGACAAGGTCGCCACCGAAGAGCGCCGCCTGTCGGACATCCTCGTGGGCTACCTGGATCCGGCCGAGCATGTGCCTTCGGCCCAGGAAGTGGCCGCGGCACAGGAAGCCAAGGGCGAAACCTCTGACGATGACGATGACGAAGATGGCGATAGCGGCCCCGATCCGGTGGAAGCCAAGAAGCGCTTTACTGCCATCAAGCGCGCCTGCAACAAGGCCGACAAGTCCATCGCCAAGGAAGGTCGTGACGGCAAGACCGCACAGAAGGACCTGGAAAAACTCGCTGAGCTGTTCAAGTTCCTGAAACTGACGCCGCGGGTATTCGACCCCTTGACCGAGCAGGCCCGCGAGGTACTGCTGCAGGTACGCAACCTCGAGCGCGAGATCATGCAGATCTGCGTGAAGGCCTGTGGCATGCCCCGGATTGAGTTCATCAAGAGCTTCCAGGGCGCCGAGTCCGACCTGCGCTGGGTGAGCAAGCACACCCGCTCCAAGAAAGACTACGCACCGAGGCTCGCAGCCGAGAAGGACAATATCCAGCGCGCCCAGCGCAAGCTGCAGGTGATCGAAGAGGAAGTCGGGCTCTCGGTTATCGAGATCAAGGAAATCAATCGCCGCATGTCCATGGGTGAAGCCATGGCACGCAGGGCCAAAAAGGAAATGGTGGAAGCCAACCTGCGCCTGGTGATCTCCATTGCCAAGAAGTACACCAACCGCGGTCTGCAGTTCCTGGACCTGATCCAGGAGGGCAATATCGGCCTGATGAAGGCGGTCGACAAGTTCGAGTACCGCCGCGGCTACAAGTTCTCGACTTACGCCACCTGGTGGATTCGCCAGGCCATCACCCGCTCGATCGCCGACCAGGCCCGCACCATTCGCATCCCGGTGCACATGATCGAGACGATCAACAAGCTCAACCGCATCTCCCGCCAGATGCTGCAGGAGATGGGCCGCGAGCCCACCCCGGAAGAGCTGGGTGAGCGCATGGATATGCCCGAAGACAAGGTGCGTAAAGTGCTGAAGATCGCCAAGGAGCCGATCTCCATGGAGACGCCGATCGGCGACGATGAAGATTCGCACCTGGGTGATTTCATCGAGGATTCCACCATCGAATCCCCGGTGGACTCCGCCACCGGCTCCGGTCTGCACGAGGCCACCAAGGATGTGCTGGCGGGCCTGACCGCCCGTGAGGCCAAGGTGCTGCGCATGCGCTTCGGTATCGACATGAACACCGACCACACCCTCGAGGAAGTGGGCAAGCAGTTCGACGTTACCCGCGAGCGCATCCGCCAGATCGAGGCCAAGGCCCTGCGCAAACTGCGCCACCCGACCCGCTCGGATCACCTGCGCAGCTTCCTGGACGAGTAACTACAGGACGCCTTTCCTGGATGAGTCATCTGGATGAGTGAGGAGGCAGCAGTATTAGGTCGCGTCCTGGTGGTGGACGATGACCGAGGCCTCCTCTCCATCATCGAGCGTATTCTCCGCAAGGACTACGACGTTATCCTCGCCTCTTCCGGGCTCGAGGCCCTCGACCTGCTGGCGGCCTCCGGCGCCGACCTGGTACTACTGGATATCATGATGCCCGGGATGGACGGCCTGGAGGTTTGCGCCGAGATCAAAGGCAACCCCGACAGCTCCGATCTCCCGGTGATCTTCCTGACCGGCATGGAAGACGAGGACGCCGAGGAGGCTGCCCTCGATGCCGGTGCCGCCGACTTTATTTCCAAACCGATTCGACCGCGTATCCTGGAGTCCAGGGTGCGCTTGCAGATGCAGAACTACCTGTACCTGCAGTTTCTCGAAAAAATGCTGCACGACAAGAGCACCACGGTAGAGCGGCTGCGCGCCGAGAGCGACGCGCTGCTGAAGTCTATTGGCCTGAGCGCCAGCAAGTAATTCCCCAGACCCCGGAGACCCAATGAGCAACTTGTTTGCCCCCCTCCCGTTTGCCTCGGGCAAGGCCATGAAGAACCGCTTCATGCTGGCGCCCCTGACCAACCTGCAAAGCCACGATGACGGCGTTTTGTCGGATGATGAGTACCGCTGGCTGACCATGCGGGCAGATGGAGAGTTCGGTGCAACCATGACTTGTGCGTCGCACGTGCAAGCCGCCGGCAAGGGCTTTCCAGGCCAGCTCGGCTGCTTTTCCGACCAGCACCTGGAGGGGCTTACGCGGCTGGCCGCCGGCATTCGCGCCCACGGCAGCCTGGCCCTGCTGCAGCTCCACCATGCCGGCATGCGTTCCCCCGAGGAGGAAATCGGCCAGCAGCCCCTATGCCCCTCGACCAACGAAGAGACCGGTGCCCGGGCGCTGACCCTGGATGAGGTCGAACAGGTACGTGAGGACTTCCTGGCGGCCGCCAGGCGTGCAGAGCTGGCCGGCTTTGATGGCATCGAGCTGCACGGTGCCCACGGCTACCTCCTGTGCCAGTTCCTGAGCCCCACCATCAACCAGCGCGATGACGCCTACGGCGGCAGCCTGGAGAACCGCGCCCGACTCATTCTCGAGCTGATCGACGGCGTGCGCGCCCAGTGCGCCCCGGACTTTGCGCTGGGCCTGCGACTGTCACCGGAGCGCTTCGACATCCGCCTCGGGGAGATGCGCGAGCTGGCCCAGGAGCTATTCCATGGTGGCCAGATCGATTTCCTCGACATGTCTCTGTGGGATTCCTTCAAGGAGCCCGTGGAAGACGACTTCAAGGGCCGCACCCTGCTGTCCTGCTTTACCGAGCTGGACCGCGGCAATGTGAAACTCGGCACTGCCGGCAAAATCCGCTCCGGCGAAGACGCGCGCCGCTGCCTGGACGCGGGTGCTGATTTCGTGCTGCCGGGCCGCGCCGCCATCCTGCACCATGACTTTCCACGCTGCGTGGCCGCCAACGACAGCTTCGAACCGGTACCCAACCCGGTCACACGGGACTACCTGCGCAACCAGGGCCTGGGCGAGAAGTTCGTCGAGTACATGGCCGGCTGGGGCGGCTTCGTCGAGGATTAGGCCGGTCTCGCAAGGCGTGACGCCCCAGAGTGTGCGCTCTATAATGCGCCGCTACCCGCCACCAGGCACTTCACACGGGCCCATAGCTCAGTTGGTTAGAGCAGTCGACTCATAATCGATTGGTCGTAGGTTCAAGTCCTACTGGGCCCACCATTTTGCTTCGGTCTATTCCGGTCGCATAGGTTACAGTTTATTCCGGCCAGCCAGCACAGCTGGCTGTCACTCAGCGGTGCATGTTGCTGCGCAACATATGCGCTTGCTTCGCCCTTCGGGGCCCACCACTCCTTTCAGCTGCACTCGATGCTGCGCGTCGAAAGCGTTTGCTTTACCCTACTGGGCGCACCACTTCCTACGGTCGCGCTGGACCACAGTGGACTTTTAAGGAGCGCACATTGATTGTCTTAAAGAAGGCCGCCACCAGCCTGGCACTGCTAGCTCTTCTCTGTCTGCAGTCGCTGCTGTGTATCGCAGTGACAGCTGCAGAAGCGGATACGGACAAGCGCTTCACCCTTGCCGTTATTCCAGACACCCAGAATATGCTCGACTTCCGCTTCCAGAAGGGTCAGGAGTTAAGCGGTTATGGTGAGTTTCCGATCAATGCCGCAGATCAGTTCCGGGGCATGCTGCAGTACATAGCGGACAACAGCGTGGGCAACGGCGGTGATATTGTGTTCGCCACATCAGTGGGCGACATTTGGCAGCGCCAGAGCTTTCTGATGGATGAGGAGCACCGGGAGCGGGGTTTTGACTACACACGCTTTTCTCCTATCGCGCTGTCCGGCGAGATCGGCTACGGCCCCGAAACACTGGATATCGAAGTGCCGCTCGCGATTGCCGGCTACAAGATACTGGCAGAGGCGAGGCTGCCCTTTTCCGTGGTGCCGGGAAACCATGATTTCGACGCCATGTGGACCGATGATCGCTACCCGGGGAGCCTGCTAAAAGTCATTTTTTCGGACGATATCGATACCAGCGATAGAGATGTTATCGGCGCTGTACATGTTGGTGGCCTGGACAACTTCCGCTCTGCCTTTGGCTCGAACAGCGCCTTTTTCCGCGACCAGCCCTGGTACGTGGCGAGCCATGGCGGCGGTACGAGTTCGGCCCAGGTGTTTGCTGCCGGCGGCTATGAGTTTCTGCATATAGCCCTGGAGATGAGCCCGCCCGATGAGGCTGTGTTCTGGGCGCAACAGGTGTTGAGGAAATATCCCGGCCTTCCAACCATCATCACAACACATGACTTCCTGAATAAAGACGGCGAGCGGGTAGCCAGCCCGATTGTTGATCTAGCCGCCCTCGATCCCGACCAACACAACTCCGCACAGCAGCTATTCGAGAAGCTGATTTTCCCCAACGATCAGATATTCCTTGTGCTGTGCGGTCATCAGTACGGGCAGGCTGTGCGTTTCGATGCCAATGCTGATGGAAACGAAGTAATCCAGCTGTTGGCTGATTTCCAGGGCCGCGGCCAGTCGCTGCTGGACGTTGACCCGACCATCCGCGGTGTCGCAGATCGGTTGATCGGCATCGGGGACGGCTGGCTGCGGTTGATGCAGTTTGACTTCTCGTCGGAAGTCCCGGTGATATCAGTACGCACCTACTCCAGCCATTACCAGGGGTTTTCAGTGGACTTCGAGGACTACGCCGACTGGTACAAGGACCAGGAAAAGCCCACCGCGACGGATGCGGAGTTCATGACAGCCGATGAGTTCACGCTGCAACTATCTGATTTCCGTCAGCGTTTTGGTGGCGGCGCAAGCCGGCCTGCCAGTGGAAGTTTCTGACTTCCCTGCATCAGCAACGAGGGGCTCACTGTTCAGGAGTTCAATCTCTTAGGCGGCACTGGCCGTACTATGCTCCAAGATGCCTGCAGATCATTTGCCAGCGCAGCCCGTAATCCCACTGCGGAGGAAGCAGTAAGTGACCCAATCAATCCGTGTTACCGCAGGCCTGGTGGTAATCGGCGATGAGATTCTGTCCGGGCGCACCCAGGACGCCAATATTGCCTACCTGGCAAAGTGGCTTAACGAGGAAGGGGTGGCTCTGAATGAAGTGCGGATCGTCGGCGACGATCGTCTGGCTATTATCGAGGCGGTGAATGCGCTTCGCGAACGTTGCGACTACTGTTTCACCACCGGGGGTATCGGCCCCACCCACGACGACATCACGGTAGACGCCGTTGCCGGCGCGTTTGACGTAGAGGTGGTCTACAACGAAGAGGCGCTGCAAATGCTGGCGACGTATTACGGGCCACAGGAATTGACGGAAGCGCGCAAGCGCATGGCGCGGGTGCCGGACGGGGGCGGCCTGGTAAGAAATCCCAAGAGCAGCGCCCCGGGCGTGCGCAAAGACAATGTATTTATGCTGGCAGGTATCCCGGGGATTATGCGTGGCATGCTTGAGGGGCTGCGTGGTGAACTGGCGGGAGCCGAGCCCATGCTGTCCGACGCGGTCACGGTATTCGCACCGGAAAGTGAAATGGCAGAAGGTCTCGCAGCGATACAGGATGCACACCCCGAGGTCTCTATCGGTTCTTACCCCTTCTTTCGCCGGGGGCAAATCGGTGCCGAGCTGGTCGTGCGTTCCACCAACGTAGATAACATTCCACCGGTGCTTGCGGCTATCCGCCGCGCCGCCGAGGCCATCGATGCTGAGTGGGTGGACGGGGAAGCGACGGCATAAACGCGTTTGGCGCTCTACACCGCGCTTCCAGAGAAACCGGTGCTATGAACGACTATCCTTTCTCCCTGCGTATCCGCACTGCGAAAAACACGAGTAACTATGAATAAATTGTCTGACGTCCTACTTTCCACACCCGGCGAGAACAGCACGCCGATTGTTCTGGTGCTGACTGAAAAGTTTGAGGATTGGCAAGCCGACCTGTCAGAGGGCGAACGCGCCTGGCTGGGCCGGCAGTCTTTCACCGCCAAGCCCGGGCAATCAGCCTGGTTAGAGCAGAACGGTAGCGCCAGAGTGATTTGTGGCTGGGACGGCAAGGACAATCTCGCCACCCTGGGCCATCTGCCCATGTCGCTGCCTGAGGGTGACTATCATCTTGAGAGCCCCGTCGGTGAACTCCAGGTGCTGGGGTGGGCAATGGGGTCCTACCAGTTTAATCGCTACAAGACCGCCAAACGGAAGCCCGCGCGCTTGTTCGCCGAATTAGATGAAAGCACCAGGCACGTGGCTGACGCGGTCGCCCTGGGTCGCGATCTGATCAATACGCCTGCTGAGGACATGAAGCCATCACACCTCGCCGAACAAATCGCCACCATGGCCGAGACGTTTAATGCAGACCTTCAGGTCCATACGGGTGATGAACTGCTGGATCTCGGCGCCAGGACAATCCACACCGTGGGGCGTGCCGCGGAGGCGCCCCCGGTATTGGCAGACTTGACCTGGGGTGACGCCGATCATCCGAAGATCACCCTGGTGGGCAAAGGGGTCACCTTCGACAGCGGCGGCCTGGACATCAAACCAGGCGCAGGCATGCGCCTCATGAAAAAGGATATGGGTGGGGCCGCGATCGCGATCGGGCTCGCTCATCTGATCATGGCGACCCAGCTACCCGTGCGGCTGCGCCTGCTGATTCCCGCAGCGGAGAACGCGATTTCGGGGAATGCCTTTCGGCCCGGCGACGTCATTTCCACCTACAAGGGGCTGACCGTGGAAATCGACAATACCGATGCCGAGGGTCGCCTGTTGCTTTGTGATGCCCTGGCCATGGCATCAGAGGACAAGCCCGACCTGATCGTTGACTTCGCCACCTTGACTGGCGCCGCGCGCGTTGCGGTAGGTACTGAGATTTCCGCCATGTTTTCAACGTCAGATGAGGTAGCCCAAGCACTGCAGTCTCATGGCGAATTGACAGATGATGCAGTCTGGCGCCTGCCGATTCACGAAGATTACGAACACATGATAAAGAGCAATATCGCCGATGTGTTGAATTGCGCGGCGAGCGGCTTCGCAGGTGCCACCACCGCAGCACTGTTTCTCAAGAAGTTCGTGAGTGATGCCGATTGGGTGCATTTCGACATCATGGCCTTCAACACCCGCGCTCGCCCGGGTCGCCCGGAGGGCGGCGAGCCCATGGGTTTACGTGCTGTCTATCACTATATCGCCGAGCGTTATGGCCCCGGCGAGTAAGCGGCCGACATTGAGGAAAGCGTGTTATGACCGATGACCAACTGAATGCCCTGAAGATTGCCTATACCTACATGCCGCAGGCCATCGAGGTGACCCGTCACGAATACGGGGATCGTTACGCCATTGTGTTGGAGCATATTGAGACCGTGCGCGCTGCGCTGTTTGAGGCCGGTATCGACCCGGACGAGGTCGCCGGAGAAATCAATCCGGAGCTGTCACCCAATTCCTGCTACTGAAGTAGACCTGTAAAGAGGTTGGAGCAGGCTCTTGCCGGCAAAGGCTCGAAAATATATGATCATTTATTGAAATGTAAACATGAGAAAGTGATCAAGCATTGCCGGCATCGCCTCCCAAAACACCGCCTACCCATCGCGATACAGCTCCCGCTCCGGTCATCGAGCGTGCAGCGGGCATGTTGCGCGCGGGGGGCGACCCGGAAAGGCTGCGCATCCTGGAACTGTTGCTGTCGGGAGAGCTGCAGGTGTCTGAAATTGCGGCGCTGACCAAGGCGGAAATGTCCACGGTTTCGCAACGCCTGCGAGTGCTGCTGAGCGAGGAACTCGTGAAACGCCGGCGCAATGGCAGGGACATGTTCTATCGCCTCGCCGACTCTCATGTTGAAACACTGATCCGCAATGTCATCGACCATGCAGATCCGAGTATCCCCCACTAGGCCCTGATTTCAGGAGAACCACGCCATGACTCACAAGATTCACGAAAACCACGATCACACCCACGGGCCGGGCTGCGGCCATGTCGCAGTACAACACGGCGACCACGTGGGCTACCTGCACGACGGTCACCTGCACTGTGCTCATGAGGACCACTACGACGAGCACGTTATCGAGGTTTCAGACGAGAACCCGGAGGGCTGCAAGCCGCACAA
>JASJBK010000236.1 GCA_030066555.1 Halieaceae bacterium
ATTACCTCGAACATCCGGGCAGCAAATGGGCGCTGACTCACGATTGACCAAACGCTCCGCCTCGATGCGAAATCAACTCTCATTTTGCATGTGAACTTGAGCGGTTGTTGCACTTCAAAGAACTACTATAGTTTCACAGGTCTTGGTTACCAGAGTGGGTAGAAACTGTGTTTCTCCCTCCTCCACCGTGTGGATCTCCCCCGCCACCATTCAGTTTTTGTGAACTAGCGCGACCAGCGCTCGACATTGAGGTAGACAGAATGAGAATCACCAGGCTCCTGCTTATTGCCACCAGCACCTTTGCTATCAGCGTCAGCGCAGCCACATTCAACCCGCCGGACGATGAGTTTATCGAAGCTGCTGCGTCCATCGGCATGACCGGCGAAAACTGGGAAACGCCGGAATATATTGCCTCGGCTATGCCCCATGTATACAAGTTCTCCCACAGTTACACCCTGCATAAAGGTGACTACGTCCACGAACTGGGGAAAAGCAAGAAGCCACTGGATCTCAACGGCATCATGGTCCAGGAATTCGACGGTCCGATCTCGGCGAGGGATTTTCTGCTGAATCGAATGCAGAACCACAACGCCGTGATCCTCCAGGGCGGCAAGATACTCCACGAACACTACGGCAACGGCCTCGACGAGTTTTCCACCCATCTCGACATGTCAGTGTCCAAGTCGTTCACGGCGATGGCTGCAGCGATCGCTGTGGGAAAGGGCGCCCTCGACTGGAACGACAAGGCCATTGAGTACGTCCCTGAACTCAAAGGTACAGCGTTCGAGACTGCAACCGTGCAGGAAGTGTCGGACATGCGCACCGCGGTCGTACTCGCGGGGGGCACCGCGGAAAAATACTGGGATACTCGCCTGTCGGATGCCCAGGGCTACTACGGGGAGGAAAAGTCCGAGCCCTACCCCAACGGCACCCTGGACTTTTTCCCACTGATCATCAAGCGCCAGAACTACGCCATGGGTGAGAAGTACGACTACCAGGACGTTAACAGCGAACTGTTGGGCCTGATCGTCGACCGCGCAACCGGCAATTCATTCACCGAGATTCTTGAGAAAGACCTCCTGCAGAAAGTCGGCGTCGCTGCCGACGCGCATTTCATGTCAGACAAGAAAGGCCTGGCCATGGGGTCTACCGGCATGAACATGGCGACCAAGGACCTGGCCCGGGTCGGTCTACTGTTTCTCAACGAGGGCAAAAACGCCAAAGGCGAACAGGTGCTACCGGCGTCGTTTGTATCGGCTCTCTGGGAAGGAAATGACGCGGTGCGCAGCGCATGGCTAAAAGGTAAGGAAGTCGCCCTGGCCCCGGGATACTACAAAGATCAGTTTCGTGTCCTCGAGGTTGGCGAGCACCGTATCCTCGCGATGATCGGCGTCAACGGCCAGGTGTGTGCGATGCACAAAGAGACCGGCACCGTTATTGCGCTGAACGGCGCCTACCCCATGGCGGAGACACCGCGCTTCGCCACCATGCAGTTTCACCAGTTCGTTCCAGCGGTATTGGATGCGCTTGCCACGCGCTGACGGCCTGGCTCCGAATCGAACAAGCAACAGAACCAGTAGTTCATTGGCAATAGTTGTGGAGGTATGAACATGAGCGATGAAGGTAAGAAGGGAAGCACCGACGAAAGAAGCAGCGGCGCCGCCACCGACAGCGCGGAGACTGAGCACGCACCAGACGGTATCAGCCGACGGGATGTATTCAAGTCGATAGCCGGGGCGACGGCCGCCGGCGCATTGGGCGCGGTCGCAGGGAAAACCCAGGCCGAAACCTTTGACGGATTGAGCAACTCCATCGCCAACCCCATCCAGCGAGATCGAATCCCGCCCTCCCAGGGCTCGCGCAACTGGATCACCAACGCGGCCTATTGGTACGAATTCCCATCCAATGATCCCAACGAACTTGAAGTGTGGGGATATACCGACAAGCTCAGCTATGCACCAGGCGACGAAGTGGCTCTGCACGTCAACACAACCGCTGACTCCTACGAGCTCGAAATCCAACGCGACGGTGCAACGCTGGAAACCGTGAAAACGTATTCCGACCTGCCAGGGAAATACCACCCAACACCCATCGACTGTTACGAAAACGGCTGCGGATGGCCGGTCAGTCACCGATTCAAGATCCCGGGCAACTGGAAATCGGGCGGCTATATCATTGTCCTGCGCGTGGAACGTGACGGACAGAAGATCGAGCAGGAGGCCTGGTTTACCCTGCGCGCAAAACGCCCCGGTGCGAAAGCCGACATCCTTTTCATCCTGTCGACCGGCACCTGGCTCGCCTACACGGATTTTGGTGGCGGCAGTTCCTACCGTATTCCCCCCGAGGCCGGCGGCGGCGGTATGGAAAGCCGGGATACGGCCTACGCCACTCGGGTTCATACCCATCGCCCCTGGGCTCGCGGCTTCATTCGTCAGCCTGAGGGCACACCCACCTGGGGCTGGAAGCCGCGACGGTACGAAGATTTTCCCATCGGATCACCGCCCCAATACCCCTCCACTTACTACTACCTGGCCAATGGGCTGAGCTTCAAGAATATGCTGTCGGGCTGGGCGGGCTATGACAGTCACTTCGCACGTTGGGCGGAGCGCGAGGGATACAACATCGAGTATGCCGATCAACACGACTTCGTGGACATGCCCAAGCTGCTCGATCGCTATAAGCTGGCCGTGGTGGTGGGCCATGACGAGTACGTCACTCCACAGTATCGCAATGCCCTGGACCGGTTTGTCGAGAATGGCGGCAGACTGGCCAGATTTGCGGGCAATATCAACTGGCAGGTGCGCTTCGAAGACAACGTCCAGATTTGTTACAAGCACCAGCACGAGCAGGACCCGGTCTGGGAAAACCCGGAAACACGCTACCTGGCCTCCACCTGGTGGCACCAGCACGACGGTGCAAACAATCCCCCGGTGACCACCTGGGGGGTCAATGGCCACAAGGGCGTGTACGCGATGATCGGCGGCGCGACGCCGCGTGGCGCGGGTGGCTTTACCATCTACCGCAACAAGCACTGGGCGTTCAAGGATGCGGACCTCTACTACGGCGATATTCTCGGCGGGTCGGTGCCGGTGATCGGCTCGGAAGTCGATGGTGTCGAGTACACGTTCCGCTACGGCCTGCCCTACCCAACCGGGGAAGACGGCGCACCGGAGGATCTGGAAATCCTGGCACTGGCACCGGCCATCGCGGGTGAAGAGGTCGACCACGGCCACCCTGAAGAAGCCCACTTCATTGGACCCTCTGAGCGGGATGCCGTCCAGTACGCCGAGACCCTCGGCCTGGAGCCGACGCCCGAGAACATCGACAAGTTTGTGCGTGGCTGTGCCGCGATTACCAATATGAAGAAAGGCAAGGGCGAAGTGTTCTGTATCGGAACCCTGCAATGGGTGCATGGCTTGCAGCAAAAGGAGCCATTTGTCGAAACGGTCACCCGTACGGTGATCGATCGGTATTCAGCGTGAACCACTCTCTATAAGCGCAATGCTTGAGGTCGTCGCCAGCCTTACCCCCATCCTGCTGGCCGACGTCCTCAACCCCGTGCTGCTTACCGCGATGGTGATGGCGGCCGGTACGCAACGACCCGCCCTCCATAGCAGCGCGCTGCTGGTCGGCCATACCCTGGCGTACATGGTGGTCGGCGTCGTTGCTTCCTATGGGCTCGATGCCCTGACGCAGAGGTTGGATAACCCAAAACCGATCGACTACTCAATCAGTGCTGTAGTGGGGCTCGGCTGCCTCTATGCCGCCTTCGGCAGTAGAGAAGGCCGGGCAGCGACACCTGCGCGAGAGCTACAGACGGTCACCGGGTTTACGTGCTTCAGTTATGGCGCGTTCATCAATTTCATTGGCGCGCCTTTTGCGCTGCCGTACTTTGCCGCCGTGGATGTCGTGAATCGCTCCGGGCTTTCGATCGGAGACAGCTGGGCGCTACTGATTGTCTATAACTTTGCCTATGCGCTGCCCTTTACCCTGGTACCCATAGCGGTCGCCCTGCTCGGTGATGGCGCCAGGCCCCACCTGGAGGCAGCGAGCAACTGGCTTGAGCGTATTGTCGAGCGAATGGCGCCCTGGGTGCTGCTGGGTATCGGCCTTTGGCTGATCTGGATTGCCTTAGACCATTTTGTCAAGATAATGAACCCCTGACCGGCTAACTGTCATACTGCTTCCAGCAAGCACCTTGAATTAGCCTAACCTGACAAAACAAAAATCACCTGGTTGGGAAGCTCTATCATGAACCGCATTTCTTCAAACCAGTTTTCGATCGTAACTGGCCTGCTGTTGTCGCTAATCACTTCAGGATTCGCCGGTGCTGAAAACAAGGCCGATGTGATCTACACCAATGCAGTGGTGTATACCGTTGACTCCGCCATGCCTAAAGCGGAGGCATTTGCCGTAAAGGACGGCAAATTTCTGGCCGTCGGAAAACAAACTGATATCAGCAAGTACCAGGGGAACAAGACCACAGTGGTCGACCTGAAGGGCCGATTCGTACTGCCGGGCCTTGTAGAAGACCATATCCACCCGGATATGGTGGCGGAGAATCGGATGAACGTGGAAATCTATTCGCCGCACATGAGCTACGAGCATTTCTCAGAGCTCGTGATTCAGTTTCAAAGGGACAATCCCACAAAGAAGTGGGTTTTTGGCGGGCCCATCAACTGGCTGCAGGATCACGGTGCCGACATTGATGTGTGGAACAAGCCCTCCCACCATTCGACGCTGGACGCACTCATCACTGATCGGCTGGCGTTTTTCTGGGATCTTGGCGGCCACGCGGCACTGATCAACAAGGTGACAATGGACCGGTACGGAATCGACAGAAACTGGCAGCCGCCCAAAGGCGGCTCCTTTGACGTTGATGCCGACGGGAACCCCACAGGTGTCCTGCGCGAAACGGCGGCCAACCTGATATGGGAGGAGTTTTTGAAAGATCGGCCCGATGTAGAGGAACTGGCAGTAGAAGGCTTCGAGCCAGTACTGCGGGAACTCAACAGTCTCGGCTTCACTTCAATCACTGACGTATGGGCGCGCCCCTGGAACCTCGAAACCTATGCGGCACTGGAAAAGAAGGGAAACCTCACGACACGCGTTACCGCTTACCTGACGGACCCTATTGACTGGACCAGTGACTGGCTGCGTGAGATGAGCGAGGCAGCAATTACCAGCAGCTCGAAATACAACTCCGACATGATCGACTACATCGGCATCAAGTTTGTCATGGACGGCTCCGCGGGAGGCCAGACCGCCAAGATGGTCGATGCCTTCGAAGGCACCGATAACACCGGTTACTGGCGCAATGATCCCGACTACTTCAAGAGGAAAATCGTCGAGTACGACAAGATGGGGTTGACGGTCCGTGCGCACGCGGTCGGTGACCAGGCAGTGCGAACCGTACTGGATGGCATCGAGCTGACGCGAAAAAGCGACAGCACCCTTCGGCACAGCGTCTCGCATACGGTTTTCGTCAATCCTGAGGATCTGGGCCGATTCAAGGCGCTGGACGCGCACGCAGAGGTGTCACCCTATTTCTGGATGCCGGACCCTGCTATCGAAACCATCCGCGCAGATGTTGGCGATGAACGCCTGGAATGGATTTTCCCGATCGGCATGCTTATCGAGCGCGGTGTGACGGTTTCTACCGGCTCAGACATGCCGGTATCCCCACCGAGCCCCTGGCCCGC
>JASJBK010000237.1 GCA_030066555.1 Halieaceae bacterium
TCCGAAGAACTGGAGGCGCTGCGCGCCCAGGCCTGGGAGGAAGGACTGGCAGCCGGCCGCGAAGCGGCCGCCGCCGAGGTGCGAGAGCAGCTGGCGGGGCAACTGCAGCAGTTGCAACACATGCTCGACGCGATTGGCCAGCCTTACAGGAGCCTCGATGACGACCTGCTGGAGGAGCTGGCGCGCCTCGCCGGCCACATCGCCAGGCAGGTGCTGCGGCGCGAGCTGAAAACCGATCCCGAAGCGATTATCGGCGTGGTGCGGGAGGCCATTGGCAGCCTGCCAGAGGATCGCGAAAGCGCCCGGGTCTACCTCAACCACGAAGACGTAAAACTGGTGAATGACCTGTCGACCATGGCCAGCGAGCAGCGCAACTGGGAGTTGCTGAGCGACCCCGCCGTGCCGCGCGGCGACTGCCTGGTAGTGCGCGGCGCCGCCCTGGTGGATGCCTCACTCGAAGAGCGGGTGCGCGCCGCCATGCTGCAGGTTCTGTCCGGCGATCGCGAAGGAGACCATACACCGTGACGGCGCAGGTTAAATCCCTGGAGTCGGAGCGCAACCAGCACCTGGCCGCCGGGCTGCGCCGTTTCAGCGAGCGCAATATCAATTCACAGCTACCCGTACAGGGCAGGATTACCCAGCTGATGGGCCTGGCCATGGTAGCGGAAGGCTGTCAGGCGCCGGTCGGTAGCCGCTGCAAGGTGGTACCGGAAACCGGACAGGAATTCATGGCCGAGGTGGTCGGCTTCTCCGAGGGCAAGCTGTTCCTGATGCCTATCGGCGAACTGCGCGGCCTGTGCCCGAACGCCCGGGTGATTCCCGCCGGCGACTCCAGCGAGATCGGCGTTTGCCGGCGACTGCTGGGCCGGGTGATCGATGCCACCGGCAAGCCGCTGGACGGCCTCGGTGAGATTCGCTGCAGCGACCGGGTGTCACTGCAGGGTTCCAGCATCAACCCGTTTTCACGGCGACCGATCGACAAACCACTGGATGTAGGTGTGCGCGCCATCAATGCCCTGTTCACCGTCGGGCGCGGGCAACGCATGGGCCTGTTCGCCGGCTCCGGCGTCGGCAAGAGTACCCTGCTGGGCCTCATGACGCGCTACACCGAGGCGGATGTGGTAGTTGTCGGGCTGGTCGGCGAACGCGGCCGCGAGGTGCGCGAGTTCGTGGAAGATATTCTCGGCAGTCGCGATCGCGAAAAAGCGGTCGTGGTTGCCACACCGGCGGACGATCCGCCGCTGATGCGCATTCATGGCGCCTGGCTGGCCACCGCGGTGGCCGAGTACTTCCGGGAGCAGGGGCTGAACGTATTGCTGCTGATGGATTCCCTGACCCGCTTTGCCCAGGCCCAGCGCGAGGTCGCGCTGGCCATCGGCGAACCGCCGGTCACCAAGGGCTACCCGCCTTCGGTGTTCCTGGAGATTCCACGGCTGGTGGAGCGCTCCGGCAACAGTGACAGCAGCACCGGCTCCATTACTGCGATCTACACGGTGCTGGTGGAGGGCGATGATCCCTCCGAACCGGTGGCAGACGCCGCCCGTGCCATACTCGATGGCCACATTGTGCTGTCCCGCGGGCTGGCGGAATCCGGGGTTTACCCGGCCATAGATATCGACGCCTCGATCAGCCGGGTGATGCCATCGATTACCGAGCCCGGGCACCAGGCCGCGGCGCGCTCTGCCCGCCAGCTCTATTCCACCTACCAGCAGAATCGCGACCTGATCAGTGTCGGCGCCTATCGCCAGGGCACGGACCCGGCGATCGATACCGCGATTGCCGCGCAACCGCAGCTGCTCGCGCTGCTGCAGCAGGGCATCCAGGAACGGGCCGATTTTGCCAGCAGCCTGGTCCAGCTTGAACAGCTGGTTGAACGCTGGAGTGCGTCGTGAAACGCAGCAAGCGCATAGAGCGAGTTTCGGAAGTCGGCGCACGGGAAGAGCAGCAGGCAGGGCAATTGCTGGCCGCTGCCCGTGAATCTGCCAGCAGCAAGCAGCAACTCCTGGAACAGCTACAAGGCTACCGGCGTGAATACCGGGCCCTGTTCGATGAACAATGCGCCGTGGGTATGGACCCCCAGCGCTTTAACAACTTCCAGCGCTTCTTCGCCCAGCTGGACCAGGCCATCCGCGAGCAGGAACACGCGCTGGCGGCCGGTGAACAGCAGGTCGAGCACCACCGCGCCCAGTGGCTGGAGAAGCGGCAGAACACGGAAATTCTCTCGCGCCTGACCGATCGCCTGCGCCTCCAGGAACACCGGGATGAGCAGAAGCAGGAGCAGAAGCAGGCGGATGAGCGCAATTCCCGGCGCCCTCCCCGCGGCTGAGGATCTTGGCACGATAGCTGCATTAACCCTGTGGATTGCTTTGAAAAGGGCCGAGGCCCCGCTGAGACATGATTGCTGGATTGAACCTGACAGAGACCAAGATGCCCGACGGGCAGCCTTCATCACCCGCCCCGGAGACCGGCGACGGCGGTTTTGCCGCCCTGCTGGAACCCCTTTCCCCGGAGCAGGCGGCGACCGGCTCGGAAGCCGACGGCGCCGGTGAAACACCCGCGCAGCCCACGGCTGACGCGGAGTTCGCGGCACAGGACCTGGAGCAACTGCCGGGGGAACCGACCCAGGCGATACCGATACCACAGCTACCCCTTGAGGCTGCACTGCAGGCTGAGCCTGACCAGGCAGATGCCGCGCCTGCCGTGCCCGCAGACGAGAATCTTGCCGATATGGCCCTGGATGCCGGCGGCAAATCCTTGCCGCCCGCGGGCAATAGTCTGCAGCCGGCCACTGCCGCGCCTGCGGGCGTTGCCGCGGACCCGCTGGCGAGCGCCTCGGCACAAGCCGCATCCGGAACAGTGCCCGGCCCGGCGCCGGACCCCACCGTGCAGAAGACCCTGCGCGTCGATGGCCGGACGCCTGCCAGGGAGTTGCCCCTGGATACCCCCGCCGCGGCAACCCGCTCACAGAGGCCCGCTACCACCGGCCTTGAGCCACGCGCGCCGCTGCCCGCGGCCGATACAGCGCAGCTGGCAGATGACAACCTGCCCTCGCAGGGCCAGGAATTTTCGGCCCGCCTGGCTGGCGCCAGCCAGGCAGCAGCGCTCAATACGAGCGCCACGGCAAGCCCGACCACTGCGCAGGCCTCGCTTGCAGCAGCGTTCGCTGATGCCGATGCCGGCACCACTTTCACGAACACCGCCACCAGCGAGGCCGCCGGGCGGGTTCTGCAGGACAGTCCTGCTGCCGAGCGCGCGCTACGCCTGCCGATCCAGCAGTTTGCCGGTCAGCCGGGCTGGGGCGAAGAGGTTCGCAGCAACCTCCAGTGGCTCAGCCGCCAGGGCCTGCACCGCGCCGAGCTGCAGCTTCACCCGGCGGAGCTGGGCAGCATCGACGTGCGCATTACCACCGAAAATGACCAGGCCAGCGTTGTGTTCTACGCCGCCAACCGCACCGCGCGAGAGCTGCTGGAAGCGGAACTACCGAGGCTGCGAGAGCTATTCAGCCAGGTAGGGGTTGAGCTGACCCAGGCTGATGTCGCAGAGCGAGGGCGGGACGGCGGCGACCTCGGTGCCGGGCAGCAGGGATATGACGAAGGTCACAATTCCTCGATAAAGGAATCCGCCGCCGGTGCCGATAACAGGAATGAAGCCGTGGGTTCGCTCGCAGTGGATGCCAGCGGGGCACAAAACCTTATTGACTACTACATCTGACGAACCGACATAGGCAAAGGACATGAAAAAGATACTTCTGATCGTTGGACCGCTGGTCCTGCTGGCCGCTGGGGGCGGTGCGGCGTTTTTCCTGACGCAGGAAGAGCCTGCTCCCGTCGAAGGCGAGCCGGTCGCCGAGGTTGAGGAGATCGCAGATCCTGTCTACGTGAAGCTGTCACCGCCCCTGGTGGTGAACTTCACCCACCGCGGCAACCTGCGCTACCTGCAGACCACTTTGGAAGCCATGCACCGCGAGCAGGACATCATCGACAAGGTGACCCTGAACCTGCCCCTGATCCGCAACAACCTGATCATGATGCTCAGCGACCAGACCTACGATGACTTCATGGGCAAGACCGCCAAGGAAGAGCTGCGGGTGAAGATCAATGCCGAAGTCAGCAAGATCGTGCCGGCCGAGCCGCCGGTGGAAGTATTCATTACCAGTTTTGTCATGCAGTAAGGGGAAAACATGAGTTCAGCCATCGCCGCAGCCAAAGATACCGAAGTCAACCTCGACGTCCTGTTCGACGTACCCGTTACCCTGTCCGTGGAAGTGGGTCGCACGCAGATGACGCTGGGGGAACTGCTCGAGACCCAGGAAGGATCTGTGGTTACCCTGTCCCGACTGGTCGACGAGCCCCTGGATATTCT
The DNA here is from genome assembly GCA_030066555.1 of Halieaceae bacterium. Classification (GTDB taxonomy): domain Bacteria; phylum Pseudomonadota; class Gammaproteobacteria; order Pseudomonadales; family Halieaceae; genus JANQIO01. Next base: position 4,363 of record JASJBK010000237.1, read on the forward strand.
GGTGAACAATGCCCCGATCGCCCAGGGCGTTGTGGTCATGCAGGACAACAAGTTCGGGATTCAGATCACCGATATCATCAGTCCGCAGGAGCGTGCACAGAATCTTGGGGAGACTGAGGAAGCGGCTGACTGACCAGCGCTGACGCGGTCGCAGCCATTTCAACCCATTCCCGGGTCAGTAGCTGCGCAAAGGCGAAGCCGGCGCTGTACTGGCCCTCGCCCAGCTTGCGCAGGTAGCGGCACTGCCCCAGCAGCGTCTTCCGTTCGAACACCGTGTCGATGGTCAGCAGCGTCGGTACCGGGCGGTGAGTGTAGCGCTTGGGCCGGAACGCCACGGCCTTGATGAGCTCGCCGCCGCGAATTTCCACCCCACCCTGCGAGATATTGAGAATCCTGACCTCGGTCTCCAGGTCATTGATGCTGATCAGCCGCCCGTCCAGGAAGACGGGGAGACGCTCAAAGCGACGCCGGCTGCCGGTACTCCTTCGCTGTTCTGGTTGCACGCTCTAAGGCACTCCCTGATGCGATTCGGCCCTGAGTGGCCAGGTTCAAGTGGGAGGGCACTGCACGCGATGGGCAGTACCTCAATTCATGTGTCGACCGCTCGCCGTAAACCTTTAGCCTCCGTTTGCCGGTGCTGGTGAGCCCTGCTAACCTCCTCGTTTTGATCGACTTCCCGCCCGGCCTTGAGCACTAGCACCCGCACCTCCGAACACACGCCGATGATGCAGCAGTACCTCGCCATCAAGGCGCAGCATCCGCGCGACCTGGTGTTCTACCGCATGGGCGATTTCTATGAACTGTTCTTCGATGACGCGAAGCGCGCCGCGGAGCTTCTCGATATCACCCTGACCGCCCGCGGCAAGTCCGGCGGCGAGCCCATTCCCATGGCCGGCGTGCCCTACCACGCCGCCGAGGGCTACCTGGCGAGGCTGGTGCGAGCCGGCGTGTCGGTGGCCATCTGCGAGCAGATCGGCGACCCCGCCACCAGCAAGGGGCCGGTAGAGCGCCAGGTGGTGCGGGTGGTCACGCCCGGCACCCTCAGCGATGAGGCGCTGCTGGAGGAAACCCGCGACAACCTGCTGCTGGCGGTCTGCGGCCGCATCGATGAGCAGGGCGGAGCTTTCGGCCTGGCCTGGCTGGAGCTGTCCGCGGGCCGCTTCCGGGTGCTGGAGGTGAGCGGCGAGGAAGCCCTGTACAGTGAACTGCAGCGCCTGAATCCTGCTGAACTGCTGTTGCAGGACAATCTGCCGCTGCCGGAACTGGAGCAGCGCCCCGGGGCGCGCCTGCAGCCGGCCTGGGAGTTTGACCTGGAAGCGGCAGAGCGGGCGCTGACCGCGCAGTTCCAGACCCACGATCTCGCTGGCTTCGGCATCGAGGCGATGGA
>JASJBK010000022.1 GCA_030066555.1 Halieaceae bacterium
CCGCGACTTTCCCTGCCGGACGCCTGGTCGAGCAGTTCGCACTCCACCACAGTGTCGCCCAGCATTACCACCAGCCAGTGCACCGGACGAACGAATTCGCTCCGCGAAGCCCCCCAGCGCATGCGCTTGGGAATTGGCAGATCGCGAACCGCGGCTGAGAGAATTTCGGGGAGTGACTCGGCGGCACTGGCTCCGGGAGCCACCTTTCTCACGCACAGGCGTGGACCCTTGTCGGTATCGGCAATTTCCAGCTGTTCGGGATCCAGCCCCTGCTTGCGGGCAAAACCAAGCGCCGCCGGTGACCAGCTGCCGTCTTCCTGTTTTGCCTTGTCCGCGGGAGGGCCGAACATTTCGACCTGTTCGTCTTCCGCCTTGAGCGCCAGCTCTTCTATTACCAGCGCCAGCCGCCGCGGGGTGGCGAAGCTGCGGTGTGACGCATAGTCCAGCCGGCTGGCATCCAGACCCTTGATGATGCCGGCGGTAAATGCTTCCGACAGGCTGCGCAGGGCCCGAGGCGGCAACTCCTCGGTGCCGAGTTCAATCAGCAGGGTTTCCTTGCTCATGATGCGGCCTCCGCCAGCGCCTCGGCCCGTAGCTCTTCCGGAGCCAGCGGGAAGCCGAGCTCCCGGCGTGCGTCAAAGTAGGCCTGGGCAACGCCACGCGCCAGGCTGCGCACCCGCAGGATGAACCGTTGCCGCTCGGTTACGGAAATGGCCTTGCGTGCATCCAGCAGGTTGAAGGTGTGCGAGGCCTTCATCACCATCTCGTAGGCTGGCAACGGCAGCGATTGCTCAATCAGCTTCTGGGACTGCTGCTCGTAAAAATCGAACTGGTGCAGCAGTTCGGGGACGTCAGCCTCCTCGAAGTTAAAGCGCGACATCTCCACCTCGTTCTGGTGAAAAACGTCGCCGTAGGTAACCGCGCCTTCGGGGCCCAGCGTCCACACCAGGTCGTAAATGCTGTCTACACCCTGCAGGTACATGGCGATGCGCTCAAGACCGTAGGTGATTTCGCCGCTGACGGGGAAACACTCCAGGCCGCCGACCTGTTGGAAATAGGTGAACTGAGTGACTTCCATGCCATTCAGCCACACCTCCCAGCCCAGGCCCCAGGCGCCCAGGGTGGGAGACTCCCAGTTGTCCTCGACGAAACGGATATCGTGCACAGTAGTGTCTACGCCAAGGTGACGCAGGGAGTCCAGATACAGCTCCATGATGTCTGGCGGTGACGGCTTCAGCAGTACCTGGAACTGGTAGTAGTGTTGCAGGCGGTTCGGGTTCTCACCATAGCGACCGTCGCCCGGCCGGCGGCAGGGCTGAACGTAGGCACTGTTCCAGGTCTCCGGGCCGATGGCGCGCAGGAATGTGGCGGGGTGGAAAGTACCTGCCCCCACCTCAAGATCGAGTGGCTGTAAAATGACGCAACCTTTCGAGGACCAAAATTGCTGCAAGGCGAGGATAAGGTCCTGGAAGGTCTCGGGTTGGGAGGTTGGTGTGCTCACCGCTGGGCCTGTCCGTGAAAAAGCGGCATATTATACATAGTCTGTTGGCGCGACGAACGCGCCACTCCCCGGCTTTATTCTGGAAACTCACGCGATGATAGGAAAACTTCTTGGCGGCCTGATGGGCATGCTGGTGGCAGGCTTTCCCGGCCTGGCGCTGGGGGTGCTGGCCGGCCACTTTTTTGACCGCGGCCTGGCGCAAACCCTGGGGCTGGGCACCCCGGCGGCGCTGGCTCGCGCCCGGCAAACCTTTTTCGATACCAGCTTCCAGCTTATGGGGCATATCGCCAAGGCCGACGGCCGCGTCAGCGAACAGGAAATTGCCCAGGCGGAAGCCCTGATGCGGCAACTGGGCATCGCCGGCGAGCAGCGCGATGCCGCCATTGCCCGTTTCAAGGAAGGGTCTGCCGCCGGCTTTGATGCCGCCGCCGCGGTTACACGCTTCCGGACGGACTGCGCCGGACCGCGACAGGTCTCCCATACGCTGCTGGTGTTCCTGGTGGCGATGGCAATGGCCGACGCCGTGATGGACGCCAGCGAGAGACGGCTGCTGGGTGACATTGCCGCCGGTCTCGGTTACAGCGCCGCGGAATTCGAACAGTTGCTCGCCATGGTGGAAGCCCAGAGCCACTTTCACGACTATGCCGCCGGCAGCGGGCCGGCACCGGCGGATGCGCTGGCCGATGCCTACCGCGCCCTGGGTGTGTCAGCGGACTGCAGCGATGCCGAACTGAAGCGCGCCTATCGCAAGCTGATGAGCGAGCACCATCCTGACAAGCTCGCGGCCCGCGGGGTTCCTGAGTCGATGATGAAGGTCGCTACCGAGAAGGCCCAGGAAATCCAGGCCGCCTATGAGCTGGCCAGGGCCAGCCGCAAGAGCTAGTCCTCGATGGCGTAGCTGACGACCACGCTGGCGCTGATCCGCTGCTTGCCGAATTGAACTTCCGGTGCGCCGGCTGACTCCATGGCCATCATACGTGCGCCAGGTACAACCGGTCGGGAGTCCAGTTGCTCCTCGGCGCTGATCACGGCACCCAGTTCTACCTCCAGGGTCGCCGCCATGCGCGCTGCCTTGGCGGCAGCATTGGCGAGCGCAGCGTCGATCGCTTCCAGCTGTAAGGTGGCTAGCTGGCTGTGGCCCGCTTGTGGCTGTCCCAGTGAGTGAATATCCAGGCGTGACAGCGCCATCAAGAGCGACCCGTAGCGATCGAGGTCACGCAGGGTCAGCATAATGTCGCGCTGCACGGTCTGGCCCCGGTAGATGCGCTGGCCGTCGCGCCACTCGAATTCCGGGCGCAGGCTGGCCCGCGAGCTGTCCACGTCGTCAGCCGCCACGCCGTTGTCGCGTGCCGCCGCCAGCACCTGCTGTGCGGTTTTCTCAACCGCTTGTTGCAGTTTTTCTACATCCTGGCCGGTAGCCTGGAGCGAGAGGCTGAGGCTCAGCATGTCGGGTGCCGCTTCGACCCAGCCTGAGCCTCCAACCAGAATGTGGCGGCCCTCTGACTCCGCCTGCGCAGCGAGTGCAGTACACGCCAGCATTACCAGTAGTAAGAATCGCATAGCTCTCTCCATGGGATTGGCCCGCTGTCTGATCAGGGACGCCAGAACGTCGGCGTGAACAGCACCAGCACGGTAAACACTTCAAGTCGGCCCAGTAGCATGGCACCGCACAGCAGCCATTTTGCCACTTCGTTGATGTCACCATAATGATAGGCGACAGCACCCAGGCCGGGGCCCAGGTTGTTGATGGATGCGCCCACCGCGGAGAAGGCGGTTTCGAAATCGAGGCCGGTTGCCACCAGCGCAATCATCAGAGTAACGAAGGCCACGAGGTACACCGCCAGGAAGCTCCACACTGCGCTAACCACTTTGGCTTCCACCCGACGGCGGCCGACCTTGAGCGGTATGACTGCATTGGGGTGCACCAGTTGCTTGAGTTCCCGCACGCCCTGCTTGCTGATCAGCATCAGGCGCATGGCCTTGATGCCGCCGCCGGTGGAACCCGCGCAGCCACCCATGAAGGCAAACACCAGCAGCATCAGCGGCAGGAAGCTGGGCCACTGGGCGTAGTCCGTGGTGCTGAAGCCGGTGGTGGTGGTAATTGAGATGGCCTGGAACAGACCGTGCAACAGGCCCTGCGATGGCGTGAAGGTCTCCGTGCCCAGTAGCACCAGGCAGGTGATGAGAATGCACACTCCCAATACACTGCTAAAGAAAACGGTTTCGGAGTCCTTGAAATAGGGTCCGAGGCCGCGCCGCCGCCAGGCCGTGAAGTGCAGGCCAAAGTTGATCGCTGCGACATACATGAACAGGCAGCACACGAGGATAATGGCCGGATTGTCGTAGTAACCGATGCTGGCGTCGTGGGTGGAAAAGCCGCCGATCGCAACCGTACTGAAGGCGTGGCAGATGGCATCGAAGGGAGTCATGCCCGCCACCCAGTAGGCCAACCCGCACAGCGTCGTCAATAGTACGTAGACGGTGAACAGGGCCTTGGCGGTCTCGGTGATGCGTGGGGTGAGCTTGCTGTCCTTGGAGGGCCCCGGAGTCTCGGCCTGGTAAAGCTGCATGCCGCCGACGCCCAGCATCGGCAACACTGCCACCGCCACTACGATGATGCCGATGCCCCCCAGCCACTGCAGCTGTTGCCGGTAAAACAGTAACGAGCGCGGCAGTTCGTCGATGCCGGTGATAACTGTCGCACCGGTCGTCGTCAGCCCGGAAATGGATTCGAAGATGGCATCTGTGGCATCGAGGTCCACGCCCTCATGCAGTGCAAAGGGCAGCGCACCGTAGAGTCCCAACACCGTCCAGAACAGGGTGGTCACCAGGAATCCATCGCGGGTGCGCAGTTCCTGCCGGGAGCGTCGGGTGGGCAGCCAGATGGAAAAGCCGCTGAGAAATGTGATGCCAAGTGCGCTGGAAAAGCCGGCGACGGTTTCGTCCTGCAGATACAGTGCCATCAGCAGTGGTACCAACAGTGTCAGGCTGAACAGCATCAGCAGGATGCCAAGAATGCGCAGCGAAATAGAAAAGTGCATCGCCTAGAAAAAGTGCAGACCGACCTGGAACAGTTTTTCCACGTCGCCGACCTTGCTCTTGTCCACCAGGAACAGGATCACGTGGTCATCGGTCTCGACGACGATGTGACGGTGGGCGATCAGTACCTCCTTGCCGCGGACGATAGCGCCGATGGTAACGCCACCGGGCAGGTCTACCTCGTCGAGTCGCCTCCCGACGACTTTTGACGACTTGGCGTCGCCGTGGGCGATCATCTCGATAGCTTCGGCGGCTCCGCGGCGCAGGGAGTGAACATTGTAGATGTCACCGCGCCGCACGTGGGTCAGCAGGCTGCCGATGGTAATCTGTTGTGGCGACAGCGCGATATCGATTTCATCGCCCTGCAGCAGGTCGATGTAGGCCGGGTTGGTAATCAGGGTTATGACCTTGCGGGCACCCATGCGCTTGGCCAGCATGGCGGTCATGATGTTCACTTCATCGTTGTTGGTCAGCGCACAGAAGACATCCGTGCCCTCGATATTTTCCGAGCCCAGCAGTTCCGTGTCCGAGGCGTTGCCGTTGAGGACGATGACATGCTTGAGCTTTTCCGACAGCTCGCGGCAGCGGCTGTAGGACTGCTCGATCAGCTTGACCTGGTATTCCCCGTCGATGGCGGCCGCCAGCCGTGAGCCAATATTGCCGCCCCCGGCAATCATGATGCGCTTGTAGGGTTTGTCCAGCCGCCGCAGCTCCGAGGTTACCGCGCGGATGTGTTCACGGGCGGCGATGAAAAATACCTCGTCGTCGGCTTCTACCACGGTGGTGCCCTCGGGAATGATCGACTGGTCGCGGCGAAAGATCGCCGCCACGCGGGTGTCGACCCGGGGCATGTGCTTGCGAATTTCCTGTAGCTGCTGGCCCACCAGCGGGCCGCCATAAAACGCCTTTACCGCCACCAGCTGCACGCGACCATCGGCAAAATCCAGGACCTGAAGCGCGCCCGGGTTGGCGATCAGATCGCGCATGCTTTTGGTGACCAGCTGTTCCGGGCCGATCAGTACATCGACAGGAACGTGATCGCTGCTGAACAGGTCTTCGTGGGCAAGGTAGTTCGGTGAGCGCACCCGGGAGATCTTGGTGGGTGTCTTGAACAATGTGTAGGCAATCTGGCAGGCCATCATATTGATCTCGTCACTGTTAGTGACCGCGATCAACATGTCGGCATCCTCTGCACCGGCGCGGTACAGGGTGTTGGGATGAGAAGCGTGGCCAGTGACCGTCTGCAGATCGAGCCGATCCTGCAGGGCGCGAAGCTTGTCCGCGTTGGTATCGACTACCGTGACATCGTTCTGCTCGATGGCCAGGTGCTCAGCCAGCGTACCGCCAACCTGTCCTGCGCCGAGAATGATGATCTTCATAGTGACGCGGCATCCCCGCGAAATATCTGCGCCAACAATAATGAATTAGCTGCCCGAATGTAAGGGCGAGGCGCGCAAACAGTCAGTGGGCTTTCTCCAACATAGCGTAGTAGAGCCCGTCCCAGCCAGCGACTGTGGTCAGCAGCTGGCGGCCGTCGCCCGATGTCTCGCCCCAGTCGGCCTCAATAGACCTGCTGTCGGCATCGTCGTGGGTGGCCAGGAAGCGCGCGACGACATCGGCGTTCTCCGCGGGCAGCACCGAGCAGGTAACATAGAGCAAGCGGCCCCCTGGTTTCAGCAGTGGCCACAGTCCATTGAGTATCTCGAGCTGCTGGTCCGCAAGCCCGGCAAGGTCTTGCGGCCGGCGCAGCAGCTTGATGTCCGGGTGGCGGCGGATGACTCCGCTGCCCGAGCACGGCGCATCGACGAGGATGCGATCGAAGCTGCCGGGCGTAAGCTCCTCGGGCGGAGCGGCGGCGTCGGCGCAGAGCAGGGCGGCGGACAACTGCAGCCGGGCCAGGTTGTCCTCCACCCGCGCCAGTCGCGCCGGGTCCCGGTCCATGGCTACCAGTTCTTCAAGTTGCGGTTGTCGCTCCAGCACATGACAGGCCTTGCCGCCCGGCGCTGCGCAGGCATCGAGTACGCGCTCGCCGGCCTGTGCATCCAGCAACTCCGCGGCCAGCTGCGCCGCCTCGTCCTGCACGCTGACATCGCCATCCGCAAAGCCTGGCAAGCTATTTACGTCGACCGCCTGCGCGAGGCGGATACCATCCGCCACCAGCTCGCATACGCCGGCCTCGATACCGGCAGCCTCAAGGCGCTCGAGGTAGTCGGCGCGGTTGCCGTGTTGTCGATTGACGCGCAGGCACATGGGCGGGTGCTGGTTGTTGGCGGCGACCAGCTGCTGCCAGTGCTGTGGCCAGCTTTCCTTAAATGAGGACAACAACCAGTCCGGGTGACCTAGCAGTTGGCTCTCGGTAAGGCCGTCGGTCAGGCCGTCCGCCTCGCGCAGGCTGCGACGCAAGATGCCGTTGACCAGCCGTGTCGCCCAGGGCTTGCCGAGGCTACGGCAGGCTTCGACGCAGGTGGAGATGGCGGCGTGATCGGGAATGCGCAGGTCGAGCAGCTGGTGCAGGCCGATCAACAGCAGCATCCGGATATCCGTATCCCGACGCTTCAGTGGCTTATCCAGGAAGCGCCCGAGGATACCGTCGAGTCGATAATAGTGGCGGAGGGTGCCATAGCAGAGCTGTTGCAGCAGGCCGCTGTCGCGGGCCTCTACCTGCTCCAGCGCCTCGGCCAGCGGTATATCCAGCGCTTCACCGCCGTCGATCACACGCGCCAGAGCGGTGGCGGCGGCAGCCCGACAGTCGCGCTGGCGCCTAGCTGCCAAGTTCCGGTCCGAAGCGTTCACCTGCCGCCAGCATGTCGCGCCGGGCGCGCAGCAGTTCTGATACCGCCAGGGGTTTGCCACCCGGTAATTGCAGCCTGGTCAAGCGCAGGGCACCTTCACCGCAGGCCACCAGCAGGCCCTGTTCAGAGGCCTCGAGGATGGTGCCCGGCGCCGCTGTGGTGTCAGTAGTCACGGGCACCGCTGCCCAGACTTTGATGCGTTGGTCGCCGAGCAGCGTCCAGCAGACGGGGAAGGGGTTGAAGGCGCGTATGCGGCGATCGAGCACTTCAGCCGACAGGCACCAGTCGACCTTCGCCTCGGCCTTTTCAATTTTGGCGGCATAGGTTGCACGCGCGTCATCCTGCTGTTCGGCGCTGGCGAGGCAGTCTGCCAGGTTGTCCAGCACCGATATCAGTAGCGGAACGCCGCGCTCGGCGAGGGCATCGTGCAGCACCGCCGCGGTCATATCACTGTCGATGTCGATGCTGGCGGTGTCCAGCATCGGGCCGGTATCGAGCCCGGCCTCCATCTGCATGATAGTGGTACCCGTCTGTGAGTCGCCGGCCTCGATGGCACGCTGGATGGGGGCCCCCCCGCGCCTGCGCGGCAGCATCGAAGCGTGCACATTGATACACCCGTGAGTCGGCACATCCAGGATTGCCCGCGGCAAGATCAGCCCGTAGGCCACGACGATCAGCAGGTCTGGAGCCAGTGCCGCCAGCTCAGCTTCGGCTTCTGTCGATCGCAGGCTGGTCGGCTGCAGCACCGGAATACCGTGCGCCTCGGCCAGTGCCTTGACCGGGCTGGCAGTCAACTTCTTGCCGCGCCCGGCGGGGCGATCGGGCTGGGTATAGACAGCAACCGGGACGCGACCGGCAGCCAGCAGGCCTTGCAGGTGAATCGCGGCGAACTCGGGAGTGCCCGCAAAAACCAGACGTTCCGCGGTCATGCTTTTGGTTGGCGGGTCATCAGGCGCGCAGGCGGTGCTGCTTTTCCAGCTTCTTGCGAATCCGGGTGCGCTTCAGTGAGGACAGGTAGTCGACGAACAGCTTGCCATCCAGGTGGTCGATCTCGTGCTGGATGCAGACTGCCAGCAGGCCGTCCAGCTCCATGGTGAAGAGCTCGCCGTCGCGATCATTGGCGGTTACCTTGACCCGCTGCGGGCGCTGCACCGTTTCGTAGAAACCTGGTACCGAGAGGCAGCCCTCGTCGTACTCGCCCAGCTCCGGGTCCAGCACTTCCACTTCGGGATTGATGAACACCAACGGCTCATCGCGGGCCTCGGACACGTCGATCACGATGATCCGCTTGTGCACGTCTACCTGGGTAGCCGCCAGGCCGATGCCCGGCGCTTCGTACATGGTCTCAAACATATCGTCGATGAGTTTTGAGAGTGCCCCGTCGAACACGGTAACGGGTTCGGCAACGGTACGAAGCCGGGGATCGGGAAACTCTAGGATGTTCAGAAGTGCCATGTTGGGGGTCGAATTACTGCCGTGACAGGAGTCGAATTAACAGATTATAGACTTGCGCTGTCGTTTGAGCGCCAGCACACTGGCCTATATTATACAGCGAGCGCAGGGCGTGCCCACCGCACCTGCGTCAGGACGTGAAACTGGATGTAAAAAAAGGCGTGCGACCACACGCTAAGGAATGCAGGTAGAACCGATGAAAACGATACTGATAACAGGGTATCTGCTGCTGGCCAGTATGCTTCCGATCGCGGCCCATGCAGACGTTGTTCGGCTAGCCGAGGATGCTCCGGAAGTTTATCTCGTCCAGGAAGGCGATACGCTCTGGGGGATCGCCAGCATGTTCCTCGAAGACCCCTGGCTCTGGACCGAGGTCTGGGACATCAACACCCAGATCGACAACCCCCACCTGATCTTCCCCGGTGATGAGATTTACCTGGTCTGGGTAGAGGGGCAGCCGCGCCTGCGGGTGCGCCGTGGACTGGCCTCCCAGACCGTCAAGCTGACACCGCAGATGCGTATCGACCCGCTCGATCGCGCGATCCCGGTGATTTCCCTGGAGGACATCGGACCCTGGCTCAGTGGTCACCGCATCGTCATGCCGGAGGATCTCAGCGGTGCGCCCTATGTGGTCGCCGGCTCGAATCGTCACCTCCTGAGCAGCTCGGGTGACCGCCTCTACGCCCGCGGCGACCTGCCCGAGGGCGAGACGGGCTTCGGCATCTACCGGGCAGGTAACCTGTTCGTCGACCCTGAGACCCGGGAAACCCTGGGCCAGGAAGCGATAGACATCGGCAGTGCCCGGCTGCGCGAGGACCATGAAGAGGATATCAACCAGTTCGAGGTCACCCGCGTCACCGAAGAAGTGCGCGTCGGCGACCGCATGCTGGCCAACGAGATTCGCAGGATTTCCGCCACTTTCCAGCCGCGCCCGCCGGCTGATGACAATGTGCAAGGCGTGATGCTGGCCGTGGACTCAGGCGTCACCCAGATCGGCAAACTCGACGTGGTAGCAGTCAATCGCGGCAGCCGCGAGGGCATGGAAGAAGGCTATGTGATGGCTATTTACCAGCGCGGTGAAATCGTGCGGGACGAAATAATGAACGAAAATGTTCAAATCCCGGATGTACGCGCCGGCCTGCTGATGATATTCCGTGTCTTTGACAAGATGAGCTACGGCATCGTACTCAAGAGCGACCGGCCGCTGAAGGTTTTCGACAAGGTCAAGTCGCCCTAGGGCTAGCCGACTCGGGAACTCATTGCCGGCCAGGGCCGGTGCGGATCAGGGACGATCCATGGACACGGACCAACTGCGTCACTGGCTGACGCTTGCCCACCTGCCAGAATTGCCCGCAGCCAGCTTGCGGGGCCTGATGTCGGGCCATGCAGACTCCTCGGAAATCCTCCAACTCAGTGATCGCGACTGGCTGCGTGCGGGTGCCAGTCGCGCCGCCTGCCGGGCACGCCGCCAATGGCAACGTGGCGGCAGGAATCACCCGGTGCGCCGGGCCGTAGAGCGGGCGCTAGCTGTGCTCGAACAGCAATCAGCCCGGCTGCTGGTGCTGGGGCAGCCGCAATACCCTGCCCTGCTGGCTGAAATTCATGATCCCCCACCGCTGCTCTATGCCGCCGGCCGTCCCGAGGCGCTGGCCCAGGTCCAGTTCGCGGTGGTCGGTAGCCGCCGCTGCAGTGCCGGCAGTGCGCGAGCGGCGGGCCTGTTTGCGGCCGGCCTCGTGGATGCGGGATTTTCTGTTTGCAGCGGCATGGCCCTGGGTATAGATGGGGCGGCCCACCGTGGCGCGCTCGAGCGAGACGGCCCCACGGTGGCCGTACTCGGTACCGGTATCGATGTCTGTTATCCGCGGCGCCATGCCGACCTGCGCCGGGCCATCCTGGAATCAGGAGCGCTGGTCAGTGAACTCAACCCCGGGGCGCCACCGCGTCGCGACCAGTTTCCGCGCCGTAACCGCCTGATCAGCGGGCTCAGCGTCGGCGTGCTGGTGGCGGAGGCCAACCTGCGCAGCGGCTCCCTCATTACCGCGCGCCTGGCACTGGAGCAGAACCGGGAAGTCTTTGCCCTGCCCCACTCCATCTTTGATCCCGGCGGGCGCGGCTGCCACCAGCTCCTGCGCGAGGGTGCATGCCTGGCTGAGACGGCGGCGGACGTACTGGCGGACACGGTCTCCCTGCGTGCTGCGCACCGGGAGCTGTCTACACTTGGGCCCGCGCCGGCAACCGGCCCGCTTGCCGGGCTGGGTTTTGACCCGGTCAGTGTCGATGAATTGGTGGCAGCCGGCCTGGGCGCCGCTGATGAGGTACTGGTGGCACTTCAGCAGCTTGAGCTCGACGGTGAGATCGAGCAGCAAGGCGGCTTGTACAGCAGGAAGGTGTGCTAGACTTGCGCGCTTTTCGGGATCGCTGCCTGTATAGAGGTAGCAACTGGCGAACTCCGGCGAATCATCTCCATGGCATCACTCAGGATTACCCAAGCAGTGCGCATTCTGGCCGCGGGCGGTGTCGTGGCCTGCCCCACGGAAGCGGTCTGGGGTTTGAGCTGCGATCCCGCAAATGAAGAAGCCGTGTTGCGGCTGCTGGCTATGAAGGAACGTCCGGTCGAAAAAGGCCTGATCCTCGTCGGGGCGGACATGGCGCAGTTCGACTGGCTACTGGGTGACCTCGACGGTGCTGCCAGGTCCAAGCTGGAGCTGTCCTGGCCCGGCGCCACGACCTGGCTGGTACCCCACCATGGCCGCGTTCCACCCTGGGTTTGTGGCGAGTTCGATACCGTCGCAGTTCGGGTTTCGGCCCACTCCACGGTGCAGGCTCTGTGCCGGGCTTTTGGCGGACCGCTGGTGTCTACCTCCGCCAACATCGGCGGCGCGCAACCGGCCCGCGAACAATTCCAGCTGTGGCGCTATTTCGGCGACCACCTGGACGATGTGGTGCCCGGTCGGCTGGGGGGCAATACGCGCCCGTCGACTATCCGCGACCTGGCCAGTGATGCCGTCATCCGCCAGGGTTGAATGCTATGTTTAGCCTGAACCCCGTTCCCCTGTATAAGAAAGACAGTAAAGGAAGAGAGTGATGCCGGAAGTTTCCACCGATGCGGTGAAGCAGTACCTGCTGAGCCTGCAGGACAGTATTTGTGGCGGCCTTGAACTGGAAGATGGCGGCGCCCGCTTCCTTGAAGACGGCTGGGAGCGGGAGGAAGGCGGCGGCGGACGCAGCCGGGTGCTCGCCGACGGCACCGTGTTCGAAAAGGCCGGGGTCAATTTTTCCCATGTTACCGGCGCGTCACTCCCCCCCTCGGCCAGCGCCCAGCGGCCCGAGCTGGCCGGACGCAGTTTCCAGGCCATGGGCGTGTCTCTGGTGATTCACCCTCATAACCCCTACGTGCCCACCTCCCATGCCAATGTTCGACTGTTCGTCGCCGAAAAACCCGGCGAAGAACCGGTGTGGTGGTTTGGCGGCGGTTTTGACCTGACGCCCTATTATGGTTTCGAGGAAGACTGTGTGCACTGGCACCAGGTGGCAGCGGATGCCTGCGCACCCTTTGGCGATGAGGTCTACGGGCGCTACAAGGCCTGGTGCGACGACTACTTCTACCTCAAGCATCGGGGTGAACCGCGCGGCATTGGTGGCCTGTTCTTTGATGACCTCAATGAATGGGACTTCAAGACATGCTTCGGCTTCATGCAGGCGGTGGGTGATGCCTACCTGAAAGCCTACCTGCCGATTGTCCAGCGCCGCCGGGAGATCGAGTATGGGGAGCGCGAACGCCAGTTCCAGCTCTACCGCCGAGGCCGCTACGTGGAATTCAACCTGGTCTACGACCGCGGCACGTTGTTCGGCCTGCAGTCTGACGGCCGCACTGAGGCCATCCTGATGTCCCTGCCACCGCTGGTGCGCTGGGAGTACGATTACCACCCCGAGCCCGGCTCCGCGGAAGCGAAGCTTACCGAAGAGTTTCTGACGTCGAGGGACTGGCTGGCGCAATGACCCAGGTTGATCGGTACGCGGTATTCGGCAACCCGGTACGTCACAGCAAATCACCCTGGATACACGCAGCCTTTGCCGCGCAGACTGACCAGCAATTGCAATACCGTGCGGTACTGGTCGAAGAAGGTGGATTTGCCGCCGCCGCCGATGCTTTCTTCGGGGCCGGTGGCCTTGGGCTCAATGTCACGGTGCCCTTCAAGACCGACGCCTGTGATTACGCCAACGAACTGACTCCCCGCGCCCACGTGGCTGGCGCTGTCAATACGCTGGCCCGTCGCGACGACGGCAGTATCCTCGGCGACAATACCGACGGTGTCGGGCTGGTGCGGGATATGGTGGCCAACCTCGGCTGGCAGATCCGCGGTCGGCAGGTGGCGATTCTCGGTGCCGGCGGCGCTGTGCGCGGTGTTCTCGAACCGCTGTTGCGGGAACAGCCTGCCAGCCTGTTGATCGTCAATCGCACCGCGGACAAGGCCCTGTCCCTGGCCGGGGAGTTTGCCCGGCTGGGTGCGCTGGAAGCGGGTGGTTACCCGCTCCTCGAAGGGCGCCAGTTTGACCTGGTGATCAATGGCACCAGCGCCAGCCTGGCAGGCGAGCTGCCCGACTTGCCCGATGGCCTGCTGAATGAAAAAAGCTGCTGTTACGACATGATGTATGCCCCCGAGCCCACAGCCTTCATGCGCTGGGCCGCCCAGCACACCGCCTGGGCTGTCAGTGACGGTCTCGGCATGCTGGTAGAACAGGCGGCGGAGTCTTTCTACCTGTGGCGCGGCGAACGTCCGCAGACTGGTCCTGTGCTGGCGGAATTGCGTAATGTCATCGCAGGAGGAAATGAATGACCAGGCGATTTATAGCAGGCGCGGTGTGCCCGCGCTGCGGCGAGATGGATAAGATAGTGGTGGATTCTGAAACCGACCAGCGCGAATGCGTGAGCTGCGGCTACCAGGACCAGCGCCCCACCCAGGCACAGTCAGAGCTGCGTACCCGGGTCAACCGTCCCTCCCGCCGGGTCGAGGCGGAAACAGAAGCGGTCACCCTGGTGATGCCGCACAGCCCGGCCGACAAGACCGACGCCTGAAAGCCCCGGGGCTATACTGCCTAACAGTCCAGCCGCAGATCCACGGCTACATCACGGCTCATGCAGGGCAGCGCGAGCTGCACGGCGCCCGCCTCGACATGGCTGTCGGTGAGCGGCTCAAACAGGCCGCTGCGACTCGCTACCAGCTCTACACTCTGTGAAACCAGGCTCTCCAGGCGGCTGGCCAGTGGCTCGCCAACCAGGTGATGGGCAATGATATTGGCGCGCGTCATGTCCACGTTGATCAGCGGCCGACCATAGCTGCGGATAAAGCGGTCATTGACTTCCTCGAGCAGGCGCTGCGCCAGGAAGGCCTCATCCATCAGTGCCTGCAGGCCGCCGATCTCGTAGATCGCATCGGGAGGTGCCAGGAAAAAATCTTCTGCCATGTTGAGGAAGGCATCGATCTGGCCACCGGCCTCCTGGGCGCCGCCCTGCGCACGAACCAGCTCCAGGAATTCGGGTACATAGTTGATGTAGCGCCGGCTGAACTGCTCCAGCGCACCAAGCGGGTCGTTTGCAGGTAGTACCAACCGCGACACGAGGTCAGGCAAGCGGGTTTCAAGAAAGCGCCGCAGCGCCGGGTCGCGCTGCTCCTCGGAACAGGCGTCTTTAATGACTTGCCGGATCGTCGCCGTACCCATGGCAGGCTCCCTGGCGGACGGTATCACCTAGGCTAGTACATGCTTGACGATTCGCTAGTCCAACCAGCCGGCCCGCGCGTCGACGGCGCGGTAGTACAGGTACAGGCTAACCCCGCGAGCGCCATTGAAGGTAACGAACGCCAGCCACAGTCCGTGATTGCCCAGGCCCTGGCTGAGCCACCAGAGTGGCAGATAGACCAGCCCCAGCGACAGCACCATGCTGTGCATCATGTAGCGCGTGCGGGCAGCGCCGATAAACACACCGTCGAGAAGATAGGAGGGCGCGGCCACCAGCGGCATGGCCACCAGCCACAGGTGATAGTCGCGCAGAAGATCCCTTACGTCGGCATGATCGGTAAACGCCGGGTACAGTACAGGTGCTGCCAGCAGGAACGCCAGGCTCAAAAGCCCGGCGGTGGCCAGCGACCAGTGCCAGCAGGCGCGCACCGCGATCCGGAAACGGCCCAGATCGCCGCCTCCGGCGGCGTTACCCGCAAGTCCCTCTGCTGCATAGGCAAAGCCGTCCAGACCGTAGGCCGCGAGCAGCAGGAGGTTGAGCATGATGGTATTGGCGGCCAGCGTCGCCTCGCCCAGTCGGGTGCTCATGGCGGTGAAGAAGGCGAAGCTGAACAGCAGACAGATGGTGCGTATAAACAGGAAGCGGTTGCTGTCCAGTAACTCGCCATAGGCCGTCAGCCGAGTGATATGGGCGCGCAGGTCTCTCCAGGGTTGGCGGCTGAGGCGACGGCTTACCAGCCACAGGGCCAGCGCGCAGCCGGCGTACTCGGCGCAAAGCGTGGCGCGAGCCGCCCCGGCGCTCTTCCAGTCGAGCACCACGATGAACAACACGTCCAGCAGGATATTCAGGGCATTGGTGAATACCAGGATGACCATGGGCCAACGAGTATCCTGGTGGCCGATGAACCAGCCCAGCACCGCGTAGGTGAGCAATACCGCCGGTGCGCTGTAGACCCGAATGCCGATGTACTCCCCTGCCAGCGGCGCCAGCGCCTCGCCTGGAGACATGAGGTGCAGCCCGACGCCGACCCAGATGCCCTGGCTGGCGACTACCAGGGTAGCGAGGCTTACCGCCAGGACCGCCGATTGCAGCAGCACCACGGTTTCTCGCTGCTCGTCCCCGGCGCCGACGGCGCGTGCCACCAGCCCGGTGGTACCCATGCGCAGGAAGCCGAAACCCCAATAAATAAAGGAAAGGATGCTGGCGCCAATGGCTACTGCTCCCAGGTACAGGGTGCTGTCCAGGTGGCCAAGAATGGCGGTGTCAACAATGCCCAGCAGTGGTGTGGAAATGTTGGACAGAATTGCCGGCCAGGCGATCTGCCATATCTTGTGGTTCAAACGCTGCTGATGCGCCATATATTGTTATGTCAAAATGCTGTACGGGTGCTGGCACGGCCCCCCCGGAAGCCGCGAATGGCGCGGATCCGCGGGCACCCGGCTAGTGCTCTCGTATGTCAAATCGAGTATACTGCGCCGCGATTTGCACCATCCGGAACAGTCCCGTGGTCCCCTTCGCAAGAGCACCTGCGGTCGCATGCACAGCGTCAGCAGCCAGCTCTCATCGGGGGATGACACGACCGGATGGAGGGGGAAGTGCGAGTTGATCACACATCTTGCACTTATAACAATCAAGATTGAGGAGACGCGCAATGTTGCGTAAGGCGAGAAGCGTTTTTTGGCTCGCAATGTTTCCTGTGATCCTGCTGTTGAGCGGCTCGCTCAGCCCGGTCTGGGCTGACGAGAAGGCTGACCGCAGGTACCAGGTAAACATGGAACCGGGGGTAACGGCAGTAGGCGCCGACATTTTCAGCCTGCATATGCTGATTTTCTGGATCTGCGTGGTAATCGGCATCGTGGTATTCGGCGTGATGTTTTATTCCATCTACGCCCACCGCAAGTCTCGCGGCGTAACGCCCGCCACCTTCCACGAAAGCACCAAGGTTGAGATCGCCTGGACAGTCGTTCCGTTTCTGATCCTGCTGGGCATGGCGGTTCCCGCCACCTCCACCCTGATCGATGTTTACGACACAGAGGATGCGGAGATCGACATCCTGGTGACCGGCTACCAGTGGAAGTGGAAGTACGAATACCTGCAGGACAACGGCGAAAACGTCAGCTTCTTCAGCAACCTCAAGACCTCACAGGAAGAAATCTACAACACCGACGACAAGGGCCAGTTCTACCTGCTGGCCGTCGACGAGCCGCTGGTGATCCCCGTGGACACCAAGGTGCGCTTCCTGGTTACGGCCTATGACGTTATTCACTCGATGTGGGTGCCGGAACTGGCGGTCAAGAAAGACGCGATTCCCGGTTTCATCAACGAGACCTGGACCCGCGCCGAGAAGACCGGCATCTACCGCGGTCAGTGCGCCGAGCTGTGCGGCAAGGACCACGGCTTCATGCCGGTGGTGGTGAACGTGGTCGAGCGCGACGAATATGACGCATGGCTGGCCGACAAGCAGGCCCAGGCCGCGGAAATCGCTGCGTTGATGGAGCAGACCTTCACCATGGACGATCTGATGGCTCGCGGCCAGGACGTCTACAATCGCGCCTGCCTGGCCTGCCACGGCGCCAACGGTGAAGGCGGCGTGGGCAAGGCGATTGCCGGTAGCGCTATCGCCATGGGTCCGATCGACGGCCACTTCGATATTGTCATCAACGGCTCACGCGCCAACGCGGCCATGCAGGCCTTCGGCGGCCAGCTCAACGATGTCGATATGGCAGCGGTGCTGACGTTCCAGCGCAACGCGTTTGGCAACAACATGGGCGAGATGGTTCAGCCCATCGACGTCTACAACTACAAGCAAGGCCAGTAGGAGGCATCTGATAATGGGAGATCATCATCACGGTCCGGCCAAGGGCCTCAGCCGCTGGCTGTTTGCAACCAACCACAAGGACATCGGCACGATGTACCTGTGGTTCAGCTTTGCCATGTTCCTGGTGGGCGGCGCGTTTGCCATGATTATCCGGGCGGAACTGTTCCAGCCCGGCATGCAGCTTATCCGTCCGGAATTCTTTAACCAGATGACGACCATGCACGGCCTCATCATGGTCTTTGGTGCCATCATGCCCGCCTTCGTGGGTCTGGCGAACTGGATGATCCCGATGATGATCGGGGCGCCGGATATGGCCCTGCCGCGCATGAACAACTGGAGTTTCTGGATCCTGCCGCCGGCGTTCCTGCTACTGCTGGCCACCATGTTCATGGAGGGCGGCGGCCCGGCCTTTGGCTGGACGTTCTACGCGCCGCTGTCGACGACTTACGCTCCGCCGTCAGTGACCTTCTTCATCTTCGGTGTGCACATCCTCGGCCTGTCATCGATCATGGGCTCGATCAATATCGTGGCCACGGTCATGAACCTGCGCGCGCCGGGCATGACCTACATGAAGATGCCGCTGTTCGTCTGGACCTGGTTTATCACCGCTTACCTGCTGATCGCGGTCATGCCGGTGCTGGCCGGCGCGGTGACCATGATGCTGATGGACATCCACTTCGGCACCAGTTTCTTCTCCGCCGCCGGCGGCGGTGACCCGGTACTGTTCCAGCACGTGTTCTGGTTCTTCGGTCACCCCGAGGTGTACATCATCATCTTGCCGGCGTTCGGCGTGGTCTCGCAGATCATCCCGGCCTTTGCCCGCAAGCCGCTGTTCGGCTACGACTCCATGGTTTACGCCACCGCGTCCATCGCCTTCCTGTCGTTCATCGTCTGGGCGCACCACATGTACACGGTGGGCATGCCGATCGCCGGTGAGCTGTTCTTCATGTACGCCACCATGCTGATTGCGGTGCCCACTGGCGTTAAGGTGTTCAACTGGATTACCACCATGTGGCGCGGTGCGATGACCTTCGAAACCCCGATGCTGTTCTGCATCGGCTTCGTGGTGCTGTTCACCATCGGCGGCTTTACCGGCCTGATGTTGTCCATCGCACCCAGCGACTTCCAGTACCACGACAGCTACTTCGTGGTGGCCCACTTCCACTACGTGATGGTCGCGGGCGCGGTGTTCTCAATGACCGCCGCGGTGTACTACTGGCTGCCCAAGTGGTGCGGCAAGATGTACAACGAGACCATGGGCAAAACCCACTTCTGGATCTCGTTCATCGGCTTCAATGTGACCTTCTTTCCGCAGCACTTTGTGGGCCTCGCCGGCATGCCGCGCCGGATTCCGGACTACGCGCTGCAGTTTGCTGACTTCAACATGATGAGCTCGATTGGTGCGTTCATTTATGGCGCTTCCCAGTTGCTGTTCCTATACAACGTGATTGCCACCATCGTTGGCGGCAAGCCGGTCAGCGACGAAAAGGTCTGGGAAGGCGCGGAAGGCCTGGAGTGGACGGTACCGACCCCGGCGCCCTTCCACACCTTCTCCACGCCGCCGCAGGTCCGCTAAAGCTCAATGCGCCTGTTCGGAGACAACCCGGTTGCCCTCACCGTGGCCAAGATGGCCGCGGTGGTGGTGCTGATGTTCTCCTTTGTGTTCGTGGTGATGGTTCCGTTGTACAACGTGCTGTGTGATGCCCTGGGCATTAATGGCAAAACCAGCGGCCAGCGCTACCAGGCCGCCAGCATCCAGGTCGACGAGGCCCGCGAGATCACCATCCAGTTCATTGCCACCAACAGTGACGGCATGCCCTGGGAGTTTCGCCCCTCGCAGACCATGATGAAGGTCAACCCGGGTGCGGTGAACGACACGGTGTTCCTGGCGCGCAACCCGCGCCCGGAGGCCATGGTCGCCCAGGCGATCCCGAGCGTGTCACCGGCGCGGGCCGCAGAATTTTTCCACAAGACAGAGTGCTTCTGTTTCAACAACCAGCCGTTGGACGGACTGGAAAGCACCGAGATGCCGCTGCAGTTTATTGTCGACCAGGACCTGCCGCGGGATATAAGGACAATAACCCTGTCCTACACAATGTTTGATATTACTGAAATGGCGTCCGGCGCAGTCGCGTCACGCTAACGGGGAGATTTCAATGGCAACGCAAGACACTGCCGCACACGAAGAATATTACGTGCCAGAAAAAAGCGGCATGGCGATCAGCGCCACCATCGGCCTGGTTACCAGCATTTTCGGGGCGGCCAACGTCCTCAATGACATGACCTTCGGCGAGCCGGGCGCGGAGTCCAGCTCCTGGAGCATCCTCATTGCCGGCCTGTTCTGGTTTATCGCCACCCTGTTTGTCTGGTTCCGCTCCACGATCCGCGAGAACCTGGCGGGCATGAATTCCGGCCAACTCAAGAAATCCTATGTGCTGGGTATGTTCTGGTTCATCTTCTCGGAAGTCATGTTCTTCTTCGCCTTCTTCGGCGCGCTGTTCTACGTGCGGGTACTGGTGGGTCCCTGGCTCGCAGGCGAGGGCGACGCAGGCGCCATGAACCACCTGCTCTGGAGTGGTTTCGAGTTTGACTGGCCAATGAAGCAAACGCCGCAGGAAGCGGTCGGCGGCGTTGCCGGTCAGGTGATTGCCAACAACGGTGAGTTTGTTTCTCCGGGCACCAGCATGGCATTCTCTGAAGTCAGCGCCTGGTACAAGTGGCTGCCGCTGTGGAATACCATCATCCTGCTGTCTTCCAGCGTTACCGTACACATCGCGCACCTGGGCCTGCTCAAGGGCGATCGCAAGCAGTTCAACCTATGGCTGGGCATTACCGTCACGCTGGCGCTGATCTTCCTGTACATCCAGTACGTGGAATATTACGAGGCCTACGCGCACTTCGGCCTGACACTGAATTCAGGTATCTATGGCTCGACCTTCTTCATGCTCACGGGGTTCCACGGCTTCCACGTGGCCATGGGTATGACCATGCTGCTGATCCAGCTGATTCGCTCGGTGCGCCACGGTCACTTTACGTCGGACGACCACTTTGGCTTTGAAGCGTCCAGCTGGTACTGGCACTTCGTTGATGTGGTGTGGGTGGGATTGTTCCTGTTCGTCTATATTCTCTGACGGCTTACTCTGACGAGCTAGCGGTCCCCGGTGTTGGCATCCGCCGGGGACTGCACTGATTCCCCCGCCATTGCATGCCGCTCCCAGGGTGCCTGGGATTTCAACTTGCCTGAGCTGACACCGTAGACGATGACAACCATCAGGGCGACGGCCAGCGACAACCGTATCCCCAGGGAATTGAAAAGCCGACGCTTGCGAGTGTCACCCTGGTCGACCATCAGGAAGTAGAAGCCGGTGCCGAGGCTGGCCAGCAATGCCAGCAGGAGCACAACGATAAGGAATTTTAGGAACATGACGACCTCTCGGGGGGGCGTCACAGTATAGCGAAAGCCCATGCCCGGCACAGCAACACAGAACCCGCGCCTGCGCTGGGATATCGAGTGGCGAACCGCAGCCTTCGCCCTGCTGCTGGTGCCGCTTTTCTGCGTTCTGGGCAACTGGCAGCTGGGGCGCGCCGACGAGAAGCGCGCCATCGGTGAGCGCTGGCAGCACCAGCGGGCGTTGGATGCGGTGCCAGTAGAGGACCTGCCGCGGGATCCGCAGGCACTGACCTATCGTCGTGTGCTGTTGGCGGGCGAGTTCCTGCCGGGCCGCGATTTCCTGCTCGACAACCGAATTCGCGAGGGTCGCTACGGGGTCGAGGTAATTGCTCCGCTGCGCCTGGCTGGCGGCGAACTGGTGCTGGTCAATCGCGGCTGGCTGGCGGCGGACCCCTATCGCCAGAGCCTGCCCGAGGTGACCCCGATACCCGGCCCACAGCTGCTGTCGGGCTACGTGTACGTGCCGCCAGGCGAGAGCTTCACGATCGGTGCCATCGCCGGCGACGCCAACTGGCCACGGCTGGTGCAGGCGCTGGATACCTCGGCCATGGCAGAGATGCTCGGCGAGTCGGCCTGGCCCTACACGGTGCGTCTCGATGCCGACAGCCCGGCTGCATTGCTGGCCGACTGGCCTCTGGTCAACGTGCAGCCGGAAAAGCACGAGGCCTATGCCGCCCAGTGGTTTGCCATGGCGGGGGTGCTGGCTCTTTTCGCACTCTGGAGAAGTACCAACCTGTCGGAGCTCTGGCAGGCACGCAAGAACACACGGAAACAGGAACAACAGTGACAGACCAGACCCAGAAAAACCGCATGGCACTGCTGCTAATCGCCGGCACCCCCGTAATCATCATCCTGGCTTCCACCTGGCTCTGGTATTACGTGGCCAGCGGGCGCCTCGACCTGGTCGGGGTGCTGGGCACCGCCAACAAGGGCAGCCTGCTGTCCCCACCGGTGGCCATTGCCGACCTGGGTGTCCGGAACGAGGCCGGGCAGGCCTTCCAGGCACAGGCCGGACAGCCCCTGTGGCGCATCATGGTTGTCGGCAGTGACTCCTGCGATGAGGCCTGTGCCCACCTGGTCTATTACACGCGCCAGATTCATACCGCCATGGGCAAGTACACCAACCGCATCGAGCGCGTCTTCCTGGCCGAGGGCGCGGCACCTGGCGACAATCCCCTGGGGACCCTGGCCGGGGACTACCCGAAGCTCAATCTCCTGTATACTTCCGCACCCGCCGGGCAAACCCTGCGCGAGGCGAGCGCTCGAGCGGCAGCCGGCGGCGGCAATGAGGCGCCTGCGCCGGCCTATTTCGTGGTTGACCCGCAGGGCTGGGTGATCCTGGGCTACACGGCCGAGGCGGACGGCAAGGACATCATGGCCGATCTCAAGTTTCTGCTGAAGAACAGCAGCGGCTGACGGGCTGCATACAGTGCCCGCACACACTGAGCGGTAAGACGAAAGAGCTATGTTCAATACCCCTGATCAACGCAAACCCGTATTCCGGCTGGCCCTGTTTGGCGTGTGCTTTGCCATGTCGGTGATCATCCTCGGCGCCTTTACCCGCCTGGTTGACGCCGGCCTGGGTTGCCCGGACTGGCCGGGCTGTTATGGACATGTTCTGTGGCCCAATGACGCCGAGGAAATCGCCAACGCCAACCGTGCCTACCCGGATGCACCGGTGGAGCTCGACAAGACCTGGCCGGAGATGGTGCACCGGTATCTGGCGACAACCCTCGGCGCCATTGTGCTGGCAATCGCCGCCCTGGCATGGCGCCACCGCGGCCCAGGCCAGCCGCTCAAGCTGCCGCTGTTCCTGCTGGGCTTTGTCATCCTGCAGGGTATGTTCGGGATGTGGACCGTGACCCTGAAGCTCTGGCCGCAGGTCGTCACCGCCCACCTGTTGGGCGGCTTTACCACCATCAGCCTGTTGTGGCTGCTCACACTGCGGCTCAACAACCACAGCTGGGAGCTGGGACCGGAGGGCACTGCACGGCTGGCGCGCATCAAGCCGCTGGCGGCGATCGCCCTGCTGGTGGTGGTGGCGCAGATCACCCTGGGCGGCTGGACAACCTCCAATTATGCAGCGGTGGCCTGTCCCGACCTGCCCACCTGCCAGGCCCAGTGGGTGCCGTCGATGGACTTTGCTGCGGGCTTTGATGTGTTCCAGCAGGTGGGCCCCAACTACCTGGGTGGCACCATGACCAATGAGGCCCGGGTCGCCATCCATATGAGTCACCGCATCGGCGCGATTATTACCCTGCTGGTGGTTGGAGCCTTGAGCCTGCGCCTGTTGCGCGACCCGCTCTCCAGCCTGCGGCGCCTGGGCCGTGCCACCGGCTCCATACTGTGCCTGCAGCTACTGCTGGGCCTTGGCAATATCGTCTTCCAGTTCCCGGTCTGGGTGGCTACCGCCCACAACGCCGTTGGCGCGTTGCTGCTGATGAGCATGGTTACTGTCAACTATTACCTGGTGACAGCGCGCAGCAAGGCCACCGCCAACGTTGCCGTGGCGAATAACGAAGCGCTGGCGGCCGGGGCGGCCCTGGGAAGCAGTTAGTGGAACAGGCGCTGCAACAGGCCGGGTGGGAAGACTACCTGGAGTTGACCAAGCCCAAGGTGGTGGCGCTGATGCTGCTGACCGCAGTGATCGGCATGTTCATGGCGGTTCCTGGCATGGTGCCCTGGCAGGCGCTGGTGTTCGGCAACCTGGGCATCGCCCTGTGCGCCGGCTCCGCCGCCGCCATCAACCACCTGGTGGACCAGCGTATTGACCAGGTCATGGCGCGCACGCGCAACCGTCCACTGGCCAAGGGCCGGGTAGGCGTTCCCCAGGCGGTCTTCTTCGCGCTGGGCCTGGGCGTCGCCGGCATGTACCTGCTGCTGGCCCATGTAAACGCGCTTACAGCCTGGCTGACGCTGGCATCCCTGCTCGGCTACGCGCTGATATATACCGTGTTCCTGAAGCGGGCCACGCCCCAGAATATTGTTATCGGTGGCCTGGCCGGGGCAGCGCCACCGCTGCTGGGCTGGACCGCGGTGACCGGCGAAATTCATGGCCACGCGCTGCTGCTGGTACTGATCATTTTTGCCTGGACGCCGCCGCACTTCTGGGCGCTGGCTATTCACCGGCGCGAGGAATACGCCGCGGTGGACATTCCCATGCTGCCGGTGACCCATGGCGTTGCCTTCACCAAGCTGCATATCATGCTGTATACGCTGATCATGTTTGCCATCACCCTGTTGCCTTACGTGACCCGCATGAGCGGTCCACTGTACCTGGCTGGCGCCGTGCTGCTGGGCGGCCGCTTCCTGTGGCATGCCGGGCGCCTGATGTGGGGCGACGATCGCAAGGCGGCCATCGACACCTTCAAGTTCTCCATCACCTACCTGATGCTGCTATTTGTCGTGATGCTGGTTGACCATTACCTGTTCCCGGTGGCGTCGCTATGACCAGCGTCGCCGTCACAGACAACCGCGACCGCAATATCAAGCTCACGGTAGTGGGCCTGTTGTTGCTGATCGGTGTGATCGTGGCGGGCTTTGTCTACCAGGTACAGAAGCCGCGGGTAATGACCAACAGCGAGCTCAAGATCAATGGCGCCTTCATGTTCGAAACGCCGCGCGCCCTTCCGGAGTTCGAGCTGGTAGACCATCGCGGCCAGGCGTTTTCCGCGGAGAGCCTCAAGGGCCAGTGGACGCTGGTGTTCTTCGGTTTTACCTACTGTCCGGATATTTGCCCGACCACCATGGCCTTCCTGGCGCGCTTCATGGGTGAGCTCGAGGGATTGCCGGAGCACGGCGATACCCGTGTGGTGATGGTCAGCGTCGACCCGGCCCGCGACACCCCCGAGCGCCTCGCCGAGTACGTACCCTATTTCGACCCGGGCTTTACCGGCGTGACTGGTGAGTTCCTGGACATCCACCGCTTCGCCACGGCGCTGAATACGCCGTTCCGCAAAGTGCCGGGTGAAGACGACAACTACCTGGTGGACCACAGTGCCAACGTGGTGCTCATCAACCCGCGCGGCGACTACCACGGTTTCTTCAAGGCGCCGCTGGATCTGGCGAAAATGAAGGTCACCTACCGTTCCGTCCGCGTGGTGTGGGATCTCTGAGATGACGGCACCGGTCGTTCTGGTCGACGGATCTTCCTACCTGTACCGCGCATTCCACGCGCTGCCGCCCCTGACCAACTCCAGCGGCCTGTCCACGGGGGCGGTCAAGGGCGTCACCAGCATGCTGCGGCGCCTGCAGAAGGACTACCCGGAGTCCACGATCGCCGTGGTCTTCGATGCCAAGGGCAAGACCTTCCGCGATGACATCTACCCCGAGTACAAGGCCAACCGCCCGCCCATGCCCGACGAGTTGCGCGAGCAGGTCGAACCGATTCACCAGATCGTCGAGGCCATGGGCCTGCCGCTGCTGATTATCGAGGGCGTCGAGGCCGACGATGTGATCGGCACGCTGGCAGCGGAAGCCGAGGCCAGGGATCGCGACGTGGTGGTATCCACCGGTGACAAGGATATGGCGCAGCTGGTCAACGACCGGGTAACGCTGGTCAATACCATGACCGATACCGTGATGGACGTGGCCGGCGTGCAGGACAAGTTCGGCATCCCGCCCGGGCATGTCATCGATTTTCTGGCCTTGATGGGTGACAAGGTCGACAACATTCCGGGTGTGGCCGGTGTCGGCGAGAAAACTGCGCTGGCCCTGCTCAACGGCCTCGGTGGTTTGGACGACATCTACGCCAATCTCGACAAGGTTGCGGAACTCGAATTCCGCGGCGCCAAGACCATGGGCGCCAAGCTGGAATCCGAAAAAGACGCCGCCTACCTGTCCTACCAGCTCGCCACCATCAAGACCGATGTCGACCTGCCGGTTCACGTTGGCGAGCTCGCCAACGCGACCCCCGACCAGGAGCGCCTGCTTGAGCTGTTCAAGACCCTTGAGTTCAAGGGCTGGATCGAGGAATTACAGAGCGGTGGCGAGGCGGGTGAGGCGAACACCGCGGCGGCGGCCACCGAA
This sequence comes from Halieaceae bacterium, assembly GCA_030066555.1. Classification (GTDB taxonomy): domain Bacteria; phylum Pseudomonadota; class Gammaproteobacteria; order Pseudomonadales; family Halieaceae; genus JANQIO01. The sequence continues at coordinate 25,822 of JASJBK010000022.1, forward strand.
GCTGGCGACTACGAGATCATCACCAGCCAGCAGCGCTTTGACGAATGGCTTGCCGACCTCGAGCAGGCAGAGCTGTTTGCCTTCGATACCGAGACCACCAGCCTTGACTATATGCAGGCCCGCATCGTCGGCGTGTCCTTCGCTGTGGAAGCCGGTAAGGCCGCCTACCTGCCCCTGGCCCACGATTACCTGGGCGCTCCCGAGCAGCTCGATCGCGATGACTGCCTGGCGCGGCTCAAACCGCTGCTGGAAGACCCGGCGCGGATCAAGCTCGGCCAGAACCTGAAGTACGACGCCAGTGTGCTGGCGAACCACGGTATCGCGCTACGCGGCATTGGCTTTGACACCATGCTCGAATCCTACGTGCTGGACTCCACCGGTACTCGCCACGATATGGATAGCCTGGCGCTCAAGTACCTTGGCCACAGTACCGTGCACTTCGAGGATATCGCCGGCAAGGGCGCCAAGCAGCTCACCTTCAACCAGATCAAGGTCGAGGATGCCGGGCCCTACGCGGCCGAGGACGCCGACATCACCCTGCGGTTGCACGAAACCCTGTGGCCGAAGCTTGCGCAGGAGCCGAGCCTGCGCTCGGTGTTTGAGGATATCGAAATCCCGCTGGTGCCAGTGCTGTCCAGTATCGAGCGCAACGGTGCACTGCTGGACCGCGAACAGCTCGACCGACAGAGCAAGCAACTCGGCAGCCGCATGCACGAGCTCGAGCAGGACGCCTATGAGCTGGCAGGGGGTGAATTCAACCTCGGCTCGCCCAAGCAGCTCGGCGAAATCCTGTTCGAGAAGCTGGAACTGCCGGTGCTGCGCAAGACGCCCAAGGGCGCTCCGTCCACTGCCGAGGAAGTGCTGCAGGAACTGGCGCTGGACTACCCGCTGCCCAAGGTTATTCTCGAGCATCGCAGCCTGTCGAAACTGAAGTCGACCTATACCGACAAGCTGCCGACCATGATCAACCCTGACACCGGCCGTATCCATACCTCCTACCACCAGGCGGTGACGGCAACCGGACGGCTGTCTTCGTCGGACCCCAATCTGCAGAACATTCCCATTCGCACCGCCGAGGGCCGGCGCATCCGCCAGGCCTTTGTGGCACCGCAGGGTTACCGGGTGGTGGCGGCAGACTATTCACAGATCGAGCTGCGCATCATGGCGCACCTGTCCGGTGACGACGGTCTGGTGACCGCCTTCCGCGAGGGCCTGGACGTGCACCGGGCCACCGCCTCAGAGGTGTTCGAGACGGCATTGGACGAGGTATCCGATGAGCAGCGTCGCAAGGCCAAGGCCATCAATTTCGGGCTGATTTACGGCATGTCGGCCTTCGGCCTGGCGCGCCAGCTGCACCTGGGGCGCAACGAAGCCCAGGAGTACATCGACCTGTATTTCCAGCGCTACCCGGGCGTACAGGACTACATGAACGATACCCGCGCCCTGGCCCACGATCGCGGCTACGTGGAAACCCTGTTTGGTCGTCGCCTTTACCTGCCGGAGATCAACGCCAGGAACAAAATGCGGGTGCAGGCCGCCGAGCGCACCGCTATCAACGCCCCCATGCAGGGGACGGCGGCGGATATCATCAAGCGCGCGATGCTGCGGGTAGATGGCTGGTTGCGAGACAGTGGCGTGGATGCGCGCATGATCATGCAGGTGCACGACGAACTGGTGCTGGAAGTGGCTGACGCCGCGGTCGACGAAGTCTGCTCGCGCCTCTGCGAGGAAATGGGCGCCGCCGCTGATCTGGATGTGCCGCTGCTGGTAGAGGCCGGTGTGGGCGGTAACTGGGACGAGGCGCACTAGGCCAGCCTTTTGAGGTCGGCGGAAAATCCAGGGAACTTCCTGGCGCGGTCCGGGTCACAGTAAGTGTGACGCGATGTCACGGCGGCCGGCCCCGGTCGCCACGTCTCACTTTCCCCAGAGACGATGTTTGCCTCGGCTGCACGCAACCCCGCAGCCGAGGCGTTTTCATTTTTAAAACCGCTCATTTTCCAGCGTTTGAACTGCTTCGGAGGCGCTAGGTCACCTGTTTAGCCACACTCTCCTCGAATAGTTTTGTTCTAAATTCAGTCCTCGACGTCAGTATCGCTATCTTCGTCGTCGAGGACGGAGGTGTCGGTTAGCCAGGCGTTGAGGACGGTGCGAAGTTCGTCGAGGCCGGTGTGCTTGAGGGCGGAGAACAGCTGGGCGCTGACCAGGCCGGCATGCCCTGCCAGTTCACCCTGCACCTTCATCAGGCTGCTCTTGGCCGGGCCCTTTTTCAGCTTGTCAGCCTTGGTCAGCAGGATGTGCACCGGCATATGGGCAGCGGTGGCCCAGTCGATCATCATGCGGTCAAAAGGCTGCAGCGGGTGGCGCACGTCCATCAGCAGCACCAGTCCGCGCAGCGAGCGGCGCTGCTGCAGGTACTTCTCAATCAGGCGGGTCCATTCCAGCTTCACCTTTTCCGGCACCCGGGCGAAGCCGTAGCCGGGCAGGTCCACCAGCCGCTGCTCCGCCGACAGGCTGAAAAAATTCAGCAACTGGGTGCGTCCGGGCGTCTTGGAGGTACGGGCCAGCTTGCTGTTGCCGGTGAGGCTGTTGATGGCGCTGGACTTGCCAGCGTTGGAGCGTCCGGCGAACGCCACTTCCCAGCCCTCGTCGGCCGGGCACTGGCTGGCCTGGCTGGCGCTGGTCATATAGCTCGCGGCCCGGTAATTTGGCGGCTTTGCAGCCCCGTTTGGGGCGTCCTGCATCGACTTTTTTGGGTCTGTCATGTCGTATATAATGCCACAGCTTTTTTCAGGGCAACTGAGCACAGCGCCAGGCATTTGCAGGCGCGTACATCCCGGTCCAAAGGTGAAATTGATGACGGAGACTCGCACAAAAGTCCTTCTGGCAGCGGCCTTGACGCTGTTGTCAGGCCACGGCCTCGCCGATGAGAGCGGGAAAGTGGAGGAGCTCTACGTCAAGAGCTGCGCTGTCTGCCATGCGGCCGGTGCCGCCGGCGCACCCAAAACGGGTGATGTTGCACAGTGGGAACCTCGCCTCGCCAAGGGCATGGACACCCTGGTTACCAACGTACAGACCGGCCTCAACGCCATGCCGCCCAAGGGCATGTGCTTCAACTGCAGCCCCGAAGACTACAAGGCGCTGATTGAGTACATGGCAAAACCCCAGTAGGCGCACCGTTTGCTGCTACCCACGAATTCACGGAAATAGTCGGAAAACCAATGAACAAGTTCACATTCGCATTCGTCATTCTCGCCAGCCTCAGCGCCAACGCGCTGGCAGGCGACGCTGCCGCCGGCAAGGCGCTGACGGTCACCTGTGCTGCCTGTCACAACGAAGATGGCAACAGCATCGTACCTACCTTCCCCAAGCTCGCCGGCCAGAACGAGGCCTACCTGATCAAGCAGATCAAGGACATCCGCGATGGACGTCGCCCGGTGCCGACCATGATCGGCCAGGTCGACAACTACACCGACGAGCAGATCGCCGATGTCGCGGCCTACTACGCCAGCCAGGCAACCACCCCTGGCCAGGCCGAGGACAAGCTGCTGACCCTGGGCGCCAAGGTCTACCGGGCCGGTGTATCCCAGACCGGTGTTGCCGCCTGTAGCGCCTGTCACGGTGCCACCGGTGCAGGTAATGCTCCCGCCGGCTGGCCCAAGCTCGCAGGCCAGCACAAGGAATACATCGCCGACCAGCTGCGCAAGTGGCGGACGGGCGCGGAAAATACCCTGGAAGAAAACCCCAATGGCCGCACCAACGACGGCGATGCACGCTTCATGCGTGATGTGGCCTACCGCATGACGGACAACGAGATCGATGCGGTAGCCAACTTCATCGCGGGTCTGTATTGAGCTCTGAGCAGCTGAACTTTGCCCTGGCTTTAGTAGTCGGAAGAGTGTGGTCTAGAGAGAGTTGATCGGGAGACAGATCATGAAGAAGTTCCTTACAGCCCTGGCGTTTACCCTGTTCAGCCTGCCGACCCTGGCTCAGGAGTTCCGGGAGGGTGTGCACTACGACGTCATTTCACCGGCGGTATCCACCCGCAGCGGTGACAAGATAGAGGTCGTTGAGTTCTTTGCCTACAGCTGCGGCCACTGCTACAACTTCGAGCCCCTGCTCACCCAGTGGAAGAAGCAGCAGTCAGACGACGTGGTGTTGGTTCCCTCTCCCGCCGTGTGGAGCGCGCCGATGGAGCCCCACGCCAAGGCTTTCTACGCGGCCGAGGCTCTGGGTGTGCTGGACACGCTGCATGGCGCACTGTTCGCGGCCATGCATATCGATCGCAACCGCCTTGCCAGCGAAGACGAAATCCGCAAGATCTTTGTCGCCAACGGCGTGAGCGCCGAAGACTTCAACAAGGCCTACCGCTCCTTCGGCGTCGGTAGTCAGGTGCGCCAGGCCGGCGCCCGCGCCAAGGGCGCACGCATCAGCGGCACCCCGGAGATGATGGTGGCGGGCAAGTATCGCATCACCACCCGCAAGGCCGGCAGCCAGGCCAATATGCTGAAGATCGCAGATTACCTGGTGGCGCTTGAACGTGCCGCCGCCGGTGGTAACAGCGCCTCAGCTGAGTAAGCACGGCGGCTACATGCCGCTGGTGTAGTTCTCGAGACTGGCGGCACCGCTGTCGCGGATACCCACAAACGCTTTCGAATATTCCCTGAGCAGGCGCAGGCAGTAGGTCAGCCGCGCCTCGAAGTATTCCTGCGCACTGGCCTTGTTCTCGGCCGGATCGTCATTGAACACCGTGTCCACGTAACGAATGATCAGGTGCTCCGGCAGATAGCACAGGCGGTTGTTTTTGTAGCTGCTCATGCGCAGTTCAGCCACCGGGAAGGAGCCGCCGTCGGCCACCGACACGGTGACAATCAACGCCGGTTTGTGGGCGAGCTCGCCCCCACCGGTGAATACCAGGAAGAAGTTTTTCAGTCCCGCCGGCGCCATGCCGTGCCACTCGGGGGACACCACCACGAAACCGTCGCAGGATGAAAGCTGCTCCGAGAGCGGCGCCAGGCGTTCCTGCCAGGCGGGATCGCCCTCCCAGATACCCTCGTCCCACAGCGGCAGTGGGTTGCTGGCGAGCAGGTAGAGCCAGGTCTCGTCGCAGTGGCCCTGCTCGACCAGGGCGCGTTCGATGTGGCGCGCCACCTTTTCACTTTGAGAGTTCTCGCGGTGGCTACCGCAGATGATGCCGATCTTCATGGCCTGTTCCTGAGAGTGTGTTTTGCTGTCGCGGCGCTGGCCGCGCCCTGGCTAGATCTCCAGCCAATCCGGGGTGGGCAGGCCGCGGTTGCGGAGGTAGGCGGGATTGAACAATTTGCTCTGGTAGCGATTGCCGTAGTCGCAGAGGATGGTGACAATCGTATGGCCGGGCCCCAGCTCCTCCGCCATCCGCACCGCGCCGGCGATGTTGACGCCTGAGGAGCCGCCCAGGCACAGCCCCTCGTGCTTGAGCAGGTTGAACACCCAGGGCAGGGCCTCGGCGTCGGATACCTGGTAGGCGTGATCCACTCGCGCCTGGGCTATATTCTCGGTGATGTGGTTGATGCCGATGCCTTCCATCATCGAGCTGCCTTCACCGGGCTTCAACTCGCCGTGGGCGTAGTAGTTGTATAGCGAGGCGTCCTCGGGATCGGCGATGCCGATCTTGACCTCCGGGTTGTGCTCCTTGAGCGCATTGGACACGCCGGCCAGCGTGCCGCCGGTGCCGACGGCGCAGATAAAGCCATCGACCTTGCCTTCAGTCTGCTCCCAGATCTCGCTACCGGTGGTGGCTGCATGAAAGCGCATGTTGGCCAGATTGTCGAATTGCTGGGCCCAGAAAGCGCCCCGGTCGGAGCTGGCATTGAGCTTTTCCGCCAGGCGACCAGCGGTATGGATATAGTGGTTTTCATCGGAGTAGGAAGTCGCCGGCACCAGGTGCAGCTCTGCGCCCAGCAGCTCCAGGGTCTCGATCTTTTCCTTGCTTTGGGTGACCGGCATGACCACCACGCTGCGATAGCCCAGGGCATTGGCCAGCAGGGTCAGGCCAATACCGGTATTGCCGGCGGTGCCTTCTACCACGGTACCCCCGGGTGAGATCGCGCCGCGCTCCTCGGCGTCGCGCAGGATGCCCAACGCGGTGCGGTCCTTGACCGAGCTGCCCGGATTGAGGAATTCGGCCTTGCCATAGATCTTGCAGCCCGTGCGCTCCGAGGCCTCGCGCAGGTACAGCAGCGGGGTATTGCCAATCAGCGAGGTGACGTCCTGGGCGGCCATGTCAGGGTCCTTCAAGGGAAGGTCGCTAGTATGCCATATCCCCGTGTCGCAGGCGCCAGATCAGCAGCAGTGATAGCAGGCTGCAGAGCAGGATTGCGGCGGTCATCGGCAACGGCGAATCGTTGAGCAGGGCGCCGACCACGGCGCCGGCGACAGCCGACAGCCCCATCTGGATGAAGCCGAACAGCGCCGAGGCGGTGCCGGCCATCTCGGCGAACGGCCTGAGCGCCATGGCCATGGCGTGGGGCAGTGCGATACCCACCCCACCCACGTACAGTGCCATGGGCACGACAATGCTCGCCGGGTGAAACCAGACCAGTGGGCCGACCAGCATCAGCACCGCGCCCCCGGTGGCGGCGAGGCCACCCTGCCACATCACGGTTTCTGAACGGCGATGGATGGCCAGCCGTGCGCTCAGCGCGCTGCCACCGATATAGCCCGCCACCGTGGTCAGAAACAGGGCGCCGAAGTACTCGAGTGGCACCCCCATCATTTCAATGAAGACGAAGCTTGCCCCGGACAGGAAGCAGATCATGCCCGCATAGAGCAGGGCGCTGGCCACCGTGGTCTCGCGAAACTGTGCATGGCGCAGCAGGATGCTGTAGTTGCGGGCGATGTTGACCGGGTGCAGTGCCTGCTGCACAGGCAGGGATTCCGGCAGCTTCCATCCCACAATGATCGCTACCAGCAGGCTGTAGGCGGCCAGCGACAGGAAGATCCACGGCCAGGGCAACACTGCCAGCATCAGGCTGCCCAGGGTTGGCGCTACCGCCGGGGCCAGGGCCATGATCATGGCAATCAGCGCCAGTGCCCGGGCTGCGCCCTGTGGCCCGTACAGGTCGCGGGCAATGGTGCGCCCGAGGGTCGGCCCCACACAGGCACCGACACCCTGCACCACGCGGTAGGCAATCAGCTGCTCGATGGTCTCGGCCAGCGCGCAGGCCACGGTAGCCGCGGCGTACAGCGCCAGCCCCGCCAGTACCACCGGGCGCCGGCCAAAGCGGTCTGCCAGCGGTCCGCAGGCCAGGTGAAACAGGGAAAACCCCAGCAGGTAGGCGCTGATGGTGAGCTGTACACGGGCGGTATCGGTGGCAAAGGCGTCGACCATGCCAGGCAGGGCCGGCAGGTACATATCGATGGTCAGCGGCCCCAGCGCCACCAGGGACGCCAGCAGGACGATCAGGCCGGGAGAGCGATGGTCAGGGGCGGCGTCAGACATGGCTGGCGGATGCTATCACAGCCAGTCGCCTTCTCGAGCTGAAATACCCAACACCAGCGGATTGGGCCGGGGGTAGCGCTGTAGCCGCGCGTGCGGCACCCTTGGGCTCTTCCGGGACGCGCTAAAAGCATGCCGTCCATGGCCGCAGACGGTCCCGGAAGAGCCCAAGGGCGCCACACGCACTCCCATTGTGCCTTCTTCCATTCCGGATCCTCGTAGCCTTAACTCTGCAACCTGCTCGGTAAGAGGGTGTGAGCTGGGTCTGCTCCCTCCACGGACCGTCGCCGGCCAGGACGGCCGGCGCCGAGCGAGCCATGGACGGCATGCTTTTAGCGTGTCCGGGGAGGGTAGATACCCAGTTCGCGCCCGCCTACGGAGCTATTCACAAAGGTTGCGACGAACAAGAATACGCCCCGCAGTGCGGAGCGTTGAACTTATGACTATGGGAGTCTGGACAGGTGGGCTATGAGACCCGGGCGTCAGCGAAGGCATCGACCCAGAGGTTGCGGGCGTCGCTGACCTGTTCGTCGGTGACGTCGCCGATGTTACCGGCGACAAAATCGACGCCGTCCACCAGCCACCAGGCCAGCTGGTTGGTAGACAGGTCGTAGATGCGCTCGCGGCCGGCGGCCTGCTCCACCACCAGTCGGTGAGTGCGCAGCAGGGCCAGGTGCTGGGAAACGCGGGTCTGGGGCAGGTCGAGCTTGTCGGCGATATTGCTGACACTGTGCTCGCCGCGACTGGCCAGGAACTGGATGATCAGGATCCGGTCAGGGTGCGACAGCACCTTCAGCAGGGCACTGAGTTCGCGGGCGACAATCTTGCGGTTGGGCATATCAGGCGGCCTCGCTTTGCCTGGCTTTCGCCTCGCTGTCTTCCAGCACCGGCACCCAGTCGGCGCTGTCGACGCGGCGCCAGAGTACGCCTTCGTCGTCCAGCGCGTGCATCTGGATCCAGCCGTTGTTGACCAGGTCTGCCAGGCCGCCATGCTGGTAGATGACGTAATCGATGGCCTCAACCGGGGCCGCGATCACTGCCATCAGGCGCAGCGGTTCGTGCAGGAACGACTCGCCATCGTGCAGGGACTGCATGGGCAGGCCGGTGCGCAGGTCGCCGTCCACCCCTTCCAGTACGCCAATGCCGCTGACCACGTTGTGCAGGGTCTTGTCGCCACTGCCAAAGTGCAGGTTGTCGACGGTGGAGCCGTAGTACTGCATGGTGATCCAGCTCGCCACCACCAGCGGCGCGGTGAGAATCGTCTCAAGCACCGCGTGCTCGTTGTCGCGCTGGTGCTCGTACTCATGCAGGAAGCTGCGGCCGTCGAGGTCGATGCCCCGGGTTTTGTCGCGGGGTGCCGCGATAAATGCCCGGCAGCCTGCCAGGCCCCACTCGGGACGCACCTGGGACCAGTCGGACCCGCGTAGCAGCAGGGCGTCACCGGAGATCTCGCTGAGTGATGCGGCGCGCTCGCTGCGCGTTGCCCGACCCGCCAGTTCAGCCTGGGTGCGGAAGCCGTCAAGCTCGGCACCGGGCAGCAGCAGGTCCTCGTCCAGCAGGATCATGTCGTCGGTAGTGGTGTCGTGCAGGGCCGCCACAAACTGGGTGTCGGCGGGAATCTCGATTCCGCGTTCGATCAGCCCGGCACGGACAAAGTTGTCGTTGAGAATCTGCGCGGCGATGCGGGAATTGGCATCACCGGCGTGGCCGCCGCAGGCCCCGCAATCCAGTGCGGAGGCGTAGGGATTGTTCTCGGTGGAAGCACCGTGTCCCGCCAGCACCACCAGCCGTGCGAAGCGGCTGGTCAGCGACATGCCACGCAGCAGGCCTTCGGCGAGGTCGATCTTCTCCGGCAGCGTGGCCCTGAGCTCGGGGATTGCGGTTTCGCGGCGCCCCTCGGTCCAACCGAGGCTGGCCTTGAGCAGCTTCCAGGCATAACCGAGGCCCAGTGCTTCGACATAGCTGAAACCGGCGACACCAGCGCGCTGGAAACGCGCCCAGCGGCTATTAACAAACTGCCTGGTTTCGCTATGGCCGTGGTCGTGGTCATGGGCACAAGCGGAATGGCCGGGCTCAAGCAGTACCGGGCAGCGGGCGCTGTCGCCATCGGTGCTGGATTCCAGCGCGACGGCCAGGCCGAAGAAGCCGGCAAAGCCGATGGTTTCGATCTTCAGCTCGGGGCTGCGCTCGAGCTGGCGGCGATAGCGCTCGGAGCGCACATCGATACAGAATGCCGCCTGGACGTCGGGCCGGGATTCTTCTCGTTGCTGCCTGCTGTTGCTTTCCAGCTCTTCCGCCAGCTCGCGCTGGGCAGCGAAGTCCCGGGCCATCTGCAGCGCCAGGTCGGTCCAGTTGAGCGCCAGCCACTGGCCGGCGTCGTCGTCAGTGTAGTGGTGCAGGCTGGCAAGCCAGTGGGAGGCCAGCGAGGCATCGGAATGACAGCGGTAGAGGACCAGTTCCCAGGCGGCGCGGATAGCCAGCAGTTGGCGGGCCGCGCTGCCATCTTCGCCGCGCAGTTCGCGGGTCCAGCCGCGGTAGCGGGCATAGGCCGCCCAGCCTGCAATATCGGACAGCAGGCGGTGGAAGTAATCCTGCAGAGCTTCCTCGGGCAGGGACAGCTCTTCCGCAAGCAACACCAGCAGGGCGGTCGGCTCGGTGGGCAGCTCGGCGAAGGCTTCGCGTGCGCCCTTAAGGCCCAACAGCTCGGCGCTGCGATCGATCGAGGACACTGCTCGATAAGAGGTCCAGGGATCCGCATCCGGGCTCGCAGCTGACCAGACCGCCAGGCCCTGGTCGAAAAAGTCGGCCGCCCAGTTGGACACCGATCCGGTGATAAAGCGCTCCCAGTCGGTGCCGTCATGGCGTTCGGCCAGCGAGGCCATGGTCGGCAGCTTGAACAGGTCTGCCGGCGCTTCGCTCTTGAGCGCCTCGGCGCGCACCCGCTCAACAGAGGTGACATGACGGTTACCGTGACGGGACAGTTCATTGATCGCCAGGGCGATGTCAGCGTCCTTGATGTGGCCCTCAGCAATCTGTTGCGCGTAGTAACTGCGCGGCATGGTCAGGCGCGCACCCAGGGTGCGGGCCGACAGGTAGCCGGCATCCTTGAGATCGCACTCGGCCATGCCCAGCAGCGGATTGACCGCAACGAAAGACTTCAGGGGCCACAGCGGCGCAATGCGGGCAGCCGCCTGGCTGGCAGCGCGATCCACGCTGATATCCAGCGCCCTGATTTCGGCGTCGCGCTGCTCTTCTGCGGCATGCGGGGGAAGGCTAGCATTCATGGTCAAGCTCCTTGACGAGTGCTGTCGGCGCGGAAGGCACCCAGCCAGCGGTTGATATACAGGTTGATGTAGAGGCCCCTGGCGAGGTGTATGCGCAGGTTCTGCAGGCGGCGACTTTCGATGCCGCTGGCCTGCAGCAGGGCAATGGCGGTACAGGCCGCCACCATCACAATCAGCAGTACGCGGGCCGCCACGCCGGGCTCACCAATGACATTGAGCACATCGCCCAGCATCACTGCGGCCGCGCCCTGCACCGCGAAATAGACAGCCGCTACCAGTACCGC
>JASJBK010000238.1 GCA_030066555.1 Halieaceae bacterium
CACATTATCCAGAATGCGCAGGAAGCCTGCACAAAAGATGGCACGGTGGAAGTTCTGCTGGAGTGCCGGGAGGATTCCACGGCTGTCGTTTCCGTGAAAGACAACGGCGCCGGCATGGATGAAGACTTCGTTCGCGAGCGACTGTTCCGACCGTTTGATTCCACCAAGGGACTGACCGGCATGGGGGTGGGCGCATTCGAGAGCCGCGAGTACATACGCTCCCTGGGTGGAGATATCGAAGTCACTTCCACGCCCGGGGCGGGATCGCTGTTTCGCATAGTGATACCATGCCAGCCGGCAGAGACGGAGGCCGCTGAGTGGCCGCTGCAAAAAAGCACTTACTGATTGTTGAAGACGACGAAGGCCTGCAGAGCCAGCTGCGCTGGTGTTTCAGTGACTTCGAGGTCGTCATAAGCGGTGAGCGCGAGGACGCGATCAATCAGCTGCGCCGCCATCAGCCCAGCGTTGTGCTACTGGACCTTGGCCTGCCGCCGGATCCCGGAGGCGTGAGCGAAGGCCTCGCAACCCTCGAGGAAATTCTTTCACTGGCGCCAGAGACCAAGGTGATCATTGTCACCGGGGACGATGATCGCGCCAATGCCATAGCCGCCATCAGCCGCGGCGCCTATGACTTTTACCAGAAGCCGGTCGAGCAGGAAGTCCTGGCGCTCATTGTCGACCGGGCACACCGGGTCCATGAACTGGAATCCGAAAATCGCAGGCTCCAGCAATACGGGCGAACGTCGCCCCTGGACGGCATTATCGCCAGCAGCCCGCAGATGCTGAAAGTCTGCCGGACTGTGGAAAAGGTGGCACCTTCCGACATCACCACCCTGCTGCAGGGCGCCAGCGGTACCGGCAAGGAGTTGTTCGCCCAGGCAATTCACCAGCTGAGCCCCAGGGCCGGCGAGAAAATCGTCGCCATCAATTGCGCGGCAATACCGGACACCCTGCTGGAAAGCGAACTTTTCGGCTATGAGAAAGGCGCCTTTACCGGGGCCAACCAACAGACAATCGGTAAAATCGAACACGCCGACGGCGGCACCCTGTTTCTCGACGAGATCGGCGACCTGCCCCCCGAGCTGCAAGCCAAGCTGCTGCGCTTTCTCCAGGAGAGGGTGATTGAACGCCTGGGCGGGCGCAAGGAAATCCCGGTTGACGTACGGATCGTCTGTGCCACCCACCAGGACCTGCAGCGCCTGATCGAGGAAGGCACATTCCGCGAGGATCTCTACTACCGTATCAGCGAGATCACCATAGACATTCCAGCGCTCAAGGAGCGCGACGGCGATGCGATCGTCCTGGCCCGGGCGTTCCTGGAGAAGTTCAACAAGGACTACAAAGGCAACATCCGCGGCTTTGACAAGGACGCGATTCTTGCGATCGAGCACTATGACTGGCCGGGGAATGTGCGGGAGATGGAAAGCCGCATCAAGCGCGCGGTGATCATGGCAGATACCAGCCAGATCACCCTCGAAGACCTGGAGTTCGAACAGCCGGTGGAAGAGCCCGTACCGTTCAATCTCAGGCAGGTTCGAGAAGAAGCGGAGCGCAGGGCGGTCGTGCGTGCGCTGCAGTACTGCGAAGACAATATTACGGAGGCGGCCAATGCCCTGGGAATCACCCGGCCGACGCTCTACAACCTGCTGGAACGCTACCACCTGAAGCAGTAGCGCTACCGATTAACCTCCCTACCCCTTATTGCCAAGCTGTAGAAAACCCTGCGATTGTAATTCGGGCTCCAGTACATCTGCCACAAAACCATCGATACCACGTTGCAGCAGCGCCAGCGCCCGCGCAAAGTCGGCCACGTTTCCGTAGTAAGGGTCCGGCACCTCGATGTCGTCGGGGTTCGCGGCGAATTCCATGATGGATGCTAATCGCGCACGTGAATTCTCCCCGGCGTGCTCGCGAAGCCAGGCCACATGCCGCGTGTTCATCCCGATGATGTAATCAAAGCGGCTGAAATCCCTGCTCTCCACCGCCCGCGAGCGGCACCGCTTCAGCTTGATGTCGAGATTCATCAGCTGCACCAGGGCCCGCGGGTCCGGTCGCTGACCCGGCATGCCGACCCTGACCCCCGCCGAGTCGATATGCACGTGGCGACCAACACCCAACTCTGCCGTGCGCTGCGCCAGCAGGCCCTGGGCCATGGGGGAGCGGCAGATGTTCGCGGTACAGACGAATAGCACGGCGAAAGCGGGTTTGGTGAATGGCATGATTCCAGTCTTCGTAACAGCAGGTCACTGTGTGCCCGAATACCCGTCTCCGGGACCCGGGACACCGCAGCAGGTCTGTCAGTTCCTTTTACAGTTGCGTCACTTCACAGCAACGTAATGGGCACAAGCTACTGAATATAAAGCGTTTCTTCATAAAGGCGTGATTTTTGCTATCTTAGCGAAAAAAATAACAAGTCCTCGGGAAGCCTGCTTATGCGAGCAGTATTGATAACGCTGGGAATGCTCGGCCTTGCGGCAATACTTTTCTCAATCTACGTGTTCGTGGTTGCCGCCCGGCGCTATGCACAAGACAGGCTCGAACATCCGCAACGCCCTTACATAGTACGCTCCGGGCGAGATCGACGCACGGAGACAAATACTGTTGTGTTTCCGCTGACCTTAGCCAGCGGAGAAATTGTCCCTGCCGAGCGTCGGCAGGGCGAACGCCGCCGCGCCGCAGCCTAACGGTCGAGCACCCCCAACTCCTGTAGCAGCTTGTCGGCACCGTCGATGTTCTCCATCACCCACAGGATGTAGGCGACATCGACGTGGATGGAACGGGTATTGGCGCTGAATTCCCAGTCGGAGTTGATACTCTCGTAGGTGGTATCAAAAACCATACCGACAAACTCGCCCTTCCCATTCATGGTCGCTGAACCGGAATTGCCACCGGTGATGTCCAGCGTACCGAGGAAGTTCACCGGTACGGAATCCAGCGTCTTGTCGCCGTAGCTGCCGTAGGCCTTGTCCTTGATCAGTTCCAGCTGCCTTTGCGGAGAATCAAAAGGATCTTCGCCGGTGTACTTGGCGTCAATGCCCCGCAGCGTGGTGAATGCCGTATAGCTGTCCTTGCCGTCGTTGCCGTCAGCCGGCGCCTCGATGGTGCCGGCCGGCGGCGTGTAGCCTTTCACCGTGCCGTAGGTCACCCGCAGTGACGAGTTGGCGTCCGGGTAGACCGGCCTGCCCAACTCGTCGTAATACGCAATCAGCAACTCCATGTACTGTGGACGCAGTACCTGGAAGCGGCCAGTCCGCGTCTTGTCTTTTTCCTCGATGGCCATCATGTCGTCAAAGATGGCCACCGCGAGCTGTATGAACGGATCATCGCTGTCTTCAAATACCGACCTGTCCTTGCCGATCAACGCGAGCCGGGCATCGGTATCGCTCAATGAGGTGGCAGCGTACATTGCAGTCAGCTTCTGCTCGAGCTCCTCGTCGCTGCTCGCATCGCCAAGGAACGCATCGAAAGAGGCGATACGCTGGTCCTCGGGCAGCGCCAGGTAGCGCTTCAAAAAGTACGTCCAGATGGCCTGGTCGACACTGGCTTCAAAGTTCCGCTCAATGCTCTGCATACTCTGCGTAAAGCGGGTCAGGTCGCGCTCCTGGTAGCCGGGCTCGCGTTCGGCGTCGGGCTTTTCATTCTCGACACTGAGGCGGTACAAACGGCGCGCGGCGGACAGCATGGCGGAACGATCCATGTAGCGCAGCACCAGGTCGCGTTCCTGGGTCGCCTGCCGTTCCGCAATCAGCGCCTGCAAGTCAGCCAGGGTAGACGCGTAGCGGGCCTCGCGGCTCTCATCGCCGGCAATCCAGGCTTGCAGGCTGCTCTCGAGCTCGCGCTTGCGCTCCAGCAGGTCGCTGCGGGCGTAGCCGGCCAGCATGCCACCAAAGTTCTTCGAGTAATTGTTGAGGCCGGCCACCAGGCTGGCGTACTTCAGCTCGGCGTCCTTGTTGTCGGCGGTGGCGTCGGCGATGGTCTGTGACCACTCCGCCAGCAGGGTCTGCATGGTCGGGTAGTACCAGGCAAACCTGTTTTCAACCTCTGTCGCCAGGCGGTAGCGATTTGTGGTGCCGGGGTAGCCGGCGAGCATGATGAACTCGTCTTCCTTAGGCCCCTGCTTCGCGACCCGCAAATAGTGCTTCGGCTCGAACGGTACATTATCTTCCGAGTAGTCGGCCGGCTGGCCGTCCTTATCGACATAAGCGCGATAGAAGGCGAAGTCGCCGGTGTGGCGCGGCCACATCCAGTTATCGATATCGCCACCGAATTTGCCGATGCTCTCGGCCGGCGTATAGACGATGCGTACGTCGCGGATGGCCAGTTGCTTGATCAGGTAATAATTCAGGCCACCGTAAAAGCTGTAGACCTCGCAGCGATGTCCCTCGTCTTTCTCACATTCGGCGACCAGAGCTTTTTCCGCGTCTTCAATCGCCTTGTACCGCTCCCTGCCGTCCATCTGGTCGGTGAGGCCGGCCTTGACCCTGTCGGTCACTTCATCCATCGCCACGGTGACATAGACACGTGAGCCCGGTCGCGCCGGTAGCTCATCGGCAAGGTTCTCCGCGAGAAAGCCGTTGGCGAGAATGTTGTTCTCTTCCGTCGAGTTGTAGGAGATAGAGCCATAGGCGCAGTGATGATTGGTAATCACCAGGCCTTCCGGCGACACAAAGGACGCTGAACACCCGCCAAGGCTGACAATCGCGTTGAGGGGGAACTCGGTGAGATCCGTCATGCTTGCCGGATCAAGTTCCAGCCCCAGGCTTTTCAGCTCGTCTGCGATCTGCGGCAACTGGTGCGGCTGCCACATGCCCTCGGTAATCGTCTGTCCACTGTCGGCGCTCATGGACTCCGGCGATTCGGGCGCTTCCGCCGGGGCAGGTGAGTCGCTGCACCCTGCCAACACGAGGGCTAGAGCCAGCAAGGAGGAAATGAGCTGGATTACGTTTTTCATTGTGACCTCTTCTAGAAGACGCGATGCTGCGTTGAACTACCTCGAACACCACATTCAGCGGCGCGGTGGGTATTGGGATGTACCTGACGGGCGTGTGCGACGCCGGAACGCGAGTATAGAACACCCGGCGGGCGTATGTACCACTACGTCAGGAAGATGCCTCGCTGCGGAAACGCCTGACAATCGCGTAGCCAAGCCCGGCCACCCAGGCCACGTAGACCACCCCCACAGTGCGCTCATAGGCCCCCAGCGAGATCACGCCGATCAACAGGATGGCGGGGATCAACAACAGCCAGATCGCCAGGCAAGTAGCATTGAAATGCCCCAGTCGGGGCGACAGGCGCCGCAATCCCGGCTGCAACAGGCCCATGGCAAAGCCGACCAGGGTGGCGACAACCCATAGCGGGTCATTGGCGCCAGGACCCTGCAGCACGTCGGGTTCAGCGGCAGCGAAGTACCAGGCGACAAAGAACAAGGCGGCACCGCTAGCACCTAGCAAGGCCCGCCCATAGGGCCAGAAGCGGCCACTGTCCAACCCCGCGAGGGCGACCGCCAGCATGATCTGGGCGGCACCGAACAGCACTATGCTCGCAGTGTGCAGGGCGCCCCAGGAACCCTGGCTGAGGGCGCTGATCGGATCGCCCGCCATCACCTGGCTGCTCGCACTCAGCGCCAGGCCATGCAGGATCGGCGTGGCCAGGGAAAGAACTACCGCCAGTCTCAGCAACATAGGGTCTGCTCTGCGCAGTTGCACCAGCGCTTCGGAATCTTCAGCAACGACTAGACCTCC
>JASJBK010000239.1 GCA_030066555.1 Halieaceae bacterium
GTGGTGATATGGGCGGCTTCCATGAAGGCCGCATCGGTCTCGGTCTTGAGACGGTGGGTGGCGCGGTGTAGCAGGTAGATCAGCCGGCGGCGATGGACGGACATGGTGCTTCCTTGACGATTGCCCGGAAATATACTTCACTAGTGAAGTATTTGAAAGCGGTATCCCTATGAACCTCGTCGACGTCTGGGCACAGATCACCACTCCACGTATGGCAAAAGCACCCTGGCTGGCAACCCTGCGCCGCTGGACCGGGCAGGATCAGGGCGACCCCTGGGTGCCAGACGTGGCAAGCACACTGACAGCCATGGACGAGGCCGGTGTGGACATCAGCCTGCTGGCAGGTTGGCATGGGCCCGAGGGCAGCCTGATCAGCAACGAAGAAGTCGCCGAGAGTATCGATGCAGCGCCGGCGCGGTTCCGCGGTCTCGCCACAGTAGACCTGTCACAGCCGATGGCGGCGGTGCGGGAAATTCGCGAGTGGGTGGACGGCGACCGCTTTGTCGGCGTGCGGGTGGTGCCCTGGCTGTGGGACCTGCCCCCCAACGACCGGCGCTACTACCCGATCTATGCGGCCTGCTGCGACCTGGGCGTGCCCTTCTGCACCCAGATCGGCCACACCGGGCCGCTCAAGCGTTCAGAGACCGGGCGGCTGATTCCCTACCTGGAAGACGTGATGCTGGACTTTCCGGAACTGGTGGTGGTGGGCGGCCACGTCGGTTTCCCCTGGCTCGACGAGCTGGTGTCGATGACCATCAAGTTTCCCAACTTCTACGTGGACACCTCGGCCTACGCACTGCACCGGCTGCCGCCTGCATTCGTGGAATTTATGAAGACCCTTGGCGCAGACCGGGTGATGTTTGGCACCAACTGGCCGATGCTGTCGCCCGAACAGTGCCTGCGGAAGTTGCCGGAACTGAAACTGGGGCCCGAGCGGGAACCCGCCTTCCTCTACGGCAACGCGCGCCGGGTGTTCAAGCTGTAGCCTCAGCCAGCGCCAGCATCCGGCGCGCCTCATCGACATGCATGGTCTCCACCAGCTTGTCGTCGAGTACCGCCACACCCTTGCCCGCCGCCTCGGCGGCCTCCCAGGCCTCGATTACCCGGCGGGCGTGAGCCAGCTGCTCATCGCTGACACCGAACACTGCATTGGCGGCGTCGATCTGCGAGGGGTGGATCAGGGTCTTGCCGTCAAAGCCCAGCGCCCGGCCGTGCTCGCAGTTCTGCCGATAGGCATCGGCATCGCGGATATCCAGGAACACACCGTCCAGCGCTACCTTGCCGTGCATGCGCGCGGCGTTCACGCACTTTGACAGCGCGTACAGCAGGCCGAGCCGGTCGGGCCGGTGGGGAATGCGCAACTGGTAGGCGAGATCGGTGGTGCCCATGAGGATGGCCTCCAGTCCTGGCTCGGCGCAGATGCACTCCACTTCGGCGATACCGCGGGGGGTTTCCACCATCGCCCACAGGGTCACCTCAGCACCGATCAACGCGCGGGCCGCCCGCAGCTGGTCGATGCTCTCTACCTTGGGCAGGCAAATGCGCTCGACGCCCGCGAAGGCGCGCAGGTCGTCCTCACCCCAGGGGGTATCGAGACCGTTGGCCCGCACTACGAGGCTACGCTCGCCATAGCCGCCACCCGCGAGCTGTGCCAGCACCAGCTCCCGGGCCTCCGCCTTGCGGTCCGGTGCGACCGCGTCTTCCAGGTCGAACACCACCGCGTCGCAGTCCAGGGTTTTGGCCTTGTCCATGGCGCGCTGGTTGATACCCGGCATATACAACACCGAGCGCAGTCGAGTCTCTGTCATGGCTGGCTCCTCGGAAAAGCCGCGAGCATAAACCGAATTCGCACCTCGATTAAGGCGCAGCCGCAGGCAAGCTGAAGGCCATGATGTAATCGCCGGCGGGGCTGCCACCGCTCCAGTGCCCGCCGACCGCCACCACCACAAACTGGCGATTATCCGGGCCCGCGGTATAGCTCATGGGCAGGGCATTGGCGGCAGTAGGCAGGCGCGTCTTCCACAGCTCCTCGCCGGTTTCCAGCGAAAAAGCACGGAAGGCGTGCTCATTGGTGATGCCACTGAAGACCAGTCCGGTGCTGGTCATCATCGGTGCGCCCGCGCCGGGCAGGCCCTTGATCCACCAGAAGGGAAACGGTGCCAGATCGCGGGTGGTGCCCAGCGGCACCCGCCACAGCAGCTTGCCGGCCTCCAGATCGATGGCATCCAGGGTTCCCCAGGGCGGCGCGCTGCAGGGCATGCCCAGGGGTGAGGCCACCATATCGGTCTCCACGCAGTAGGGCGTGCCCGCCTGGCGCTGCACGAACCCCTCACACTGGGCCTGGGGTTTCAGGATGATGTAAGCCGGCATATGCGCTGTGTAGACCACCATGATGCGGCTACGCGGGTCGATGGCGGGGGAGCCCCAGTTATTGCCACCGCCACTCCACGGGTAGTGCAGGCTGCCCGCTTCGGTGGGCGGTGTATACAGGCCCTCGTTGCGCAGCGCCGCCAGGCGATCCTTGCAACGCCCCTTGTCCCAGAAGGTGAGGCCCCAGGCATCCTCGGTGCTGAAAGGCTGCTCCACGGTGGCGGGGATATGGGTGGGAAAAGGCTGGGTCGGCGACAGGTATTCACCCCTGGGCAAATCACCCTGTGGCACCGGTCGCTCCTCCACCGGCCACAGGGGCTCACCAGTATCCCGGTGCAGCGCGAAGGTCAGGCCCATCTTGGTCACCTGCACCACCGCCGGCACGGTCTCGCCGTCGACCTCCAGGTCAACCAGCGTCGGCTGGGCCGGAGTGTCGTAATCCCAGATGTCGTGATGCACGAACTGGTAGTGCCAGACCACCTCGCCGTTGTTACCGTCCAGGGCCACCAGGGAACTGGAGTAATAGTCGAGGCCCTGGCGGTGGCCGCCGTAAAAGTCAGGGTTGGTATTGCCGGTCGGCGCGAACACCAGGTTGCGCTCGGCATCGACCGCAATAATGGACCAGACATTGGTCGTGCCGCTGACGTAGTTACCGTCGGCGTCCAGCGCCTCGCTGTTCGGAGGCACCGGGTTCCACGCCCAGCGCAGCTCGCCGCTGCGCACATCGTAGGCGCGCACCACGCCGGCCGGGGCATCGGTGCGGATATTGTCGAGTACCATGGCGCCGGTGATTACCAGGTCGCCGAGGATCGCCGGCGGCGAGGTGATGCTGTACTCGACCGGGTCGTGTTTGGAGATGCGATGCGTTGTATCTACCTCGCCACCGTCACCGAAGTCGGGGCAGGGCTTGCCGGTGGCTGCATCGAGGGCGATCAGGCGCGCGTCCAGGGTGCCGGTGAAGATGCGATGCTCACAGAAGCCCGCCTCACCAGACTGCCAGCTACTGACGCCGCGGCAGTTCATCAACAGGTCTTCGCTGGTGTCCAGGCCCGGGTCGTAGACCCAGCGCTGTTCACCGCTGGCTGCATCGAGGGCAAACACCCGGTTGAACGGCGTGCAGTAGTAGAGGCCTCCGTCGACCACAATCGGTGTGACCTGCAGGGATGACTGCGGCTGCCAGCCGTCTGTGCCCCGCTCGCCGCTGGCCTTGCGAATATCGCCGGAGCGATGCACCCAGGCCGGTTCCAGCAGGTGCACATTGGCGGGTGTGATCTCGGATGCCGGGGAGAAACGCGTACCGCCGGGCGTGGCACCGTAGCTCTCCCACTCCACTACGCTGGACAATACGCCAGGCGATGCCGTCACATCGGACGCCGATGGCCGGCTGGCGGAACAGGCCGCCAGCAGGGCGACCAGTATCACCAGCAGGAGACCGCGATTACCGGGTCGAGAACGGGTACCCACGTGTCCACCTCGTTTCAGATTCCAGATTACACACGCTATCCGCTCACCGCGGCCACAGCAAGCGCTGTCGCTATTGCGCACACGCTGCGCTGCTATACTCCGCGCAAATCGGAGGTAGCCATGGCCCAACCCGCGAAAATTTCCCGCGCCTTTATTCGCCCCAGCAGCAACCTGGGCCTGCTGTCGCGCCGCGAGGCCGCCAGCCTGGTCTCTGCCGACGAGGACCTGCACAAGCTGTTCCGGCGCTGCGCGCTGGCTGTACTGAACTCCGGTAACGACACCGATGACGCGCGCGAGATTTTCGAAGCTTACGCAGACTTCGAGATACAGGTGATCCTCGAGTCCCGCGGCGTACAACTCGAGCTGTTCAATGCCCCGGCCGTGGCCTTTGTCGACGGTGTCATGATCGACGGCATTCGCGACCATATATTTACCGCGCTGCGCGACGTGATCTTCATGAGCCAGCGCCGCGACCGCTTCGACCTGGAGAGCAGCGAGGGGATCACCGACGCCGTGTTCCGCATGCTGCGCAACGCCAACATGCTGCGCACCGGCGAGCCGCCCAATATCGTGGTCTGCTGGGGCGGCCACTCGATTCCGCGCAGCGAATATGAATTCACCAAGGAGGTGGGCTACCACCTCGGCCTGCGGCACCTGGACATTGCCACCGGCTGTGGGCCGGGCGCCATGAAGGGTCCGATGAAGGGCGCGGCAGTCGGTCATTCCAAGCAGAGCTACTACGGCAGCCGCTTCCTGGGCCTGACCGAACCCAGCATCATCGCCTCGGAGCCGCCCAACCCGATCGTCAATGAACTGATCATACTGCCGGATATCGAAAAGCGGCTGGAGGCTTTCCTGCGCGTCGCCCACGCCATCCTGGTGTTCCCGGGGGGCGCCGGCACTGCCGAGGAGATTCTCTACCTGCTGGGCGTGATGATGCAGCCGGAAAATGCGGACACCAGACTGCCGATCGTGATGTCGGCCTCCGCCGAGAGCGCGGCCTACTTTGACGAGATCGATCGCTTTATCCGCAGCACCCTGGGCGAAGAAGCCACCCGTCACTACGAGATCATCTGCGGTGACCCGGCCGCCACCGCGCAGCGCCTGCGACAGGGCGTGACCCAGGTGCGGCGCCACCGCAATCGGGAAAATGAATCCTACTGCTTCAACTGGGAGCTACACATCCCGGATGAATTCCAGCAGACCTTTGAGCCCAGCCACGAGAACATGGCCAGCCTGGCGCTGCACCGCGACCAGCCCGCCCACCAACTGGCCTCCGAGCTGCGCAAGGCCTTCTCGGGTATCGTGGCGGGCAACATCAAGGAGTTTGGCCTGGCCGCGGTCGAGGCCCACGGCCCCTACCAGATCAATGGCGACCCCGAGATCATGGCGATGCTGGATACCCTGCTGGCGAGCTTCGTGGCGCAGGGCCGGATGAAACTGGGCAGCGCCACCTACCAGCCCTGCTACGAACTCTGCGCCTAGGGCGCCGCGGGGAACTCAGCCCCAGGGCTTGACCAGGAACTTGTCGCCGGTGGCTTTCTTGTTGTACTCGACGATGTTGTCCAGCGCCAGGGCCTCCGGCAGGCTGACTTCTTTGGCGTAGTGGCTGGCGAAGGTAGTCTTGATTTCACGGGCCACCCGCATGCGCATCTCACCAGCTTTCTCCAGACCCGCCTTCTGCAGGAATTGGGTGAGCAGGAAGCCGCCAACGCTCCAGGCGAAGCCGTAGTTCAGGCTCAGGGTAGTGGGGCTGAGATCGAGTCGGCCGTAAATGTAGAGCTGCTTGAAGGTGTCGGAGCCGTAGCGGTTGTACTCGGTCATCTCGCTGGCCGCGGCCATCTCCATGCACAGCATGATGCTATCGGCCAGCTTGCCGCCGCCGGTGGCATCAAAGGC
>JASJBK010000240.1 GCA_030066555.1 Halieaceae bacterium
CGGCGGGGCCGAAGCGGATCGATATCGTCATGGATGAGGCGGCCTTCCTGGGGCTCGATGTGGACGCGGTGGGCCTGACCGGCGGCAGCCTGGGCTTCTCCGCCCCGGTAGCCGCCAGCGAGCCGGGCCGCATCCTGCTGGGCGGCCAGATCGACTTCCTGGACTGGGCGGAATGGGAGGCTTTCTTCGAGCAGTATTTCCCTGAGGATGAAGCAGCCCCCGAGATACTGACCAGCCTGCAGGGGCTGGATGTGGCGGAA
This sequence comes from Halieaceae bacterium, assembly GCA_030066555.1. GTDB lineage: Bacteria > Pseudomonadota > Gammaproteobacteria > Pseudomonadales > Halieaceae > JANQIO01. The sequence goes on from JASJBK010000240.1 coordinate 261, forward strand.
TTACTGCTGTTTGGCAAGCAGATCTACAACGTGCGGCTTGATGGCCTCGAGTACCGGGATCGCTGGGAAATCGACTTTGAAACGGTATGGTCGGCAGGTCGCGTGGTGTTACCGGAGGACCTCTCCCGCGTCGATGTCGACCTGGAGCGCCTGGAGATTGGTGGCTTTACCGACATGATGAACGCCGAGGAGGGACTGCCCGCCGATGACTTTGACTTCCCGCCCATCGCGGTCACGGTGGCCGATCTCCACGAGGCGGATGATCACTGGGGCAATCTCGCTTTCACCTTGCGTCAGAGTGGCTCCAACCTGCACTTCGAAAACATTCGCGGCGAGCTGCGGCGTCTCATCCTCGGTCGTGACAAGCCGATGCGGCTCGACTGGCTGCGGGGCGAGACCGGCGAACTCACCCGCCTGATGGGCGAGCTGAATTTCGTAAATTTCGGTGACGTGCTCGAGCAGTACCAGTACGAGCAGATCGTTGAAACCAACTCCGGCAACGTGGGCCTGGAACTGACCTGGCCCGGCGATCCGACAGATTTCGCTCTGGTGGAAACCAGCGGTCGGATGACCCTGGATGTCCAGGAGGGCAGCTTCCTGAACACGTCAGGCGCAACCTCGGGCACCCTGCGGGTGGTGGCGATTCTCAACCTCGCGGAGTTCGTCAACAAACTCAGCCTCGACCTGTCGCACGTCTACAAGTCCGGCGTTCCCTTCGACTCCATCGAGGGTGAGCTGATCTTCGACGCGGGGCTGATCGAAGTGCCCGGCATCGACGTGCGCGGTCGCGGCAGCCGCTTCCAGTTTGTGGGGGTGGCGGATGCCCGCGCCGAGACTATCGACGGCGAGATGGTCGCAACCCTGCCTATTGCCAGTAACCTGCCGTGGATGTTCGCACTGGTCAGTGGCCTGCCCGCCGCCGCCGGCGTTTACGTGATCAGCAAGGTGTTCGACAAGCAGATGGACCGCTTCTCCAGCGCCGTCTACCGGGTTGATGGCGCGTGGGCTGACCCGCAGTTGAACTTCCAGCGGATCTTCGACAATTCTGCACGAGAGCGGAAGAAACAAACGGCGGGAAACCCCGGCGAGGGTGAGCAGATCCAGACGGCGGATAGCGCCAAGTCCCTCGAGGAGACTGCGCCAGCCGCCGAGGAGGAGAAGAAAGAGGAAGAGGAGCCGGAGACCGAAGGAACGCCCTAGTCTTCCCCGGCCAGCTCCCGAAGATAGCGAAACAGCTTGCGGCTGGCCGCCGGCGGCTTGCCGGCCTCTGCCTCACGGCGGTGCTGGCGAATCAGCTGTCGCAGCAGTTGGCGGTCACCGCCGGGAAATGCTTCCAGCAGCGCCTGCACGGCAGGGTCGCCCTCCTGCAGCAGGCGCTCGCGCCACTGTTCCAGGCGGTGAAAGGCCTCGGCATTGCCCCGGCGTCGCTGGTGCAGCGCCTCCAGGGCCTGCTCGATGGGTGTCGGGTCGATGCCGCGCATGAGCTTGCCAAGGTACTGCAGGTGCCGACGCCGGGCGCTGTGGCTGCGAATGCCACGCGCCTCGTGAATCACCTCGCGCACCCGTTCATCTTCGATCGGCATACGCGCAAGTTCCTTGTCGCTGAGTTCGACCAGGGTTTCCCCCAGCTTCTGCAGGGCGGTCATCTGGCGCTTCAGCGCAGTCTTGCTGGGCTGCAGGTGCTCGGCGTCGTCTTCGAATTCGTCCATTGCGATTATCCGTAGACCAGTGTGGCGAGGCCCAGGAAAGACATGAATCCCACCACATCGGTGACTGTAGTCAGCACGACGCCGCCGGCCAGGGCGGGATCGATGCTGTAGCGCTTCATCAGCAGCGGTATCAGGGTGCCGGCAACGCCCGCAGTGACCAGGTTGATCACCATGGCGGCGGCGATGATCGCACCGATCTGCCAGTCCTGGAACCACAGCGAGGCGGCCAGCGCCACCACCACCGACCATAGCAGGCCGTTCAATACGCCCACCAGGAATTCGCGATTCAGCAGCCAGCGCTGGTTGCTGAAGCCGATCTGTCCCAGGGCGATACCGCGCACCATGACGGTCAGGGTCTGGGTGCCGGCGATACCGCCCATGCTGGCGACAATGGGCATCAGCACCGCCAGCGCCACCACCTTGTCGATGGTGCCCTGGAACAGGTTGATGACGGAGGCGGCGATGAAAGCGGTGGCGAGGTTGATGCCGAGCCAGACCGCCCGGCGCGGCGTGGTCTTGAAAACAGGGGCGAAGGTATCCTCGTCCTCGTCGAGGCCTGCCATGCTCATCAAGGAGTGATCGGCCTCTTCGCGAATCACATCGACCACGTCGTCGATGGTAATGCGCCCCAGCAGGCGACCGCCCTCATCCACCACCGGCGCCGATACCCAGCCGTTGCGTTCGAACAGCTGGCTCACCTCGCTGGCCTCGGTTTCTGCCGGGATGGCCTCCACCTCGGTGTCCATCATCTCCCGCACGGTCGCCGAGGGATCCGCCACCAGCAGGCGGCTGAGTGGCAGTACGCCGAGCAGCATGTCCGAGCGGTTGACGACAATCAGGCTGTCGGTCATCTCCGGCAGTTCCTCGTGGCGACGCAGGTAGCGCAACACCACGTCGGCGCTATGCCTGGCGCGCACCGTAATGGTGTCGGTATTCATGAGGCCGCCGGCGGTGTTCTCCGGGTAGTCGAGCACCTGCTCAACGCGGGACCGGTCCTGTTCATCCATGACCCGCAGGACTTCCTGCAGCACTTTTTCCGGCAGGCGCTGCAGGATGTCGGCGACGTCGTCGGGCTCGAGACCCTCGGTGACAGCGGCTACCTCGGTGGCATCCATGCTGCGCAGGAACTGGGACTGCAGCTCGTCGCCCAGCTCCTGCAGTATTTCACCCTCGTCCTCCTCGTCGACCAGCTGCCAGAGCACCGCGCGCGTGGGCGGCGGTGAGGATTCCAGCAGACGGGCAATATCGGTAGCGGGGAGGGCATTGAGCATGTGCCGAACATTGACGAATGTGCCGCTGCTCAGGGCGCGGGTCAGCTCATCGAGCTGCGCCTGGGTGCGGTTCTTCTCGACGGCCTGGGCCATTAACAGCAGGCCTCGCTAGAGTTCGCCTCGCTGCGCACCGTCGTGCCGGGCGCCACCGTACTGGGCGCCATCGCGCTGGGCGCCACCGCGCTGACGATGTCGCGCCGCGCGTACCGCATTACTCGCCCTCGTCGAAACGGTTCTCGATCAGCTGCGTGATGGCGTCCAGCGCCTCGCGCTCGTCCTGGCCCTCGATCGTGAGTTCCAGCTCCGTGCCCTTGCCGGCGGCCAGCATCATGATCGACATGATGCTCTTGCCGTCGACCATCTTGTCGTCGTGACCGACCTGGATAGTACTGGAGAAAGCGGAGGCGCAGCTGACAAACTTGGCGGCTGCCCGTGCGTGTAAACCCAGCTTGTTGATTATTGTAATCTTCTGCCGGAGCATGCTTGGCCCTGTGTCTAAGCCTGGGCTTCCCCTCCAGGCGCATCCTGGAGTTCGCGGTGCCGCAGGTTGGCTTCCGGGTAGTCATGCCGGAAGCGGCGGTATAGTTTTTCTGCGAGGTATACTGACCGATGTTGCCCACCCGTACAACCGACGGCCACGGTGATGTAACTGCGGTTGCTGTCCCGGTAGCGAGGCAGCCAGCTATCCAGGAAGTCGGCGATCTCATTGAACAGGTCGAGGGCCAGGGGCTGTTGTTCCAGGAACGCCACCACCTCCGGGTCGCGACCGGATTTCAGGCGCAGCGATTTCTCCCAGTGCGGGTTCGGCAGGATGCGCACATCGAACACCAGGTCGGCGTCTGTCGGCAGCCCACGCTTGAAGCCGAAGGACTGGAACAGCACGGAAATCTCCCCGGACTGCGAGCCTATCAGCCGCTCCCGTATCGCCGATCGCAGTTCATAGATGGTCATCTGGCTGGTATCGATGACCAGGGACGCAGCGCTGGCAATAGGTTCCAGGATTTCCCGTTCGTGGGCGATGGCGTCCGCCAGCGGTGTGTCCTCTGAGCTCAGTGGGTGGCGTCGACGGGTTTCACTGAAGCGCTTGATGAGACTGGCATCCTCGGCGTCCAGGAACAGGATGTCCATTTTGACGTCGCCGGGCAGTTCGCCGAGCAGGGTGGAAAAGTGGATCAGATCGACGTGGGCATTGCGGGCATCGATGCAGACCGCGAGACCGGCCGCTGACAGGGCGCCGGAGTGGGCACGTTCCACCAGGGCCGGCAGCAGGGTCGCCGGCAGGTTGTCGATGCAGTAGAAGCCCTCGTCTTCGAGCTGGTGCAGCGCGGTACTCTTGCCCGATCCTGAGCGACCGCTGATGATCACCAGGCGCACAGGGTTTAGTGCCCGTAGCTGACTGCGGCCTGGTAGAGGGCGTCGTCGCTGCGAGCCTCCCGCAGCGCGTCACAGAATTTCGCCTGGCTCAGCAGCTGCGCCAGCCCGGCGAGAATATCGAGATGCTCCTGGGCCGCTTCTTCCGGCACCATGAGGATGAAGATGATGTCGACCAACTGGCCGTCGCTGGCATCGAAGTCGACCGGCGCCTCCAGCGTGATCAGGCTACCGAGGGCCTCCTCGCAGCCACTCAGTCGACAGTGGGGGATGGCGATGCCGTCACCCAGGGCCGTGCTGCCCAGTCGTTCCCGGGCCAGCAGGTTGTTGTAGACTTCGGCGGATTCCAGCTCCGGGTGCTGTTCGGCAATCAGGCCAGAGGCAGTTTCGATCACCTTCTTCTTGCTGGTGCCGGGCGTCGCGCAGAACGTCAGCGAGGGGGTCAGTAGCTGGTCGAGCTGGAACATCAGTGGCCGCGCATTTTTTCCTTGTGCTTGATGAGCTGGCGGTCCAGCTTGTCTGCCAGCATGTCGATGGCGGCGTACATGTCCTCGGATTCCGCATTGGCGAAGATATCGGCGCCGGAAACATGTACCTTGGCCTCCGCCTTCTGCACCAGCTTCTCCACAATCAGGGTCACATCGGTGTTGGTGATGTGCTCGGAATGTCGCTCCAGTCGATCGAACTTGGTAAGCACGTACTCCCGCAGCGCGGGCGTAACCTCTACATGGTGACCGCTGATTGTGATTTGCATATGTCGCTCCTGTTACGCTTGCAACGCATGCCGGTCCGCTGCTGCTAGACCAGGCGCTTGCGCTCGTTGGATGGTGGAATCACGAGGGACTCGCGGTACTTGGCGATAGTCCTGCGCGCCACCTTGATGCCCTGTTCGGCGAGCAGGTTGGTGATCTTGCTGTCGCTCAAGGGTTTTCTCGGGTTTTCGGCGGCAATCAGTTTCTTGATCAGGGCCCTGATCGCCGTCGAGGAACACTCCCCGCCAGACGCCGTATTGACGTGGCTGGAAAAGAAATACTTCAGTTCGAAGATGCCGCGTGGTGTGTGCATGTACTTCTGGGTGGTCACCCTGGAAATCGTCGATTCATGCAT
>JASJBK010000023.1 GCA_030066555.1 Halieaceae bacterium
AAAGACACGCACTCCATACCAGGTACGCGTGGGAGGCTGTTTCCTGCCGCGAGTCGCATATCCCCCCAGGCCCTGCATTCAAAGCGCCACGCCCTGCTTCAAGCCAAACCGAGGCCCGGCAAATCGCGGGTTGGAATAGCGCGGGTCTTCATCAAAGGTAATAAAGCTTGCTTCACAGCCAGGGTGGAGGCAGCCAAGCTCGCGCTCGGGGAAGATAAAGCGCCCCCCGATGGTCATCGCCTGCAACGCCTGGGTGGGCGTCATCGCGCCGATCTCGACGTGATGGGCCGCTTCCTGCGCCACTCCCGTGAAGCCATCGGTTCCCAGCAATACGGTAACGCCGGCCGAATACAATTTCTGGATATTGGCGCGCTGCAGCGCATAGTGTTGTGGCCGCACCGCCTGCAGGGCCTCGTCGCCCGGATCAAGCCTCGCGTAGCCGGCGGCCGCCAGGCCGTAAGTGCTGATAACGGCGGTTCCTGCCCCAACCAGCGCCGCCACCGTTTCATCACTTAGGATCAGCGGCGCCAGTTCAGATACGGATGTCAGAGGGTTATATCCCGGCAGGTGGGCCAACAGATCAACGCCCGCCCTGGCTGCAACGCGCGCGTCGTATTCGGTCTCCACATGCGTAATTACCCGCAGATTTCGCTTGTGTATGGCCCTCACAATATCCGCAAATAGCTCCGGATCGAGGCCCTTACTACCGTAGTAGGCGGGATCGTCCCTTCGAGCCGCGAACTCTTCTGAATGCAGCAGGTAGGTCTTTATGATGCCGGCGCCCTGCGCTTCGAGAAGATCCAGCGCCGCCTCCGTGGCCGGCAGTGAGTCTGCATAGTGAAAGGCATTGCCAAGAAACCGCTCCCGGGTCCAGCCCGGATACGCGTACTGGGTGAGCACTTCCACGTAGAGCCGCTCCGGATGCCCACCCGGTAGCGTCAAACCGCCCATGGCACATAGCACGTCGTAGGTGTCCGGGCGCGCAAAAAACGCCTCCGAGTCCTGGAAAGGCTCGACGATGCTCGTGGCATTGAGTACATAGAACTCGCCTCGCGCGGTAAAAACCGCACTGGCCTCCGCGCTGGGACTGGTCACGTGATGATGAGGTTCCGCAAAGGGCGGTGTGACAAACGCACCAGCGAGATCTACTCGGCGTTCTATACGAGCCGGAGGAGGCGCATCGACGATGATGCCTCCCGCGACGAAGATCGAGCCTTCTACAAATTTTGAGCCAGTCCAGATGCGACCGTTCTCATAGGCGACGACGCCAGTGGCGGCAGCCTCCACGGCCACAAGGATAAGAAGAGAGCCCAGCGCCACCTTCATGCCACCGAGGCGACCTGCAGCAGCGTGACAACGACGATTCACTGCTGATCGCCATGATCTAGCAGCCATGCATAAGCGCCCCCATACTGATTCGATCTTCCACCACAAACCCCAGGGACTCGTAGAAAGCTTGCACCTCACGATTGGCGGCACGAATCTGAAGATTGACTTTGATACAGCCCATTTCCTTAAGCGATTCTACCGCTTGCTCAATCAGGCGTTTACCAATGCCACCGCGACGCCGGTCCTTGGCCACCGCGACGGCATACAACCAGCCACGGTGGCCATCGTAGCCGGCCATGCAGGCTCCAATAACTCGCCCCTTCTCCTCAGCGACAAAGATCAGGTCATCAACCAGCACTTTTGCCGCAATCATGCGGGCGGGTTCGTTGTGTGGCGGATCGTCAGGAAAGGTCTCAGCCCACAGCTGCACCAACCCATCTCGATCGCCTTCCGTGTATTTGCGTACGAACATAGAACTTACCTGTGACGATAACGCCAGGGGCCGAGGCGTTAGGCTTCTTGCGCCTTACCGGGCGGGTAGCCCCGGTAGCATACAAGCCTGCACTGGCTACCTGGCATTCTCGACGGCCTCAATCTGCTTGAGCTCTTCGGGGGACAACGCTTTATAGCCCCGGGGATAGGGCCAACCGTAGCCCCAACGAAATTGGGTGGGCAAGTACGGCGTTCCACCGACTCTTACGCCTGCCAGCATCAGCGCAGCAATTTCCGGCTCGCCAACCGACGCCACGCACGCCTGCAGCTCCAGGTCTGCCGCCTCGCGCTCTGAATAGGTACCGCCACGCCAGTAGGCAAGGTCATGGGCCTGGCAGCAACTCAGCCAGAGTTCCTGCTGTTGCAGCGTGCCATCTGGGAAAGCGCTGCACCCATCGGATTCAAAGGGACGGATATCCGAGGCAGACAGCGGGAAACTTGCTACCAGGATCAAAGCAGGAATCAGTCTTCTCACCGAATACGACATTTAGCGGCCACCGTCACGAAAATATCTAGCTCACCGGGCCAGCGCAGCGCTATCCCTCGATTAACGCGCCGGCGCCAGTCATCAAGGCCCAGGGTAATGGAATATACCAAGCATCATCAGGCCCCACCCTGGCAACGGCGTGGTATTTGCGAGCGCAAAACACCAGAAGCTGGCCTTCCACATCCCAGCGATAAACAACCCTGATCAGGGATGCTCCCAATCAGCCCGACGGGAAACTGGCGAAAACGTCCTCGCCGTCCCATTCGTTGGCGGCTTCTTGTACCAGTCGATAAAAGCCTGAAAGCGCGTCATCCGCCACGTAGATCTCCAGCATATGCCCGAGCAGGCGACGGGTATCGATGAAGGCAAACTCGGTGCCCACCCTGGCCCGGGCCCTTGCGGCAAGGGGAAAGCCCTGCTGCCCGTACTCCCCGACGGCTTCGTCAATGCTATCGACGAAGCAGGCCACATGGTGAATACCCTCTTCGCCAGGCGCATACATATCCCGAAACGGTGAAGCGCCCTCCCCCTCCTGCTGAACCAGCTCAAGCATCAGCTCGCCCCATTGACCATAAGCCGATGAATGAACGAAGTTGCCGGGCTCGCCCCGGTGCTCACACCAGTCCAGCTCGATGTTCTCAATCACATAGAACGGACCGGCCCCCAGCGTAGACGCCATGCGGGCGGCGGCTTCCCGTATGTCGTTGACGAAGTAGGCAATCTGGACCGGTTTATAGTTCAGCACCCGTGTCTTCCTGTTCTCGAGGCGACCTATAGCAGTCTATACCAGCACTATTGCGTGGGCACAAAAAGGGGCGCCGAAGCGCCCGCTCCCAAAACATAGCTTCGACCCCAGTATTCAGGGTAGGTGTCTCTCTGCCTCGCGTATCTTTTCGATCAGCTTTGCCTGCGTGAACGGTTTCATCAGGTACTGGCAGTAGTCGTCAGTCTCGGTCTGAATGTCGCCCGGGTGCCCGCTGACAAAAACGACGGGGAGCTGAGGCATCATTTTGCGCAGTGCCCGAAAGGTCTCGCGACCGTCCATTTGCGGCATGGCGATATCCAGCACCACGGCGCCAATCTCTGCGCCCCGCTCTTTGAGCAGCTCAAGCGCTATAGCGCCTCCCTCAGCCTGGATCACTCTCACGCCGCTAGCCTTCAGCAGCGCACTGGTCGTCTCGCGCACAGCGTCCTCATCATCTACCACCAGAATCGTCGAGGCAGCTGGCCGCGCAGGCCCCGCCGTGGCAATCGCCATCTCTTCTGCCGGCCCTGACAATGGCAGCAGAATCCGAAATCGAGCACCTTCGCCTGGCGCGGTGTCTACCAGCAGTGCTCCCTGGTGGGTACTCACGATGCCCAGCGCCGCTGACAGACCGAGCCCGTGGCCCGTCTTCTTGGTGGAGTAAAAAGGATCAAATATGTGACTGAGGGTTTCCTGGCTCATGCCCATACCGTTATCGCGAACATCCAGGTATCCGTAGCGGCCTGGTTGAACCGAACCCTGGTGATAAAAGGACGCCAGCGTCTCCTCGTTCATATCCGTGACCCCGGTCGTGAGTTCGACCCTGCCCCCGCCGGACCTGCAGGCATCAGCCGCATTGATGGTGAGGTTCATGACCAGCTGTTCCAGCTGTGCCTGGTCACCTTCCACCCATACCGGCTGCTCGAGATCAAAATGCAGTTCGAGACCACGGGGAAGCACCGCGGCATTGAGCAGCTGAGAAGTGTCCTGCACCAGGGCACTCAGCTCCAGAACCCGGACTGTCTTCGGCACTCGACCGGCGTAAGCCAGCAGCTGCTGCGTAAGCCGCGCCCCCCTGGCACTGGCATCGATCACACTCTGTAACAACGGATCGATTCGCGACTCTTTATTAAACTGCTTCGCCAGCTCTGCATTGCCGCTCACCGCCATCAGCAGGTTGTTGAAATCGTGGGCAATGCCACCGGCGAGCACTCCGAGGCTCTCAAGCCTTTGCATTTCCGCCACGTGCACCTGCAGTTCCTCTTTTTCGGTTTCATCCCTGATCTGACGGCTGACATCCTCGATCTGCAGGTAGTGGCCGGTCGCCTTGCCTATGTCATAGGCCACCGGCGCCTCCCGTAGTTTCAGCCAGCGATGTTCACCCAATCGCGCCTGCACAACAGCTGTCGGTTCAACTCTGAGCAGATGTTTCAGGGTAGCCCCATCGATGGATTCATCCTCGAGCTCAAGTCGCTCTCCCAGCCACGAATACACATCGGGGGTGAGCGATTCCGAGGCAACCCCCAGCACGGTCTCCAGCGCCGGGTTGGAAAAAAGCAGGTTTCCCTCCTTGTCGGTAACGGCGATACCGGTCGGCTGACCGCGGATAATGGTGGCGAGGGTAATCGAACTGAGTGAGAACAGCCCGGCGCCGTGAATGCCGACGATAAACAGGATCCCGGAAACACTGAAGGCGATGGCTGTGGGGTCTATGGGTACCAGATCATCGAAAAACGCGTACAGGGCGTTGGCGATTGAATTGACTGCGGCCGCCGCGAGCATGATGAGTATCTGCACGCGCTTGTTCGGCGAATCGACCTTGATCGCCAGGTAAATGTACAGGCTGATAGTAAGCGTGACGAGGGTATAGCCGGAGACTGCATGGACCCACCAGATCCAGTGATACTGGTTTCGATCACCAATGACCTGAGTCAGGAACTGACCGTGCCAGGGGTTGCTGATCATGCCTATCCAAAGCAATGCCGCCAGCGCGAGTGGCGCATACACCCACCGGGACCTACCCCAGGCAAGCGGCTGCCCCTGGGCCTCGGCAAAGCGGAGGGCGAGCAACCACCAGGTCGACGGTACGAAGATTATTCCGGAGTAAAGAACGGCCACCGGGACCCAGGCGAACTCGGGATCAGTAAAGGCAAAGGTCAACAGGTCGCCGATGGCGAACAGCAGCGGCGGCGCGAATGTCATGGGTAGCGCGGGCCACATGACCGCAACCGGCCGGTGGCTCAACACATAGTAGTTCAGCCACAGCAGAATCAGCGCCGCAGCCAGACTTGGCGCTACAGAGAGATCCACGCTGTCATCCACCCGCGCAGATGCTTCCAGGTGCTTGCCTGGCCCTGCGTTTGCAACCTGCGGGGATGTACAAGGTACCGCTCCAACTCACACCGCCGCAGAAATACTGGCTTCATGATTGATAGCTACCTGATACCGATACTGTGTCGGCTGAAACTACCGCTATTTTCTTGCAGTGGCTACTATTATGCGCCTCTTTGAGGGTGAATTCCCGTGACAGTTCTAATTCACTGAGCGCACTAGCGTCGATTTACCGTGCAGGCAATCAAACGAACTGTCCCCCGAATTCGAAACCAGGTAGCCATGACACTAGTGATACTCGCTTCGCTTTGTTGATCTTTGCCCGGAAGGCGCGGGACTCTCTAGCGTAAAATTACTCGTACTCACCGGTACCGACAAAGCCCACCATACGGCTTATCAGGTCTCCATCTTTCTCTAAAAAATACTGACCAAGTTGAGTCTGTTCGGTGTCATCAGGGCCCATCCCGCTGAATGCGACTGTGACACGTGTGACATTGGCAATGGTGTCGCTTTTAACCACCTTCGCGGACCAGCCTGGAGCATTTGCACTAAACATGCCTACGTAATTACTCAAGGCAGCAATGCCATTTAGAGTTTCGGGAGTACGAGGATCGTCGTAGCTTATGTTCTCAGTGACCGAACTGGATATCTTTTGAAGTCGTGGTGTGGCTTCCTCAATTTGCCAAGCTTCAAAGAATTTGGCGACGCAATCAGACACGCTCTTCTCCTAATTCGATTTCACAGGCAGCGCATAACGCTTCGCAGCCTTGACTTGTTATGTGTAGAAACGAACACGACTAAAGCTCATCCTCCAATATCTCCTGGCGAGATTTTTCGTAATCCTCGTAGGATTCGCTGACTCGTTCCATGCACCGCTCCCGAACGGACTCCTGACTGAACTGGCATTCATGCATGTTGCCAGTCTGGACTGCTTCGTAGATGGACCTATTGGAGCAACCTATGAAAGCAGTCATGAATGTTGCTAGTAACAGGGCTGGAGCGAGAATCTTGTACATAGGACTTCACACATAACAGCTGAGCATGTTTCCCAGGTGACATAACACTGGGACGCGAAACGTTGAGTTCATGACTTTGATTTTTGTTAGAAACCGAGAGTAAAACAAGCCTTTAGAAGGCCTAGGCCAAGTGGCCTAGCGACAAAGTGCGCCAACGGAACTAGCAATTTCACCATATTCGCTCAGCCCGTGATGGCTCATAGAGCCCGAAAAGACAATGCATTCAATAGCTTGGGCTGAAAACGGTGCGTGGTTTTTCTTGGGGTCCCATGAAAAAGAGGATAGGCGCCGCCGAGTCTAGACGTAGCGAACCGCGCCCCCGTCAACGCGTATGTTCTGTCCATGAATAAAGCCCGCCCGAGGGCTGGCAAGAAACACCACCAGGTCCGCTACTTCCTGGCGAGTGGCGATTCGCCTCTGGGGGTTCGGGAAGTCTTCTTCCACCAACTTCGCCAGAATCCCAGGCCAGTCGTCGCCCCAGCCGCGTTTGGCGGCTTTCGCGCGGTAACCGGCTTCGAGTTCCTCGGTATGTATCAAGCCCGGTGACACCGTGTTCACCGTGATACCGGTTCCCTCGACCTCGAGCGCGAGGCTGGCGGAAAGAGTCGCCAGGGCGCCCTTGGCGGTGTAGTAATGAGGCATGATCGCGTTGGGCTGATGGCTGCCGATGGTTCCCAGTTGAATCACTCGCCCCCAACCTCGTTCGGCCATGCCCGGCACGAGGGCGGTGGCGAGGCGCGCCGCTGAAAGAACGTTCTTCTGATACATATCCAGCCAGTCGGCTTCACTGGCGGTCTGCCACTTGCCGCGACTGGCCGTGCCGTAGTTGTTGACGAGAATGTCCACGGGGCCGATAGCCTGCGACTGGGCAACGATGTCACGACAACCTGACTCAGTCGCCACATCGCCCCACACCGGACGAGCTGCGCCAACGTCAGACGCCGCCGCAGCGGCGCTATCTTCCGTCGCGCCGTGGAGTAGAACCAGGGCGCCTTCGGCGGCCAGGCTTTCGGCAATGACTCTGCCGGTTCCGCGATCTGCACCGGTTACCAACGCCCGCTTGTTCTTCAGTTCAAGATCCATCGCTATCGAACCAGCCCCTCCCCGCTTGTACCTCACACACTAACAAAAAAGGGCGCCGTAGCGCCCTTCTCGATTCCCTGTAGGGAAAGGTTTACCAGCCAGTGATCTCCGCCATGGCGGAGCCGATGTCGGCCGGGATGGGCGTATTGCTCCAATATTCCGTGAACTGCTCTCGAATTTGTGAACTCTGACGCCAGTTTTCAGCGCTTTACTGCCACCAGGTGGGAGTCCTGTTCCTTGTGGCGATACATCTGCTCATCTGCTTCTTTTATCAAGTCGTCCAGTGGTGTCTCGGGGTCATTACAGATAGCGACACCGACGCTCGCAGAAACAGTCACCCGGGCCTCCCTCAACTGGATCGGTTGTTCGATCGCCTTGATCAACTTGTTGCACAGGCTCGCTACCTCGCCAGAAATGCGCGCGCAGATGACGAATTCGTCACCGCCGAAGCGTGCGAGCGCATCCGTGTCGCGCAGCGAATCGCGGAGTCGACTGGCAATGACTTTGAGGACGCGGTCGCCTGCGCCGTGTCCATAGGTATCGTTTACCGGTTTGAACTTGTTGATATCGACAAACAATACAGTGGCTTGCTCGTTTGCTCCCTGAGTTCCGCAAACGATCTCTGACGCCTGCTTTTCGAACTTGAGCCGGTTTGGCAAGCCAGTGAGCGCGTCGTGTTCGGCGAGGTAGGCCGCCCGGCGTTTCTCTTCTTCCTGCAGTTCGATGTCACGCTCCAGGGACAGGCGCAGCAGATAGTTTTCCCGTGAGTAGCGATCTCGCATGGTCTGTGCAGCAATCCCTACCACAGTGGCGCCCACCAGGAAAAAGAGGTTGGCCATCAGCACAACTGCCTTGCCGGAGTGAAGGAAATCATGCACGTGGATGGACACCAGGGTATAACCGCCAATCATGCTGAGCGCCATCGCTATTGACAGTACCAGGCTCACATACGTCAGCGTGCAGGCGGCAAAAGTCGTGAGCAGCAGCCCGCCGTAGTATGCCTCCAGAGCCAGGTCGTCAGGGCCGGCGAGGTAGATCATTGCGATTACACCGAACCCGAGCGTAAGGAAGATCGCAGCGCAGATTGCTCCGTAAACCGACTCGAAGTGCCTGTGCCATGTCATCGCAAGGCACACAAACAACACGGCGTTCATACCCACCCTCAGTGACCATACGGTCCCAAGAGCTGAGGGGAGCGCCCATACATCGAGGAACGCAAACGACGCATTGAGCAGTGTTCCGAGCGCAACGGCGATCCTTGTCAGGCGAGCCTTCTCGGTTGCCAGCGTCGCTTGATATTCACGGTTCAATGAAGGATCGTCGAATGAGTTGAGAGCCATGCCCGGTTCCGAATCGTCATGCCACAGGGTGAACAAACAAAGCGCTTGTTGGCTATATCGGCAAGGACAGGCAATTACATTAGCCCGATGACCACTTCAGACAGGGTCGCTACCCATCTTACGAAGTTGCACGGGCGGTGCAGGTGGAAGAGAGTCGAAAACGCCGCACGGCACCGCCAGGGACAGCAAGCCAGATGACTATCTTATTGTTTTTACTGGTGTTCTTTGTGCCCATGCATGGCCTGGCGCACTTGTCGTAGCGGCAGTGGAACCGAGCTGAGACCACGAAAAAGGGCGCCGTAGCGCCCCTTCTGGGCCCCCGCCTTCGCGGCGGCCCGCGTAGGGGGGCGACGGCAGATTGGTTACCAGCCAGTGATCTCCGCCATGGCGGAGCCGATGTCGGCCAGGGAGCGGACGGTGCGAACGCCAGCGTCTTCGAGGGCGGCGAACTTCTCGTCCGCGGTGCCTTTGCCGCCGGAGATGATGGCACCGGCGTGGCCCATGCGCTTGCCCTTGGGGGCGGTTACGCCGGCAATGTAGCTGACCACGGGCTTGGAGACGTTGGCCTTGATGTAGGCGGCGGCCTCTTCTTCCGCGGTGCCGCCGATTTCGCCAATCATCACGATAGCTTCGGTCGCAGGGTCTTCTTCGAACAGCGCGAGGATGTCGATGAAGTTGGAGCCCGGGATGGGGTCACCGCCAATGCCCACACAGGTGGACTGGCCGAAGCCGGCGTCGGTGGTCTGCTTCACGGCTTCGTAGGTCAGGGTGCCGGAGCGGCTGACAATGCCCACCTTGCCGGGCAGGTGAATGCTGCCGGGCATGATGCCGATTTTGCTTTCGCCCGGGGTGATCACGCCGGGGCAGTTGGGGCCGATCAGGCGCACGCCCATCTCGTCGCACTTCACTTTCGCCTCAAGCATATCGAGCGTGGGAATCCCCTCGGTGATGCAGACGATGAGCTTCACGCCACCGTTGGCGGCTTCAAGAATAGAGTCCTTGCAGAACGGGGCCGGTACATAGATGACAGAGGCATCGGCGCCGGTGGCGTCGACCGCTTCAGCCACGGTGTTGAAGACCGGCAGGCCCAGGTGTTCCTGGCCGCCCTTGCCGGGGGTCACACCGCCGACCATCTTGGTGCCGTAGTCGATGGCCTGTTCTGAGTGGAAGGTACCCTGGGAGCCGGTAAAGCCCTGGCAGATGACCTTGGTGTCTTTGTTGATCAGGACGCTCATGCTGCACCTCCGGCTGCTTCCACGGCTTTTTTCGCAGCGTCGGTCAGTCCTTCCGCAGCAATAATGTTGAAATCGCTCTCGTCCAGCAGTTTGCGGCCGAGCTCGGCGTTGTTGCCCTCGAGGCGAACTACCACGGGTACCTGTACGCCCACTTCTTCCACGGCGCCGATAATGCCCTCGGCAATCAGGTCACAGCGCACGATGCCGCCGAAGATGTTTACCAGTACCGCCTTCACGTTCTCGTCGGAGAGAATGATCTTGAAGGCTTCGGTCACGCGCTCCTTGGTGGCGCCACCGCCCACGTCGAGGAAGTTAGCGGGGAAGCCGCCGTGCAGGGCGACGATGTCCATGGTGCCCATGGCGAGGCCGGCACCATTGACCATGCAGCCGATGTTGCCGTCCAGCGCCACATAGTTGAGCTCCCACTGGGCCGCATGGGCCTCGCGCTCGTCTTCCTGGCTGGGGTCGTGCATTTCACGGAGCTGGTCCTGGCGGTACAGGGCATTACCGTCAACGCCAACCTTGGCGTCCAGGCAGTGCAGCTTGCCCTCGTCGGTGATCACCAGCGGGTTCACTTCGATCAACGCCAGGTCCTTGTCCTGGAACATCTTCGCCAGGCCCAGGAATATTTTTACGAACTCTTTTATCTGGTTCCCTTGCAGGCCCAGGCGGAACGCCAGGTCGCGGCCCTGGTATGGCTGCGCGCCCACCAGCGGGTCAACCGTGGCCTTGAGGATCTTCTCCGGGGTTTCCTCAGCAACCTTCTCGATCTCAACACCACCTTCGGTGGAGGCCATGAACACGATACGACGGGTAGAACGGTCCACCACGGCGCCCAGGTACATTTCCTCGGCGATGTCCGTGCAGGCTTCCACAAGGATCTTGCTGACCGGCTGGCCGTTCTCATCGGTCTGGTAGGTAACCAGGTTCTTGCCCAGCCACTGCTCGGCAAATTCGTGGATCTCGTCCTTGGTCTTGACCAGCTTGACGCCACCGGCCTTGCCGCGGCCCCCGGCGTGCACCTGGGCTTTCACTACCCACATGTCGCCGCCAATCACATCGGCAGCCTTGACCGCTTCAGCGGCGGTGTCCACGGCATGCCCCTTGGATACAGGCAGGCCGTACTCAGCAAACAGTTGTTTGCCCTGATACTCGTGAAGGTTCATCGTTGTATCGTTCCGTTTTCTTGCAAATCGTGCAGTGAGGTCTGGCGATGCTGACGCGGCGCAGGCCGCGAGTCGCCCCCAATATTATTGTGTTGGGAGAAGTGCGAGCCCCGGGCCCGCACTACAAAAGCGGCGCTCATTCTCCCGAATTCGCGCACCGTCTTCAATATAGGGCATTGCTCAAAAAGTGAGCACGCCCACGATAATCATAGTGCCGGCCGGTGGTACCACAATCCGCCAGTGAGCCCGCCCCTCCATAGCCGTGCTCACAGCGGGTAGTAACGCATTCCGCCAGTGAGCCCGCCCCTCGGTAACCATAGACCCTCATGACCCGAGCGGTCTTATGAACAGCTAGCGCTTTTTACGGTTGGCGATATGGATCGCGTGGCCGTCCACCGCCAGCGCCGCCTCGTGTACTGCCTCCGACAGGGTCGGGTGGCCGAAGACGGTGAGCTGGATGTCTTCGGCGCTGGAGCCGAACTCCATGGCGATCACCATCTGCTGCACCAGGTCCGCGGCAGACGGGCCCACCACGTGGCAACCCAGGATGCGGTCGGTCTCGGTGCAGGCCAGCATCTTCACCATGCCGTCGCTGTCGTTGGCGGCCAGGGCGCGGCCGCTGGCAGCAAACGGGAAGGCGCCGGCCTTGTACTCAATGCCGTCGGCCTTGAGTTCCTGCTCGGTCTTGCCCACGGAGGCGATTTCCGGGTGGGTGTAGATGACGTTGGGGATGGTGTCGTAGTTCATCTGCGCGTGCTTGCCGGCGATGCGCTCGGCTACCATCACACCCTCTTCCGAGCCCTTGTGGGCCAGCATCGGGCCGCGCACGATGTCGCCCACGGCATAGATGTTGGGCGCTTCGGTCTCGCAGAAATCGTTGACGAAGATGAAGCCGCGCTCGTCCATGTTCACGCCGCAGTCGGCTGACAGCACGCTCTCGGTTTGCGGTCTGCGGCCCACGCAGACGATCAGCTTGTCGAACTTCTCGGTGGTCTCGCCATCGGCGTTGGTGTAGGTCACCTCAACCTTCTTGCTCTTCACCTCGGCGTTGGTCACCCGGCAACCCATGCGGATATCCAGGCCCTGCCTGGTGAAGATTTTCTTGGCTTCCTTGGCGATCTGGTGGTCCATCATCGGCAGGAAGTCTTCCAGGGCTTCCAGCACCACGACATCGGAGCCACAGCGGTTCCAGACGCTGCCCAGCTCCAGGCCGATGACGCCGGCACCGATCACGCCCAGGCGCTTGGGAGCCTCGGTGAACATCAGCGCGCCGGTGGAGTCGACGATGTACTCGTGGTCGCAGGGGGCCGGCGGGATTTCGATGGGCAGTGAGCCGGTCGCGATAATGATATTCGCGGCATCCAGCACCTCGGTGCTGCCATCGGGCTTGGTCAGCTCGACGTGATGGTTTGGCAATACCTTGCCCATACCGGCCAGCGCGGTTACGCCGTTGGTCTTGAACAGGCCGCCGATGCCGCCGGTGAGCTGGTCGACGATCTTCTGCTTGCGGGCCTGCATGGCCGGGATGTCGAGGTCGCAGCCCTTCACGTTGATACCGTGAATGCCGAGATCTTCGGCCGCTTCGTGGTACTTGTAGGAACTGTCCAGCAGCGCCTTGGAGGGGATACAGCCGACGTTCAGGCAGGTACCGCCCAGCTTGATCTTGCCGTCATCGTGGGCGTCCTTCTCGATGCACGCGGTTTTCAGGCCGAGCTGGGCAGCGCGGATGGCAGCCACATAGCCGGCAGGCCCGGAACCGATCACTACAACATCATATTTCTCAGACATACATCTCTACCTATAACGAATCTGTGTGAATGGGCTGTTACGGGTTGCGCAGCATCAAAGCTGCAGCAGGATCCGCGCCGGGTCTTCCAGCAGGTCCTTGACCGCCACCAGGAACTGCACCGCGTCCTTGCCGTCAATCAGGCGGTGATCGTAAGACAGCGCCAGGTACATCATCGGCAGTACAACGACTTCGCCATTAATCGCCATCGGCCGCTCCTGGATCTTGTGCATACCCAGGATTCCGGTCTGCGGCGGGTTGAGGATCGGGGTCGACATCAGCGAACCGAACACGCCGCCATTGGTAATGGTGAAAGTGCCGCCCGTCATCTCCTCGATGCCGAGCTTGCCGTCGCGGGCGCGCACGCCGAAATCGCGAATCTGCGCTTCTACATCGGCAATGCTCATGAAGTCGGCGTCCTTGAGCACTGGAACCACCAGGCCGTTCTCGGTGGATACAGCCACGCCGATGTCCTGATAACCGTGGTAGACGATGTCGTCACCGTCGATGGAGGCATTGACCGCGGGGAAGCGCTTCAGCGCTTCACAGGCTGCCTTCACAAAGAAACCCATGAAACCCAGGCGGGTGCCGTTGTGGGTCTTTTCGAAGCTGTCCTTGTACTTGCTGCGCAGGGCCATCACCGGCGCCATGTTCACCTCGTTGAAGGTGGTGAGCATGGCGGTGTCCTGGGACACACTCAACAGGCGCTCGGCGATACGCTTGCGCATGCGGGTCATCGGCACGCGGCGCTCGACGCGCTCGCTGGTGGGCCCTTCGATAGCCGGCGCACCACTCGGTGCCGGCGCGGGCGCCGGCGCAGGGGCCGGAGCAGGCTCTGACTTCAAATACTTGAGAATGTCTTCCTTGAGGATGCGGCCGTCCTTGCCGGTGCCGGTCACCCGAGACAGGTCGACATTCTTCTCTTCCGCCAGGCGGCGCGCGGCGGGGCCGATCTGGCTGTCATCGGCCTCGACGGCGGCGGCAGTAACTGATGCATCAGCTGGCGGGGTAGAGGGTTCACTGGAATCCGTGCCACTAGCGCTGGCAGTTGCCGGCGCGGCCGCGGGTGCGGCCGCACTGGCAACTGCCCCTTCCTCCAGCGTGCCTAGCACTTCATTGCTGAGCACGGTATCGCCTTCATTCTTCGCTATGGAGGCCAGCTTGCCGTCCACCGGCGCGACTACCTCCATGACGACCTTGTCGGTCTCGATTTCTACAATCAGCTCGTCGCGCTTTACAGCCTCTCCGGGCTGTTTGTGCCAGGTTGCAACTTCTCCGTCGGCGACCGATTCCGGGAACGCCGGGGCCTTGATCTCAATTGCCATGTCCCTATTCCTGTTCTTCCAAGGCTTCGTTAATGAATTGTTCCTGCTGCTGCAGGTGCAGGCTCATGTAGCCCGCCGCCGGTGCAGCCGAGGCCTCTCGGCCCGCATAGCGCAGGTAGATTTCTGCTTTGTGACGGTGGACGACGCGGCGCATGTGGTGCTGGCTGGAGTACCAGGCGCCCTGGTTCATGGGCTCTTCCTGGCACCAGACCGCGTCTTCCAGGTTGGGGTATTTCTTCAGCTCCTCGTACAGCTCCGGCTCCGGGAACGGGTAGAGCTGTTCCAGGCGAATCAGCGCCACGTCCTCGATGCCGCGCTCTCGGCGGGTATCGCGCAGGTCGTAGTAGACCTTGCCCGAACACATCACCGCGCGCTTCACACCCGCGGGGTCGATATCGTCGGTCTCTCCCAGCACGGCATTGAAACCGCCACCGGCCAGCTCTTCCAGCGATGATGTGGCCTGTTTGTGGCGCAGCAGGCTCTTGGGCGACATCACCACCAGCGGACGGCGCAGCGGGCGGATGGCCTGGCGGCGTAGCGCGTGGAAGATCTGCGCCGGGGTGGTCGGTACAATCACCTGGATGTTGTGCTCGGCACACAGCTGCAGGAAGCGCTCGAGGCGCGCCGAGGAGTGCTCGGGGCCCTGGCCCTCGTAGCCGTGGGGTAGCAGCAGAGTCAGGCCGCAGAGGCGCTGCCACTTGTGCTCACCGCTGGTGATGAACTGGTCGATTACCACCTGGGCGCCGTTGGCGAAGTCACCGAACTGGGCTTCCCAGATCACCAGGCCCTTGGGTGAGGTGGTGGCGTAGCCGTATTCGAAGGCCAGCACCGCCTCTTCCGAGAGCAGCGAGTCATAGAGGTCAAATACCGCCTGGTCTTCGCTGATGTTCTGCAGCGGGATGTAGATGCTGCCGTCTTTCTGGTTGTGCAGCACCGCGTGGCGGTGACTGAAAGTGCCACGGCCCACGTCCTGGCCGGTAATGCGCACCGGGTAACCCGCTTCCAGCAGTGAGGCATACGCCAGGGTTTCGGCAAAACCCCAGTTCACGGCCAGTGCCCCACCCGCCATCTTGCGGCGGTCTTCCATGATCTTCTTGACCTGGCGATTGAGCGGAACGCCTTCCGGCGACTGGTTGATCATGCTCGCCAGCGCCTGCATGTGGTGCAGGTCCATGGTGGTGTCGCTGGGAATGTTGAAGTCGTGGCCCAGGTACGGCGTCCAGTCGACGAACAGCTCCTTGTTGGGCTCACTCACCAGGCTCGATACCAGCGGGTCACCGGCGTCCAGGGAATCCCGGAATCCGTCTACCAGCTTCTGGTCTTCGTCCTGGGTAATCACGCCTTGCTGGATGAGCTGCTGGGCATACAGGTCGCGGGTGGTCGGGTGCCGCTTGATCGCGTCGTACATCAGCGGCTGGGTAATCGAGGGATCGTCCGCCTCGTTGTGGCCGCGGCGACGGTAGCAGACCAGGTCCACCACCACGTCTTTCTTGAATTCGTTGCGGTAGTCGATTGCCATCTGGGTCACGAACAGCACCGCTTCCGGATCGTCGGCGTTCACATGGAAGATCGGCGCCTGCACCATCTTGGCCACGTCGGTGCAGTACTCGGTGGAGCGGGCATCGGACTGGCGGCTGGTGGTGAAGCCGATCTGGTTGTTGAGCACGATATGTATCGTGCCGCCGGTGCGATAGCCGCGGGTCTGCGACATCTGGAAGGTTTCCATCACCACGCCCTGTCCGGCGAAGGCCGCATCGCCGTGTACCACGATGGGCAGCACGGTGCTGCCAAAGGGGTCGAGGCGACGGTCCTGGCGTGCCCGTACGCTGCCTTCCACCACCGGCGAGGCAATCTCCAGGTGGGAGGGGTTGAAGGCCAGCGCCAGGTGGCATTCGCCGCCGGGGGTCATCACGTTGGAAGAGAAGCCCTGGTGGTACTTCACGTCGCCGGAGGTATCGACGATGGCCTTGCCTTCAAATTCCTCGAACAGGTCCGAGGGCCTCTTGCCGAGCACGTTGATCAGTACATTGAGGCGGCCGCGGTGGGCCATGCCAATCACGACTTCCTTGGCGCCGTAACCTCCGGAGCGCTGGATCATTTCGTACAGCATCGGGATCAGGCTCTCGCCGCCTTCCAGGCCAAAGCGCTTGGTGCCGGGGTACTTCGAGCCCAGTGACTTCTCCAGGCCCTCGGCCTTGATCAGCCGGCGCAGCAGCATCTTCTGCACCTCGGTACCGAAGTCCGGTGCCGAGCGCACGGCTTCCATGCGGCCCATCACCCAGTGACGCTCTTCACTGTTGGTGATGTGCATAAATTCAGCACCCACATGCTTGCAGTAGGTTTTCTCCAGCGCCTGGTAAATCTCACCCAGGGTGGCATCGGCCTTGCCGATGTGCAGGCTGCCGGTCTGGAACACGGTGTCGAAGTCCGCCTGGGACAGCTCGTGGAAAGACAGCTCCAGGTCGGGCACATGCTGACGCTCGGCAATGCCCAGCGGGTCCAGCGAGGCCTTCTGGTGGCCACGCTGGCGGTAGGCCGAAATCAGCTGGATCACGCGAACCTGCTTGCGCTCGTACTCGGTGGCCTGGCTGTCGGCCTGCACGGTGGCCTCGGTGCGCACCCGCATCTTGCTGATCTGCGCAAAGCGGTCGCGTACCGTGGAATGGGGAATATCCTGCAGGTTGCCGTCCACTCGCGGCAGGGTGTCGAAATAGCTGCGCCATTCCTCAGGGACCGCGTTGGGGTCCATCAGATAGGCTTCATACAAATCTTCTACATAGGTGGCATTGCCGCCGTAGATATGGGAGGTCCGCCAGAGCGCCTCCATCTGACTTTCTTGCATGCGCGCTTGAGTCCGAAATGTGGGCTGAATTTTGGGCGCCGGTATTGTCGCACACAAACCGGCGCTTCCGCAGTAGCTATCGGCGCTCCGGGGGAGTTATTGAGGGTTTTTTTGGCGCTTCGTGCGACTGGCGACCCTGTTCCAGTCGGTCATTCCCGCGCAGGCGCTATGGTCATTCCCGCGCAGGCGCTGTCGTCATTCCCGCGCAGGCGGGAATCCAGAGATCGAGGGCTGGATTCCCGCCTTCGCGGTAATGACAGAGGAGGGCCCGGGAATGACGGGCACAAAAAAAACCCCGGTCATGGCCGGGGTTTTTTCTACACGTGAGGGTATCAGGCGCCTCGTTGCAACAACATGGTGCGGATGTGGCCGATGGCGCGGGTCGGGTTGAGACCCTTCGGGCACACGTTGACGCAGTTCTGGATGTTATGGCAGCGGAACACGCTGAAGGGATCATCCAGGTTGGCCAGGCGCTCCTCAGTGGCGGTATCGCGAGAGTCGGCCAGGAAGCGGTAGGCCTGCAGCAGGCCCGCCGGGCCGATGAAGCGGTCCGGGTTCCACCAGAATGACGGGCAGCTGGTGGAGCAGCATGCGCACAGGATGCACTCATACAGTCCGTCGAGCTTGGCACGCTCCTCTGGAGACTGCAGTCGCTCGATAGCGGGTGCCGGCGTGTTGTTCTGCAGGTAAGGCTGGATCTTTTCGTACTGCTGGTAGAACAGGCTCATGTCCACCACCAGGTCGCGCACTACCGGCAGGCCCGGCAGCGGGCGCAGCACCAGCTTGTTGTTTTTCACCGTGTCAGACAGGTGGGTTATGCAGGCAAGGCCATTCTTACCGTTGATGTTCATGCCATCGGAACCGCATACACCCTCGCGGCAGGAGCGGCGGTAGGTGATGGACGGGTCTTCACCTTTCAGCAGTTCGAGGACGTCCAGCACCATCATATCCTTGCCGCCGGTGTCGACTTCAAGGTCCTGCATATACGGTTCCTTGTCGGTCTCCGGGTTGTAGCGGTAGATACTGACTTGCAACATGTCGGGAAATCCTCGTAATCAGTAGGTGCGGATTTTCGGCTCGAAGCCATCCATGGTCTTGGGCGTGAAGTTCACCGAGCGCTTGCTCAGGCGCTTCTCATTCGGCAGGTACAACGAGTGGCACAGCCAATTCTCGTCGTCGCGCTCCGGCAGGTCCTCACGGGCGTGAGCGCCACGGCTCTCGGTACGCTGCTCGGCAGAAATCGCCGTCGCCTCGGCCGTCTCCAGCAGGTTTTGCAGTTCGAGCAGCTCGATGCGGGCGGTGTTGAAGGCCTGGCTCTTGTCTTCAAGGTGGGCATTCTCGATGCGCGGGCGCAGCTCTTCCAGCTTCTTCACGCCCTCAGCCATGAAGTCGCCCTTGCGGAACACACCGAAGTGGTTCTGCATGATGGTCTGCAACTCCTTGCGCAGGTCCGCGGTCTTCTCACCTTCGGAGGAAGCGTTGACCTTGTTGAGGCGCTGCATGGCCTCGTCGATGTCGCTGTCGCTGGGCTCGCGCAGCTCGATGCCGGTGCGCAGGGCGTCCTCGATGAACAGACCGGAGGCTCGGCCGAACACTACCAGGTCCAGCAGCGAATTGCCGCCCAGGCGGTTGGCGCCGTGTACGGACACACAGGCTGCCTCGCCACAGGCATAGAAGCCGGGAATGACCTGGTCGTTGCCGTCGGCGTCGACGGTCAGGGCCTGGCCGTGAATATTGGTCGGCGTACCGCCCATCATGTAGTGGCAGGTCGGCACCACCGGGATGGGCTCCTTGACCGGGTCTGCGTGGGCAAAGGTGCGCGAAAGCTCGAGAATGCCCGGCAGGCGCGACTCCAGCACCTCCTCGCCGAGGTGGTCGAGCTTCAGGAAGACGTGGTCGCCCTCGGGGCCACAGCCGCGGCCTTCGAGAATTTCCAGCACCATGGAGCGGGCCACCACGTCGCGGCCGGCCAGGTCCTTGGCATTGGGAGCGTAGCGCTCCATGAAGCGCTCACCGTCCTTGTTGATCAGGTAGCCACCCTCACCGCGGCAACCCTCGGTCACCAGGGTGCCGGCGCCGTAGATGCCGGTGGGGTGGAACTGCCACATCTCCATGTCCTGCAGGGGGAAGCCGGCGCGCATGGCCATGCCGACGCCGTCACCGGTGTTGATGTGGGCATTGGTGGTTGAGGCATAGATGCGACCCGCGCCGCCGGTAGCAAATACCGTGGCCTTCGACTTCACGAACACGGTCTCGCCGGTCTCGATATCGATGGCGATCACGCCAACTACCGCGCCGTCCTGGTTCTTCACCAGGTCTACGGCAAACCACTCATTGAAGAACTGCGTGTTGTTCTTTACGTTGTTCTGGTACAGCGTGTGCAGCAGGGCGTGGCCGGTGCGGTCCGCCGCCGCGCAGGTGCGGGCCGCCTGGCCGCCCTCACCAAAGTTCTTGGACTGGCCGCCGAAGGGACGCTGGTAGATGCGTCCCTCTTCCGTGCGGGAGAACGGCAGGCCCATGTGCTCCAGCTCGAAAATCGCTTCCGGACCCACCGAACACATGTACTCAATAGCGTCCTGGTCGCCGATGTAGTCGGAGCCCTTGACCGTATCGTACATGTGCCAGCGCCAGTCATCGTTGGGGTCGGCGCTGGCAATCGCGCAGGTGATTCCGCCCTGGGCAGACACGGTGTGGGAGCGGGTTGGGAAGACCTTGCTGATAACTGCGGTCTTGTAACCGGACTGGGCCAGCTGCAGCGCAGCGCGCATGCCGGAGCCGCCGCCACCGACGATGACGCCATCAAAGGAAATGGTACGAATGGAAGCCATGTTTCACGTGTCTCCAGGTATCGCTGTCATAAGACGCGGATTCTTAAAAATGTATCGGGTCTTGCAGGGCCAAACAATGTACCCGCCAAAGCAGCCGGGCCCGATGCTCAACCGACCCAGACGATCTGCAGACCCCAGATCATGTAGGTAAACAGGGTCACGCCGCAGACGGCACTGGCTATGCCACGAATGACGTTGCCGTTCGCGCCGATCATGCGCGTGGTCAGGTAGTCGGTCAGTACGCACCACAGGCCGATCCAGGCGTGCACGCCGATCGACAGCACCGCCGCCACGCTCAGCACCTGCATCCAGGTCTGGCCGAAGAAGGCCTGCCACTGGGCATGGCTCATGTCGCCGTTCATGCCAATGTAGGTACCGATAATGCTGAACCAGGCCAGCAGAATCACGCCGCTGACGCGCTGTACCAGCCAGTCGTAAAGGCCGGAGCGGCCCAGGTTAGTTACTGCAGTTACCATATCCACATCCCCGCCAGCGCAATCAGAACAACAGACAGCACAATAATGATGCGTGAGCCCAGCACTCCGCCTTCCAGCGTCTCGCCATAGCCGAAGTCACCCACCAGGTGCTTGAGGCCGGCCAGGCCATGATAGATGCTCACCGAAACAATGCCCCACACAACCAGCTTGACCAGCGGGCCATCCAGCAGGGATTTCAC
Source organism: Halieaceae bacterium (assembly GCA_030066555.1). GTDB lineage: Bacteria > Pseudomonadota > Gammaproteobacteria > Pseudomonadales > Halieaceae > JANQIO01. The sequence goes on from JASJBK010000023.1 coordinate 20,682, forward strand.
CTCGGCGAATCCCTGCGGGCTCGACAGGCTCATATCCAGCAGATAGAGCATGATGCCGACAGAAACGAAATTGATGACCCCGGAAATGCGGGTGAGGATGGACGTGATCGCCGTGATCGGGAGCTTGATAGTGCTCAGGTCCAGGTTTACAGGTCTAGTGTCATTCACGATGTTCGATACCAGTATGTGGCCCCGTACGGGGTATCGTTGTTTGTGCGCCACGGTCCTTCTTGCCGGGATCCTGTGACGTGGTGGGCGCGCCGTGCGATGCGTAGCTTTGATGCGTCGTTATATCGCTGAATGGCGCTCCCGCGAAACCGCGCAAGAGTATAGGCACATGGCGTTGCAAATACAACGCGACGCCCCGGCAGCGCTGGCTTGTGAGGCCTGCGTCCAATTGACAATCTCGACCGAAACTCTATAGTTGAGCACCCCGCCCAAGCGTGAAAACAGGACCCTCCATGAGCGACAAAAAAGCAACCCTTTCCATCGATGGCATGGACGAGGCAATCGATCTGCCAGTCTACTCAGGCAGCATCGGGCCCGACGTGGTCGACGTGGGCGGACTCACCGGGAAAGGCATGTTTACCTACGATCCAGGCTTTGTTTCCACCGCGGCCTGCGAATCGCAGATTACCTACATCGATGGTGGCAAGGGCATCCTGTTGCACCGCGGCTATCCCATCGACCAGCTTGCCGAGCACTCCGACTACCTGGAAACCTGCTACCTGCTGCTGTACGGGGAGCTTCCCACTGCCGAGCAGAAGGCGACTTTCGAAAACACCGTGCGCTACCACACCATGGTGCACGACCAGTTGACCTATTTCTTCCGCGGCTTCCGTCGCGACGCGCACCCGATGGCCATCCTCTGCGGCGTGGTCGGCGCCCTGTCAGCCTTCTACCACGACTCCACCGACATCAGCGACGAGAAGCACCGCGAGGTCGCAGCCTTCCGCCTGATCGCCAAGATGCCGACGCTGGCAGCAATGAGCTACAAGTACTCCATCGGCCAGCCCTTCATGTACCCGGACAACAGCATGGGGTACGGCGAGAACTTCCTGCACATGATGTTCGGTACGCCCTGCGAGCCGAGCAATGTGAACCCGGTACTGGCCAAGGCCATGGACCGCATCTTCCTGCTGCACGCCGACCACGAGCAGAACGCCTCCACCTCCACGGTGCGCCTGGCGGGGTCTTCAGGTGCGAATCCCTTCGCCTGTATTGCGGCCGGGATCGCCGCCCTGTGGGGGCCGAGCCATGGCGGCGCCAACGAGGCGGTACTGAACATGCTGGAAGAGATCGGCGACCCGGACCGCATCGACGAGTTCGTGGCCCGCGCCAAGGACAAGAATGATCCCTTCCGCCTGATGGGCTTTGGCCACCGCGTCTACAAGAACTTCGACCCACGCGCCACGGTACTCAAGCAGAGCTGTGACGAAGTACTGGCCGAGCTCGGCATCGAAAACGACCCGCTGTTGGCGATTGCCAAGCGCCTCGAGCAAATCGCCCTGGAAGACGATTACTTCATCGAGAAGAAGCTCTACCCGAACGTCGACTTCTATTCCGGCATCATTCTCAAGGCTATCGGCATTCCCACCAGCATGTTCACGGTGATTTTCGCCATCGGCCGCACCGTGGGCTGGATCGCACACTGGAACGAGATGATCAGCGGCAGCTACCGCATCGGTCGCCCGCGACAGCTGTACACCGGCCACACCCAGCGGGACTACCTGCCTGTCGATAAGCGCTAATGACAGCCTGTGTCATTAGCGGGACGGGGCTGTACACCCCGTCTCTGTCCATCAGCAATGAGGAACTGGTAGAGTCGTTCAACCAGTTCGTCGACAACTACAACACCGAGCACGCCGAGGCCATCGCTGCAGGCAGCATGCTTGCGCTTGAGCATTCCTCCGCCGAGTTCATTGAGAAAGCTTCGGGCATCAAGGCCCGCTACGTGATCGACAAGGACGGCGTGCTGGACCCCGGACGCATGGCGCCGCGCATCGCCGAGCGGCCCAACGAAGAGCAGTCGCTGCAGTGCGAGATCGGCGTGATCGCCGCCAATGAGGCCATGGAGCGCGCGGGCAAGACCGCTGCCGATATCGACGCGGTGATCGTCGCCTGCTCCAACCTGCAGCGTGCCTACCCGGCCATCGCCGTGGAGCTGCAGGATGCGCTGGGCATCGAGGGCTGGGGCTACGACATGAACGTGGCCTGTTCATCGGCCACCTTCGGCATCCAGGCCGCCCGCGACAGCATCGTCAATGGCAGCGCCGACTGCGTTCTGGTGGTCAACCCGGAGATCTGTTCGGGTCACCTCAACTTTCGCGATCGCGATGCCCACTTCATCTTCGGAGACGTGTGCACGGCAGTGGTGGTTGAACGCAAGGACAACGCCACCTCGGATGACCAGTTCGAAATTCTCGGCACCCGGCTCAAGACCAAGTTCTCCAACAATATCCGTAACAACTTCGGCTTCCTGAACCGCGGCGACGAGAGCGGCATCGGCCAGCCCGACAAGCTGTTCCGCCAGAATGGCCGCAAGGTCTTCAAGGAAGTGTGCCCGATGGTGGCTGAGCTGATTCTCGAGCACCTGGGTAGCCTGTCACTGGACGCCCAGGGCCTCAAGCGCATGTGGCTGCACCAGGCCAACCTCAACATGAACCAGCTCATCAGCCGCCGGGTGCTGGGCCGCGAGGCCAGCGCCGAGGAAGCGCCGACCATTCTCGACGAGTACGCCAACACCAGTTCGGCGGGCTCGGTGATCGCCTTCCACAAACACCACGACGATTTCGCCCCCGGCGATACCGGCGTGCTGTGCTCTTTCGGTGCCGGTTACAGCATCGGCAGCGTGATACTCAAGAAGCTCTGACCCGGGCAGAGTCCGGAGAGAGCCAGGCAAGACTCAGGCGGCCAGCAGGCCGCCCAGTACCTCCACTACTCTTTCACACTGGTCAGCCGTTCCCACGGTAATGCGCAGGAAGTCGCGGGTGCGCGGCTTGTCGAAGTGGCGTACCACGATACCCTCGGCGCGCAAGCCCTGCTGCAGCGCTCTCGCTTCACCGGCGGGGTGCCGGGCAAATACGAAGTTGGCCATGGAAGGCAGCACTTCGAAGCCCAGGCCTTCAAGGCCCACCGTCAATGCCTCGCGATTTGCCATGATCTCGTCGCGGCGCGTCTCGAACCACGCCTGGTCATCCAGGGCCGCGGTGGCACCGGCCTGCGCGAGCCGGTCCAGCGGGTAGGAATTGAAGCTGTTCTTGACCCGTTGCAGGCCCTCGATCAGTTCGGCATCACCAAAGGCAGCCCCTACCCGCAGGCCCGCCAGCGCACGGGACTTCGACAGGGTCTGGATGACCAGCAGGTTTGGGTAGCGATCAATCAGCGACACCGCGGACTCGGCACCGAAATCCACGTAGGCCTCATCCACCACCACCACGGTGTCGGTGTTGTCCTGCAGCAGGGCCTCAATGCCGGCAAGCGGCAGCGCGATACCGGTAGGCGCATTGGGATTCGGGAAGATGATGCCGCCATTGGGCTGGCGGTACTGCGCCAGGTCGATCTCGAAGCCGTCGGTCAGCGGCACGGTCTTCGCCTCGAGGCCGAAGAACGAGCAGTACACCGGGTAGAAGCTGTAGGTAATATCCGGGTACAGGATTGGCGCGCTGTCGTTGAACAGGGCGCGGAAGGTGTGGGCCAGCACCTCGTCCGAGCCATTGCCGGGAAATACCTGTGCAGGATCGATGCCGAGGGCGCGAGCGTAGGCTTCCTTGAGTGCAGTGCTCTCCGGGTCCGAGTACAGGCGCAGGGCATCGCTGGCCGCGGCGTGAATCGCCTCAATTACCCTCGGCGAGGGGCCAAAGGGCATCTCGTTGGTATTGAGTTTGACCAGGTCTTGCTCGCTCGGCTGCTCGCCGGGCACATAGGGTGACAGCCCTGCCACCATGGGGTTCCAGAATCGGGACATGCAGATCTCCTTGAGGGGGCTAAGTGTAATAGCCGCGACTCCCGTAGGCGACCCATGACCTGCCGCAAGACAATCGGCGATGTCCGCACCTTTGCAAGAGGCGAGTAACTAAGGGAGGTGTCCGAGCAATTGGTATCTAGACCTGCTTCTCCAGCACGCCGCCCATCTCCAGCATACGGGCGGTGACGGGCTCCAGCTCCCGGCTGAACTGCCCTGAGATATGTTGGCGGTAGGAGTCCTGTTCGACCATGCCCCTCATCCGTATCGACCCGTGATGTAGTCTTCCGTTTGCCGCTGCTGAGGATTGGTAAACAGCCGATCGGTGCTGTCGTACTCTACCAGCCGGCCCAGATTCATGAACGCGGTCATATCGGATACCCGCGCGGCCTGCTGCATATTGTGCGTCACGATCACGATGGTGTACTTGGATCTCAATTCGTAGATGAGCTCCTCAATTCTTAACGTGGAGATCGGGTCCAACGAGGAAGCGGGTTCATCCAGCAGCACCATTTCCGGCTCCACGGCAATGGTACGGGCTATGACCAGGCGCTGCTGCTGGCCGCCGGACAAGCCCAGCGCGTTGTCCTGCAGCCGGTCCTTGACTTCATCCCACAGCGCTGCCGAGCGCAGCGACTTCTCGACGATTTCATCGAGGTGACGCCTACGGTTGATACCCTGGATGCGCAGGCCGTAAGCCACATTCTCGTATATCGACATCGGGAACGGGTTGGGCTTCTGGAACACCATGCCCACGCGGCGCCTTAGCTGTGACACATCCACCGTGGGCAGGTAGATATTGGTGTCCTCCAGCATGACCCGACCGCTGACGACACAGCCATCCACCAGGTCATTCATGCGGTTGAAGCAACGCAGCAGGCTCGATTTGCCACAACCGCTGGGGCCGATAAACGCAGTGACCCTGCGCCGGGGAATGCTGAAGTGGATATCCCTCAACGCCGGCTTGCCGCTGTAGCTGAGATTGAGCCGCTCAACGGACAGCGCGATATCAGCCTCCTGGATGGGGGCCTGGGGCCGGCGATGGAGTGCATCGAGGTCAAAACCGTGGGTAGCCACGGGTTTGTCGTGAGTGTCCGGCTTATCCATGCGCTTCCTGCTGCTTGCTAAACTGGGGCGTCCAACGCGGCGTAGTGCTCACGCAAACGGTTCCTGAGTGCCACCGCTGCCAGGTTCAGCAGCGCGATAATCACGACCAGTAACAGGGCGGTAGCATATACCAGCGGGCGCGCCGCTTCGATGTTGGGGCTCTGGAAGCCCACGTCGTATATATGGAAGCCCAGGTGCATGAACTTCTGTTCCAGGTGAAGGTACGGGAAATTTCCGTCCAGGGGCAGTGTTGGTGCCAGCTTCACCACCCCCACCAGCATCAGCGGGGCAACTTCGCCCGCCGCGCGGGCCACAGCGAGAATCACCCCGGTCATCATCGCCGGGCTGGCCATAGGCAGCACTACTCGCCACAGTGTTTCAGCCCGTGTTGCGCCGAGCGCGAGACTCCCCTCGCGAATCGACTGGGGAACGCGCGCCAGGCCTTCCTCGGTGGCGACGACCACCACCGGCAGCGTCAACAGCGCAAGGGTCAGTGAGGCCCACATCAGCCCCGGTGTGCCGTACGTGGGGCTGGGCAATGCCTCGGGAAAGAACAGCCGGTCGAGCTCGCCGCCGACACCATAGACGAAAAAGCCCAGGCCGAAGATGCCATAGACGATGGACGGCACCCCGGCGAGATTGTTGACGGCGGCGCGAAACACCCGGGTTACGCGGCCCTGCCCCGCCACCTCGTGTAGAAACACCGCGGCGAGCACGCCAAAAGGCGTGACCATAATCGACATCAATAGCACCATGAGGACGGTGCCGAAAATCGCCGGGTATACGCCGCCCTCGGTATTGGCCTCGCGGGGGTCGTCGGACAGGAACTCCCAGAGCCTGACACGATAGTAATTGAGCTTGGACAGCACACCCATATCATTGGGCAGAATCGCGCGTACCACCTGGCCCAGCGGCAGGGTCACCTCGCGACCGTCAGCCAGCGCGACGCGATAGCTGTAGCGCTCACTTTGTTCATAGAGTGTCAGAAGGCGCTGACGCGCCACCTCGTAGTCGGCCTCCAGCGCCCGGCGCCGTTCCGCCAGCTCGGCCGGCAGCGCCTCCCCTGCCAGAGCCAGCCGTCGCTCGCGCAGGCGCAGCCGCTCCATGTCGAAGTTGATGCGACCGACCTCCTCGCCCTCCAGGTCTCGAATCGCCGCTCGCATCACCTCGTTCTCAGCCACCAGCGCCTGGAACAGGGCCCAGGTCGCTGCTTCGTCCGCGGCGGCTGTGGTGGCCACAGGTTTACCGCGATCTTCGATGCCCAACAGACGCCCGTAGAGGTTGCCCCACTCCAGTCTCTCTACCCGCATGACGGCGCGGGGGCGACGGATCTCGACGATGCTTGAATCCAGCAGCCAGGCGAAGTCGGTATCGAGAAAATCGCGGTTGCCGCGCTTGACCAGGCGACGCAACTCCCACTTGCCGCTGGCCGAAGTCCTGACCCCTACCGCCCGCAACTGATCGGTGCTGACGCGCTCGCGGGAAACCTGCTCGCCGAGCACGGTATACAGCTCACCTTCGCGGCTGACGCTGAACTCCAGCAACTCGCGCGGCCAGAAGTGGCCCAGGCCGTGCCAGGCCAGCAGCCACAGCAGGCCGAACACCGACAACAACGCGAAGCTGACAGCGCCGGCATTGAGCCACACCATGGGTTCACCGCTGCGAAACCAGTGCGCAATTCCACCCCTGCGGCCCAGATAGAGGCTTTTCCGCTCGACGCTCATCCCAGCGCCCCGTAGCGGGCGCGCAGCCGCTGGCGCACCACCTCGGCCACCGTGTTCAAACCGAAGGTGAACACAAACAGGATGAAGGCGGCGAGGAACAGGATGCGATAGTGGGTGCTGTCCACTTCAGCCTCCGGCACCTCAACGGCAATATTGGCCGCCAGCGTGCGCATGCCCTCAAAGATATTGAAATCCATGATCGGCGTATTGCCGGTGGCCATCAGCACAATCATGGTCTCGCCCACTGCACGACCGAAGCCGATCATCAACGCGGAGAAAACCCCCGGGCTGGCGGTAGGCAGCACTACCCCGGTCAGTGTCTGCCAGGGGGTCGCCCCAAGGGCCAGGCTGCCCTGGCTCAGGTGCCGTGGCACCGAGTAGATGGCATCCTCAGCGATGGAAAAGATGGTGGGAATCACCGCAAAACCCATGGCAATACCAACAATCACCGCATTGCGCTGGTCATAGGCAAGCCCCAGCTCGGTGCTGACCCAGCTCCGCGCGTCGCCGCCAAAGAACAGCTGTTCAACAGGCGCCCCCAGGGCCAGCGCCAGCCACGCCAGGCCAGCTATCACCGGCAGCAGCAAAATGGCATGCCAGCCCTCTGGCAACAGCCCGCGCAAGCGCAGTGGCAGGCGCGACCAGAGTAGCGCAAAAACCACTACCCCCACCGGCAGCAGCACGATCAAAGTCAGCAACTGCGACAGGTTGTCCTCTACCAGTGGTGCCATCCACAGCCCTGCCAGGAAACCGAGAATGACCGTGGGCATAGCTTCCATCAACTCGACCAGCGGCTTGATGCGACGCCGCAGTGACGGCGCCATGAAGAACGCCGCATAGATGGCGCCTCCGATGGCGACGGGCATGGCAAACAGCATGGCGTAAAAGGCGGCCTTGATAGTGCCGAAGGCCAGCGGCGTTATGCTGTACTTGGACTCGTAGTTATTACTGGCGGCCGACGACTGGTAGACCCAGGCGGGCTCGTCGTAACTTTCATACCAGACCTTGCGCCACAAGGAGGTCAGGGATACCTCGGGGTGCGCATTCTCCAGCAACCACTGGCGCACCTGGCCCTGCTCGTCGACCAGCAGCAAACGGTCGGACCGGGGCGAAAGCGCCACGGTAGCGGACGCGTCCAGCGCCAGGGGCGCGCGCAGGGAGCGCTCGCCAGCAGTAGCGTGAAACCACTGCAGTTCGCCCTCGCCAAAAGCCAGGAAGCCCCTGCGCCTGTGCTCCGGCAGCAAGCGGTCGATGACTACCCCTGCCGTGTCATAGCTGCGCACGCGACTGAGCCGGCCCGACTCGCCGCGCCCGGTGACCAGGTAACGGTACAGTCCGCCCGCCGAGGAGGCCGCTATCAGGGAGAGGTCGCCTTGCAACAGGGTACTGGCAGTCAGCACTTCAGCATTGCTGAACAACTGGCCTTCAGCCGCCAGCACCGGGGCCTCCATCAGGCTCCAGAGCTGATAGCTGCCCGCAGCTGTCAGCAGCACCAGCCAGCGATTGTCATCCATCAGGTGCAGCGAGGCGGCGCCGGGCTGCACCCCCAGGGAGATCGGGCTCGGCTGCGGAGCCGGAAGGCCTTCCTCTGGCACCGGCGTGGTTACAGGTGGCCGCCACAGGGCGAGCTCCCCGGAAGCAAACTGCACCGCCATCAGCTCGCTTCCAAGACCCATAGCCAGGCGATTCACCACCGATTCACCGAACCGCAGTGGCGCAGTCCCCCAGGGATAATCAAGCTCCGGCTTCACCTGCCGCTGCCCATCGCGGATGGTATAGCTGTAGCTACCCCTGATGACGCGCACACTGCCATCCTCATAGCCCAGCGCCAGGGCACCGTCGCCCCGGCGACTGGCAGCGACAAGCTGCTGGCCCGCGTCCGCCACCCGTATGCGCTTCACCTCACTGCCGTCTGCGATACGGTTGAAGCGAGCGGTGCCATCATGGGCCAGGATGAAAGTCAGCATCCCGTATTCCTCGGCTTCCAGCCAGGCGGGGGCGCCAACATCTTCCAGCGCTAGCGGCGGCTGCGGCGCCATGGTGGCAGGGCGCAGCAGCGGCATGATTTCGTAGATCAGGAACACGAACAGCATGAGGATGGTAAACAACACCACGCCGCCGCCAGTGCTGATGACCAGGGTCGCGCACCGGTCCTTGAAGCGGCGCCAGCGTGGCCACCACTCGGGGCTGCTGGCGCGACTCACAGAAGCAGTGCCTCGCGGGCGCGCCGCGCCAGCTCAGCGGGCAGCGGGATATAGCCGTCTTTGATCACTACCTGCTGGCCCTGGCGCGATAGCACCAGAGTCAGGAACTCACGTTCCAGCGGCGGCAACGGGCGGCCTGGCACCTTGTTCACATAGATATACATCAAGCGCGACAGCGGGTAATCACCATTGGTGGCAGTGGCCGTATTGGGAGCCACGAAGGGCTTGCCCTCAGCCCGCGCCAGCGGCACGGCCTTCACACTGGCAGTGCGATAGCCGAGGGCGGAGTAGCCGATACCGTTGACCGCGGTGGAGATCGCCTGCACCACCGAGGCAGAGCCAGGCTGCTCGTTCACGCGGCTCGCAAAGTCACCGTTGCACAACGCTTCCTGTTTGAAGAAGCCATAGGTACCGGACACCGAATTGCGCCCGAACAACTGGACGTTGCTGCCCTCCCAGAAACCCGTGAGCCCCAGTTCACCCCAATGGCGGATGCTTTCGCTGCGTCCGCAGCGACGCGTTGCCGAGAAGACCGCGTCAACCTCGGGCAGGGTAAGGCCGGCGAGTGGATTGTCCTTGTGCACATAGATGGCCACCGCGTCGATGGCCACCGGGATTGCCGTGGGCTGGTAGCCGAAGCGATTTTCAAAAGCCTGCCGCTCGCCGTCCTTCATGGCGCGACTCATGGGACCGAAGCTGGCGGTACCTTCAGTCAAGGCCGGTGGCGCGGTGGAAGACCCGGCGGCCTGCACCTGCACCTGCACATTGGGGTAGTAGCGCTTGAAGGCCTCGGCCCACAGGGTCATCAGGTTGGCAAGCGTATCGGAACCGGCACTGGAAAGATTACCCGCCACACCGCGGGCGGGCGCGTAGCCAGGTAACTCCGGGTCGAGGGCAGCAGACACAGCCAGCGGATGCAGCAGCACCATTAGCACCACCAACCGCAAGCCGGAGAAAAGCGCTGCCGTAGCTGGCACGCGTCGATGCCGGAACCGAGATGGTTTCATTTCCCTACTTTTGTGTCAGTCGTGTGACAGCGCAAATATACAGCTGAAAGTGCTGCCCACCCCGACCTCACTCTCTATCTCCAGACGGGCATTGTGCCCCGCCAGCACGTGCTTGACGATGGCGAGGCCGAGGCCGGTGCCACCGGTACCCTGGGAACGGCTCTTGTCGACCCGGTAGAAGCGCTCGGTCAGTCGCGGCAGATGCACCGCATCGATACCCGGCCCGCAATCGCGCACCGCCAGGCAACAGGCGTTCTCCCTTTCCGACCACTCTATGTTGATATCCCCCTCGCTGTACTTGAGGGCGTTGATGACGAGATTGGACACGGCGCTGTACAGGTGTTTGTAATTGCCGTTGATAGAGCACTCGCTGCGGATCTCAGTGTTGATCACCCGGTCGGGGTAGGCGCCCAGGGCAAACTCCCGTACCTCGTTGATCAGATCGCGCATATCCAGGGCCGGGTGCTCTTCGCCACCCTCGCTGGCCTCGATCTGCGACAGCCACAGCAAGTCGCGCAGCAGGGTTTCCATGCGCTCGGCCTGCTGCTGCATCTGCAACATCGGCCGCTGCAGGCGCTCCTCCTGACCGAGATCGGTATCCATAAGGGTCAGCAGGTACCCGGAGATCACGGTAAGCGGTGTGCGAAGCTCGTGAGACACGTTGGCCACGAAGTCGCGGCGCATCTTCTCGAGCTGCTGCTCGCGGGTCACGTCGCGGCAGAACATGAGCCGGCTGCCGCGGCCGAAGGCGGTAACCTCCACCTGTAGCTGTAGCGCCGGGTCCAGAGGGCTCTCGATCAGCAATGGTTCGTGATAGTCGCCTTCAATGAAGTAGGCGCTGAAATTGGGGACCCGCAGCAGGTTAACGATGGCCTGGCCGCGATCGCGCGGGTACTGCAGGCCCAGCAGTTCCTGGGCCGCCGCGTTGCACCACTCGATATTGGCCGAGGGGTCTATCAACACCGCGGCGTCCTTGAGCGCGGCCAGCGAATCGCGCAGGTAGCTGACCGCGGTTTGCAGGCGGTCGCGTTCTTCGCGATCGTGCCGCTGCAGGCGGTAGATGCTATCGAAGAATTCGCCCCACAGGCCTCGTGCCTCGGGAGGCTCGACGTCGGGCCGGCGCATCCAGTCGGACACGCGGCGCAGCTGGTTGAGCCAGTAGATAACCAGGAGCAGAGCGGCGATGGCCAGTGCTTCGAGACCAAAGCCTGAGGCAGCGCCGAGACCGACGACTACCAGGAAATAGAGTACGACCTTTCGAAATTCTTTCCACCAACTGGCGGTGGCCACTACAGGGCGACTCCGCGCGCCGAAAAGCGATAGCCGGTACCGCGCACGGTCTGGATCAGGCGACTGTAATCGTGGTTCCCAGTCTGCAGGGACTTGCGCAGGCGGCGGATGTGTACATCAACCGTGCGCTCCTCAACGTAGACGTTAGCGCCCCACACCTGATCCAGAAGCTGGTTGCGGGTGTAAGCGCGCTCCGGGTGGGACATGAAGAACTGCAGCAGCCGGAATTCGGTGGGGCCGAGATCGATGAGGTCACCAGCCAGGAAAATACGCTTGGAGTCGCTGTCCAGGGTCAGTTCGGCAACCTGCAGGGTACTCTCTTCTACACCGCCGGTGCTGCGACGCAGCAGTGCGCGTATGCGAGCGATCAGCTCACGAGGTGCAAAGGGCTTGGTAATGTAGTCGTCTGCGCCCACGTCCAGGCCCTGGATCACGTTGTCTTCGGTGGTCTTGGCGGTCAGCATGATCACAGGCAGATCCCTGGTGGCCTCGTTGCGCTTGAGGCGACGCAGCAGCTCGATACCGCTGCCGCCCGGCAGCATCCAGTCCAGCAGCACGATATCCGGTCGTTCGTCGACGATGACCTGATAGGCGGACTGGATATTCTCCGCCTCGAGGCAGTTGAATTCTGCGATCTCCAACGCCATGCGCAGCATGTCGCGGATGGCAAATTCATCGTCGACGATCAGTACCGTGCGGTCACTCATATGACAGTTTTCCCTATGGGCATATAAGACACGGTATTAAAAGTCGCAATTATTACCGCATTATGACAAAGCCCAACTCTCGAAACACTCTCACAAGAGCTAATCCAGCGTATTTACCATCACCCCCGCGTTTTCCGTCATCCCCGCGTTTTCCGTCATCCCCGCGCAGGCGGGGATGACGGCAGCTTATTCAGCCTTACCAGGGCCACCAGCCCTTGTCCTTGAGGTCTTCCTCGCAGCGATTCAGCTGGGTGGTGTAGCGCGATGACTGCCGCGAGACCTTCTTCGCCACATCCTTGAGCCACTGCTTGTTCTTGAAGGTACGCTTGTTAAAGCCACCGTGACCCTCGTGGTAGGCCAGGTACAGGTGGTAGGGGTCGTCCTTCTTGATGCCGCTGCGACGGTAGCTCTGGTGGTTGTACCAGCCTATGAAGTCGATGGAGTCGCCGAATTTGTCCCGGTCAGCCCCGTAGTTCCCGGCATCGCGAATGTACACATCCCAGGTCTCCTCGAGGGCCTGGGTATAGCCGTAGGAACTGGAGGGCCGCGGTCCCGGGATGACCCAGAGGATTTTCCGGCGCGGCGGCTTGGCCTTGGCCTGGAAGCGGGATTCCTGGTGCATGATGGCCATCATCACCGGGATCGAGCTGCCCCAGCGCTTGCGGGAGTCCTCCGCGTCGTCGTACCAGCCGTCCTTCTCCTCGAAGATGGCGCAGATGTCGTTTACGTCCGACGGCGGCGAGGTGGTACAGCCGCCCAGCACCAGGGCCGCCAGTAACAGTGCCGGCATGACCATGGACCGTTGCCTATGTTCCAGGGGCATCACCGGATTCCCCTTCACAATTCGACACCGTGCTTGTCCAACAATGCCAGGAACGCCTGCTCGTCAATCACCTCGACGCCCAACTCCTCGGCTTTGCTGAGCTTGGACCCGGCCCCCGGCCCGGCCACAACACAGCTGGTTTTCTTCGACACGCTGCCGGCCACTTTGGCGCCGAGCTGCTGCAGGGCCTGCTTGGCGCCGTCACGACTGGTAGCTTCCAGCGTGCCGGTGACCACCCAGGTCTGGCCGGCCAGCGGCAACTCGGCGGCGTCCGCCACCTCGACTTTCTCCCAGGCCACCCCGGCTGTGACCAGGGCATCGATGACCTCGAGGTTCTGTTCAGCGTCGAGGAACTGGCGAATATGGTCGGCGACGATCGGGCCGACGTCGTCCACCGCCAGCAGCTGCTCCTCGCTGGCGGCGATGATGGGCGGCAGGTCGCCGAAGTGGTTGGCGAGGTTGAGAGCGGTGGCTTCCCCCACCTCGCGAATTCCCAGTGCGAAGATGAAGCGCGCCAGGCTGGTCTGTTTACTGGTCTCCAGCGCATCCACGAGGTTCCGCGCCGACTTCTCTGCCATGCGTTCGAGACCGGCCAGCTGCTCAACGGAAAGTCTGTAAAGGTCGGCGGCGTTTTCCACCAGGCCCTCGTCCACCAGTTGGTCCACCAGCTTGTCGCCGAGGCCATCGACATCCATGGCCCGACGCGAGGCGAAGTGCTTGAGCGACTGCTTGCGCTGGGCCTGGCAGACCAGGCCGCCGGTGCAGCGAATCACTGCCTCGCCCTCGATCCGCTCCACCGGCGAGTCGCATACCGGGCAGTGGTCCGGGAAGCGGATGGCCTGGGCGTCACCGGGGCGCTCGCTTTCTATCACCGATACCACCTGGGGAATCACGTCGCCGGCCCGGCGCACAATGACCGTGTCGCCCTTCTTCACGCCCAGCCGTTCGATCTCGTCGCGGTTGTGCAGAGTGGCGTTGCTGACTGTCACCCCGCCCACAAATACCGGCTCCAGTCGCGCCACCGGGGTAATGGCGCCGGTGCGCCCCACCTGGAACTCCACGTCCAGCAACCGGGTGCTCTCTTCCTGGGCCGGGAATTTGCGGGCAATGGCCCAGCGCGGCGCCCGGGACACAAAACCCAGCGCCTCCTGCAGCGCGATGTCGTTGACCTTGAAGACGATGCCGTCGATGTCATAGGCCAGGCTGTCGCGCTTGTCGGCCAGGCGCTCATAGTAGGCGTCGCAGCCTTCAACACCCTGCACCACGGCAGATTCAGCGTTGATGCGCAGGCCCCAGCGCTGCAGTTGGTCGAGGATGTCAGACTGCTGGTCCGGCCAATGAGCGCCGGCCGGCACGCCCTCGACCACGCCGACACTGTAGCAGCACATCTCCAGGGGGCGCGATGCGGCGACCCGCGGGTCGAGCTGGCGCAGGGTCCCTGCCGCGGCGTTGCGCGGATTGACGAACAGCTTGCCGCCCTCGGCCCGGGCCTGTTCGTTCATGGCCTCAAAGCCGTCCCGGGGCAGATAGACCTCGCCGCGCACTTCCAGCAGCGCCGGGAAGCCCTCGCCCATCAGCCGTAAGGGAATGGACTGCACGGTGCGGATATTGTGGGTAATGTCCTCGCCGGTGCGACCGTCGCCGCGGGTGGCGCCGCGCTCCAGCACACCGTCGCGGTACAAGAGGCTCACCGCAATCCCGTCGAGCTTGGGTTCGCAGGCGTACTCGATGTCCTCTTCCCGCTCCAGGCGCTGCTTAACACGGCGATCAAACTCGGCCATCTCCTCGCCGCTGAAGGCGTTGTCGAGGGACAGCATCGGCAGCTCGTGGCGCACCTGGGTGAACTCGGTAAGGGGCTCGGCGCCAACCCGGCGCGACGGCGAGTCCTCGGTCACCAGCTCCGGGTGGGCCGCCTCCAGCGCCTGCAGTTCGCGCATCAGCCGATCGTAGCTGGCATCGGGAATGCTGGGCTCGTCCAGCACGTAGTAGCGGTAGTTGTGCTCGCGTAGCTGTGCGCGCAGGGACTCTATCTCATCGGCAGCTGCAGATGACCCGGTCGCGCTCATAGGGATTATCGCCCCGCCTGGGCCAGCAGTTTACGTTCGAGGTCGCGGATGCGCTGGCGCATGTGCTCCAACGTCTGGCGGGTGGTGGCGCTGCGACTCTCGTCGAGTACATCGCCGCCGAGGTTCTCCGCCACGCCACGGGCGGTGTCGAGCATATGCTCGAAGGCCGCCATCATGTCGCGCGGACCCGGCAGGGTCAGGAAGAAAATCAGGCCGGTAGTGGAGAAGTCAGACATCTTGTCGATGTCGAAAACCCCCGGCTGCAGCATGTTGGCCACGCTGAACTGGATGGCGCCGCGGCCGGCGGATTCCTCGTGGCAGTGGAAAAAATCCATGTCGCCGAAGCGCAGGTTATAGGCCAGCAGCACCTGCAGGATGTCTTCGCCATTGAAACCCGCCTCATCACGGGACACAACGTGCAGCATCAGCACTTCGGCGGGAGCATCGGAGTCAGATGCAGCGGCTCTTATAGCGGCATCGTCATCGGCGGTGATGCCGTCGAGCAGGTCGAGGTTCTCCCCACCGGTGCGGTTGGCACCCATGGAAAACGGTTCCGGGGTCGCGACAGCCGTTTCATCGACAGGGGGCGCATCAAACAGGGGATCGGGCCGGTCGCTCGGCTCGGTCAGCAGCGGTGGTTCTTCCAGCGATGCAGCGGCTGCCTCCGGATCATCCATACCGTGTTCCGAACCAGGCTCGGTTTCGAAGTCGCTGGCGTCGGGGGCCGGGCTGCTGGCTGCGGCCCTGCCAGCCGAAGACTCGCGGGCCGTGACGCGGGCACCGCCGTTGGGGAGCTCCCGGCTCATGCTGACATCGTCATCGGGGCCGTCCGGCACCCGGCTCAGGGACATGCGGATGCGGTTGGGGTCGCGCATGCGTCGGTAGCCATCCAGCAGC